>JBCKNM010000005.1:0-62484 GCA_038902775.1 Polaromonas sp.
GCACGTATTCGCCAGTGTAAGGTGTAGATAATTAGATCATTGGGGTCTGACTCTCATGGCGATGAGGCGAGCAGGCCCGCGCCGATCTGGCAGCCTCCACACAGGCGGCCATTGTCGAAGTACTGGTCAAAAAGTCATTCAAGGCGCTGGAACAAACCGGCCTACAGCGGCTGGTGGTGGCCGGTGGTGTCGGTGTCAATACGCTGCTGCGCGAGCAGCTCAATGACACCTGTAAACAGAAGGGGATTCGCGTGCATTACCCCGAGCTGCATCTGTGCACCGACAACGGTGCGATGATCGCGCTTGCAGCCGGCATGCGCCTGCAATCGGGGCTGGAGCTTGGCGGAAATTAGGCTATAGGCTTGGCGGCTCCTCGGGCAGCGGTAAGACCAGTGTGCTGCGCCCGGTCGCCGGTTTGCTGAAAAGACCGAGTTAAACTGGATTCTGACCCCGATTTCATGGGCGCGAAGTTGACGGCAAAGCTGCGCACCATCCAGCAAAAACGTACTACCGAAAATCAGGAGAAGACCGATTTTGAAACTACCAGCGCGTGGGCCGCCGTTGTGGGACGACTGCGCTGCGCAGGAGCCGGACGAGGGTGCCCTGGGCGAGCCGGACTGGGATATGACCAGCCAATCAGCACCCGACTATCCCGAAGACCAGCGCACAGACTGGTGAACCTGCTGAACCTGAAAAGGGGGTTGCGACGACTGCGCCGGGCTAGGGTTGTGCCCACGGGGTCACCAAAGGCGTCGCTGCTGACTACGGGGCGCAATTTCTTGGGTAATTAGGTCGGCGACTGAGAGTCAGCACGTATTTTGAGGCCACTTTTTGGTGGGATACTTGGGCTCATGCGGTTGGAATTCCTATCCTTTCAAGCACGTGCATGTGATGGCGTTGGGCGACATCAACGGCGTGCCTCTGGGCCTGACCGATGCCGCCGCGCTGGAGGGCGGTGCCTGGATGTTTTGCGCCGTGGCCGAACGAACCGCCAACCGCGTGGCCGATGGCCCCTGCGTCGGCTCTGTTGTTGGCATTGTGGGAGGCAACGGCCTGCTGGGTTCGGTGTATGCCCTGCAGGGTTCTCCCAAGGTGGAGGGCATTGCCGTGCAGGCCGATGGCGATAATTGGCTGGTAACGCTGGTCACCGACCTGGATGACCCCGCGCAGGCCTCACAGGTGCTGCGCGTGCCGAAATTAGCTGTACAGTAGTTCCTTCTCCTTTGCCCGGGGCGAATCATCAACAGGAAGTCGCCAGTGAACCCAGACGTTTTGGAACAACCCCGCCCCGCTGCACTGCGCACTTTTGACGCGTTGCCCGGTCCCAAAGGCATTCCCTTTTTTGGCAATTCTTTTCAGATCCAAATCTCGCGCCTGCACTTGCAAATGGAAGCCTGGGCCAAGGAGTTTGGCCCCTTCTACACACTCAAACTGGGCGGCCGAAAAATCTTGGTGGTCTCCGACCACCAAGCGGTGGGTAAACTGCTGCGCGACCGGCCCGATGGCTTCAGCCGATCGGCCAAACTGACCGAGGTCTGGGAAGAACTGGGCCTGCCCAGCGGCGTGTTTGGTGCCAATGGCGAGACTTGGCGCCGCCAGCGGCGCATGGTGATGGCGGGGTTTGACCCGGTGCACGTCAAACGCTACTTCCCGACGTTGCAAGAAGTTGCCAAACGTTTGGAAGGGTGTTGGGTCAAGGCCGCGACCCAGCACACCGAGATTGATTTGCAGTCGGACCTGATGCGTTTTACCGTGGACACCATCGCCGGCCTGGCATTTGGTGCCAAGGTCAACACACTGGAGTCCGATGGTGATGTGATCCAGAAACATCTGGACCGGATTTTCCCCGCCGTCTTTCACCGGATGTTTGCGCCGCTTCCGGTGTGGCGCTGGTTTAGCACCGCCGCCAACCGGCAACTTGCCGCCAGCATCCGCGAGGTGTTGAATGCCGTCAACGGTTTTGTGGTGCAAGCCCGCGAGCGCATGAAGGCGCAGCCCGACCTGTACCAGCACCCAGTTAATCTGTTGGAAGCCATGATTGCCGCAGCCGACCAGCCCGACAGCGGCATAGACGACGCCCAGGTGGCCGGCAATGTACTGACCATGCTACTGGCAGGTGAAGACACCACCGCCAACACACTGGCCTGGATGATCCACCTTTTGTGGGAAAACCCCGACACCCTGGCCCTGGCCACTGCCGAAGTGCGCCGCGTGTGCGGCGATGCGAAGGATCTCACCCTGGAGCAGATGGCCCAGCTGGACTATGTGGAAGCCTGCGCGCACGAGACCATGCGCCTCAAACCCGTGGCGCCGCAGATGGGTTTTCAGACCTTGCGCGACACGCAGATTGGAGACGTGCAGGTAGCCCGTGGTACGGTGGTCATCACCCTGATGCGCCCCGATGCCATTAGTGAAGACCATGTGCCCGATGCCGCTGCCTTCAAACCCGAACGCTGGCTGGGCGATGCCGACCCCACCCTGGCGGCCACTTCCGCCAAGCGGGTTTCCATGCCCTTTGGCGTCGGGCCCCGCATTTGCCCCGGACGCTACCTAGCCTTGCTGGAAATGAAGATGGCCATGGCCACCCTGCTGGGGCGTTTTGACATTGATCAGGTAGGCACCGCCAACGGCCAGGACCCCGTGGAGCTCATGGCGTTCACCATGACGCCGATGGGCCTGCGCATGCGGCTGCGCGGGCGGGAATGACGGGCGAGACTGACGGATGTTTTGAATCCAAAGTTATCATAGCGTGAATGAAGGGGTCAGGTCTTGCAATCATGCCTCTGTAAGTCACGCGGTATCTCGATCTAATTGCTGCTTGATTGCAAGACCTGACCCCAGCGACGACTGCGCCGGGGTAGGGCTGTGCCCGCAGCCCAGCTTTGCATGTCGTTTGTGCCAGTGGGCGGAAAAACCTTGGGGATTCAGATCGCCACATCAAGGAAAGCACGACTCTTGAGGACGCTGTGTCATACTTGGCCTCATGCGGTTGAATTTCCTATCCCTCCTTATCCCTTTCTGAGGACGCGATACGGTGAGATACTTGGGCTCATGCGGTTGAATTTCCTATTCCTCTTCTACGTCTTTGCGGCGCTCCTGCTGTTCGCGGCATTGCGCGTGATCACCGCGCGCAACCCGGTGCACGCGGCGCTCTATCTGGTGCTCGCGTTCTTCACCGCCGCCGGCATCTGGCTGCTGCTCAGGGCCGAGTTCCTCGCCATCGTGCTGGTGCTGGTCTACGTCGGCGCGGTGATGGTGCTGTTCATGTTCGTGGTGATGATGCTGGACATCAATCTTGACCGGCTGCGGCAAGGCTACTGGAATTACCTGGCGCTGTCGCTGGTGGTTGCCGGCGTGATGGTGGCGGTCATGGCGATCGTGCTGGGCGGAGGATATTTCGGCCTGGGGGAGACGCCCGCGCCGCCGCCTGCCGCCGCCGACTACAGCAACACCAAGGAATTGGGCCGTCTGATCTATACCGACTATGTTTATCCGTTCGAGATCGCCGGTGTGATCCTGCTGGTGGCGATCGTGGCTGCCATTACCCTCACCCTGCGCCGGCGCAAGGATACCAAGTATCAGGATCCGGCCGCCCAGGTGGCGGTGCGCCGCCAGGACCGGGTGCGCCTGGTTTCGATGCCGGCGGTGAAAAAGGAAGGGGGGGGCGGTTGATATCGCTGTCGCATTACTTGGTGCTGGCAGCGCTGCTGTTCGTCATCGGCGTCGTCGGCATCTTCCTCAACCGGACAAACCTGATCGTCATGTTGATGTCCATCGAGCTGATGCTGCTGGCCGTCAACACGAACTTCATCGCCTTCTCGTACTACCTGGGCGACCCGGCCGGACAGATTTTCGTTTTCTTCATCCTGACGGTTGCCGCGGCGGAAGCCGCCATCGGCCTGGCCATTCTGATCGCGCTGTTCCGCAATTTGCGCACGATCCATGCCGACGACCTCGACAGCCTGCAGGGGTAACGAGGCATCATGAGCGAGATGGAGCCGGTGGTATCGATCGTGCCGTTGTTGGCGGTGGCGGTTGCGGCGGCGGGTGGTTTGATGGTGTTGGCCTTGGGTCGGCAGCCGAACCTGCGGGAGGGCGTGAGCCTATTAGCCGGTGCGGTGCAGTTTATCCTGGTGATGTCGATGGTGCCGGTGGTGTGGGCCGGCGGGGTGGTGAAGTATCAGGTGGTGGAGTTGCTGCCGGGTGTGGCGCTTAGTTTTCGGGTGGACGGTCCGGGGCTCTTGTTTGGAGGCGTGGCGTCGTTCTTGTGGATGGTGACGACGGTCTATTCGATGGGCTACATGCGGACACTGCAGGAGCAGGCGCAGACGCGCTTTTTTGCCTGCTTTGCGCTGTCGCTGTCGGCGGCGTTGGGGGTGGCGTTTTCGGGGAGCCTGTTCACGCTGTTTTTATTCTATGAGGTGTTGACCTTTGTGACCTATCCGTTGGTGATCCATCATCAGACGGCGGCGGCCTTTGCGGGGGGCCGCAAGTACATGGTGTATCTGCTGGGGACGTCGAAGACCTTTTTGCTGGCGGCGCTGTTGTTGACCTACATGGTGGCGGGAACCTTGGAGTTTAAGCCGGGAGGACTGTTTCCGGCGGGAGCGGATCCGGTCCTGCTGACGCTGATCTTTGTACTGTTTATGGCGGGATTGACGAAGGCGGCGATCATGCCGTTGCACAACTGGTTGCCGACGGCGATGATCGCGCCGACGCCGGTAAGCGCCTTGTTGCATGCGGTGGCGGTGGTGAAGGTGGGTGTGTTCTCGGTCGTGCTGGTGATGGTGGACGTGTTTGGGGTGGCTCTGCTGGGGCGGCTGCAGGTGGGGATACCGACGGCCTTCTTTGTCTCGGTGACGATCCTGTTGGCCTCGGTGATCGCGCTGACGCAGGACAATTTAAAATTGCGCTTGGCTTACTCGACGGTGAGCCAGTTGTCGTATGTGATCCTGGGAGTGGCGCTGCTGACCCCGGCGGGAATGGTGGGGAGCGTGATGCAGATCGGCGTCCATGCCTTTGCGAAGATCACCTTGTTTTTCTGTGCGGGTGCGATCTATGTCGCGTTGCATAAGACGCAGGTGAGCGAGTTGAGCGGGCTCGCGCGACGCATGCCGTGGACCATGGCGGCATTTACCGTGGGGGCCTTGAGCCTGATCGGGGTGCCGCCGCTGGCGGGCTTTACGAGCAAGTGGTGGCTGGCAGTGGGCTCGATTGAGGCGCAGCAGCCGATGCTATTAATCGTGTTATTGAGCAGCACACTGCTCAATGCGGCTTATTTTTTGCCGATCCTGTACAAGGCCTATTTTGAGGCGCCGGCGGAAGGCGAGAGCGCGGTGCGGCAGGAGGCACCGTGGACGATGGTCGTGCCGTTGGTGTTGACGGCGGCGGTGACAGTGATGCTGGGCCTGTATTCCGAACCCTTTCTAACCTTGGCGAAGCAGGTGATTCGATGAGCGGAACGCCGAAATGGGTGGCGCGGGTGGAAGCGATCCGAGTCAGTGCGACTGCGCGGTGGCTGTTCTATGCCGTGCTGGTCGCTCTGCTGCTGATAGATCTGCTGCTGCCGAAGAAGGCAGGACTGTCTTGGTGGGAGGCGCTGACGGGATTTAGCGCGGTATACGGCTTCATTTCCTGTGTCTTGATCATCGTGGTATCAAAGCTGGTCGGGCATGCGGGATTGATGAAGCGCGAGAATTATTATGACTGAGGGGTTCTTTTTCCATCCGGCAGCGGTTTTCTTTCTCGGAGCGGCGCTGCTGCCATGGGTGCGGGGGCGTCTTCGCGGGGTCTATCTGCTGCTGATCCCGGTGCTGGCGGGCCTCGCGCTTCTGGCCGCCTCACCCGGGGTGTATGGGGTCTATGCCTTTTTGGGGCAAGAGCTGATCTTGGGCCGGGTGGATGCCCTGAGCCGGCTGTTTGGGGTGATCTTTATCCTCATGGCGTTTATCGGGTTCGTGTATGGACTGCACGAGAAGGGCAAGACCGGGCACTCCGCAGCGGCATTGATCTACGTGGGCGGGGCGCTGGGGATCGTTTTCGCGGGCGATTACATCAGCGTCTTTATTTTCTCGGAAGTGATGCTCTTCTCCTCCGTCTTCTTGATCTGGCTGCAACGCGATGCGGCGTCGCTCGCCGCCGGGTTTCGATATATCTTGATGCATCTCTTCGGCGGGGTGTGTCTGTTGGGCGGGGTGGTGATCCAGCTGGTCGAGACGGGCAGCACGGCGTTTGAGCCGACGGCGGTTAACGGCATCGGGCCGATTTTGATCCTGATCGGATTTTTAGTCAATGCGGCGGTGCCGCCGCTGTCGGCGTGGCTATCGGATGCCTATCCGGAGGCAACCGTGACGGGGGCGGTCTTCTTGAGCGCGTTTACGACCAAGACGGCGGTCTACACCTTAATTCGTGGATTTCCGGGGACCGAGGAGTTGGTCTGGCTGGGCGCGGTGATGGCGATCTACGGGGTGGTGTATGCCGTGCTGGAGAACGACATCCGGCGCTTATTGGCCTATCACATCATCAGCCAGGTGGGGTTCATGGTGGCGGCGGTGGGGATGGGGACGGAGCTGGCGCTGAACGGCGCATCGGCCCATGCCTTTGCGCATATCCTGTACAAGGGCTTGCTGTTCATGGGGGCCGGGGCGGTGATCCATATGACCGGCAAGCGCAAGCTGACTGAGCTGGGGGGGCTGTATCGGAGCATGCCGATCACGCTGACGCTGTACATGATCGGGGGATTTTCCATCTCGGCCTTTCCCCTGTTCAGCGGTTTTGTGAGCAAGTCAATGGTGCTGGCGGCGGCGCAAGAGAGCCATCTGACGACGATCTGGCTGATGCTGATGCTGGCCTCGGCGGGGACGTTTCTGCATACCGGACTCAAGCTGCCGTATTACGTCTTTTTCGGCAAGGATTCGGGGATTCGCGTGAGTGAGCCGCCCGCGAATATGCTGTGGGCGATGGGGCTGGCGGCGTTGCTGTGCGTGGGGATCGGGGTGGCGCCGCAGACGCTCTATGCGCTGCTGCCCTATGCGGTGGATTATGCGCCGTACACGATGCATAAAGTGGTGGGGACGTTGCAGGTGCTGCTGTTCACGGCCCTGGGATTCATGCTGCTCTTAAAGCAGTTGGATCCGGAGCCGAAGATCAGCCTGGACACCGACTGGTTTTACCGCAAGGGGGCGCGCGGCCTGCTCTGGCTGGCCGCCCATCCCATTGCTCGCGCCGATGCCTTCCTCGGCGAAGCCTACCTCACACTGATCCTCAATCCGACCGAGCGATTGGTTCAATGGTTGTGGGTTTTCGAACGCCGCGTCATTGATGGCGCCGTGAACGGCGTGGCTTCGGTAACGCATGCCTGCGCTCTGCGCATGCGGCGGATCCAGAGCGGCCAGCTCCAGCATTATGCGCTGGCGATGGTCGTGGGCGTTTCTGTGTTCCTGGTGTATTTGATCTTGTTTTAGAGCGCAGAAGATGAAATACGCCTTGAGCATCCTGATCTTCCTGCCGCTGGCCGGGTCGGTCATCCTGGGTTTTATGCGCGGCAATGACCGCTGGGTGAGGTGGTTCGCCTTGGGCCTGACCGTCGCGAACTTTCTGATCTCGACTGCCGTCCTCTTCGCCTTCAATACGGCCACCCACGAGATGCAGTTCGTGGAACGTTACCCCTGGGCGCCCTCCTTCAATATCGAGTTTGCCGTGGGCGTGGACGGGATCAGTATTTTGCTGGTCCTCTTGACCACGCTGCTGTGCCCGATCTGTGTCCTCGCCTCCTGGACGGCGATTACTTCCAGGGTCAAGGAGTTCATGATCGCCATCCTGGTCATGGAGGCCGCCATGATCGGTACCTTTGTGGCGCTGGATTTTATCCTGTTCTTCGTCTTCTGGGAGGCGATGTTGATCCCGATGTACCTGATCATCGGTGTGTGGGGCGGGCCGAACCGGATCTATTCCGCGATCAAGTTCTTCCTCTATACGCTTGCGGGAAGCCTCCTGCTGCTGGTCGCGATCATCGTCCTGTATTTCGCGGGAGGGCATACCTTCAACATTCAGAGCCTGATGGGCCAGTCCTATTCGGCCACGGTCCAGTTCTGGGTGTTTTGGGCCTTTTTTATTGCTTTCGCGATCAAAATTCCCATGTTTCCCCTTCACACCTGGCTGCCGGACGCCCATGTGGAGGCGCCCGCGGCAGGCAGTATCCTCCTGGCCGGCATTTTGTTGAAGATGGGCGGGTATGGCTTTCTTCGGTTCTGTCTGCCGATGGTCCCTCAGGCGTCGCTCACTTTCAGTCCGATCATCATGACGCTGTCGGTGGTCGCAATCCTGTACGGGGCTTACATGGCCTTGGCGCAGACGGACTTGAAGAAACTCATTGCCTATTCGTCGGTCTCGCATATGGGGTTCGTGACGCTGGGGATTTTCGTGCTCAATTCCAGAGGGGTGGAAGGGGCGATTCTCCAGATGGTCAATCACGGCATCGTAACCGGGGCGTTGTTCCTTGCGATCGGCCAGTTTTATGACCGAACGCACAGTCGCCTGGTTGAGGATTTCGGGGGCATCGCGAAGCCGATGCCGATCTATGCGACCCTCTGGGTCATTTTCTCCTTTGCCTCGTTTGGCTTCCCCGGCACCAATAGCTTTATCGGAGAGTTTCTAGTCCTGGTGGGCGCCTTTGAGCGGCATCTGCTGCTGGGGGCCGTGGCCACCCTCGGACTGATCCTGTCCGCGTTCTACATGCTCCGGATCGTTCGGCATGCGCTCTTCGGGCCGGTTGTAAAATCCCTGTCGACCCCTCTAGCCGATCTGAATATCAGAGAGCTGGTCGCCGTTATTCCATTGGTGGCGCTGGTCTTCGCAATCGGTCTGTATCCCGGGCCCTGGTTGTCCGTGATGCATGCCAGCGTGAATCACCTGCTGGCGCAGGTGGGCGCGGCGACGCCGTTGCAGATCATGGATGTTTTGACCCGGCCATGAATTTTTCCGTCCAGTCGCAAGCTGCCGTAGCAGGAAGATAGAACCGTGCAATACATCACCCCTCTTATGCCCGCCTATCCCGAGCTGTTCCTGCTCGTGATGGTGTGCGTGATCCTGATCGCGGATCTGTTCGTAAGCGACGACAACCGCGTCATCACCTACGCGCTGACCCAGCTCGCGCTCGGCGGCTGCGCAGCGATCACCTGGATCACCTCGAGCTCCGAGCCGGTCTACACCTTCAGCGGCATGTTCGTGGACGACCTCATGTCGGACGTGCTGAAGCTGCTGGTTTACGCAACGGTGATGGTGACGCTGGTGTACTCGCGCGCCTACGTCGCCGCGCGCGGCATGTTCGGCGGGGAATTCTTCGTGCTCGCGTTGTTCGCGACCATGGGCATGATGATCATGATCTCGGCCAACAATCTGCTCACGCTCTACCTCGGGCTGGAGCTGCAGGCGCTCTCGCTCTACGCGATGGTGGCGCTGCGGCGCGATTCGCCGGTGGCAACCGAGGCGGCGATGAAGTATTTCGTGCTGGGCGCACTCGCTTCCGGCATGCTGCTCTACGGCATGTCCATGCTCTACGGCGTCACCGGGACGCTCGAGATCACGCGGATCGCCCAGATCATCTCCGAGGGCAGCGGCAAGGACATGGTGCTGGTGTTCGCGCTGGTGTTCATCGTCGCCGGCCTGGGCTTCAAGCTCGGCGCGGCGCCCTTCCACATGTGGGTGCCGGACGTCTATCACGGCGCGCCGACCGCGGTGACGCTGTTCATCGGCTCGGCGCCCAAGCTCGCCGCGTTTGCCTTCATCATGCGGCTGCTGGTACAGGGTCTCGGCGTCGAGCAGCTGGTCGTGGAATGGCAGCAGATGTTGATCGTGATGGCGGTGCTCTCGCTCGCCATCGGCAACATCATAGCGATCGCCCAGACCAACCTGAAACGGATGCTGGCGTATTCCACCATCGGCCATATGGGCTTCCTGCTGCTCGGCATACTTTCCGGAGACCTCATCGGGTACAGCGCAGGCATGTTCTATGTCGTGGTGTATGTCCTGATGAACCTCGGGTCTTTCGGCATGATCATGGTGCTCTCGCGCAGCGGGTTCGAGGCGGAGAACCTGGAGGACTTCAAGGGACTCAGTACGCGCAGCCCGTGGTACGCGTTCATGATGCTGCTGCTGATGTTTTCCATGGCGGGAGTGCCACCGACGGTGGGTTTCTACGCCAAGCTCGCGGTGCTGCAGGCGGTCATCAACGCCGGTTATGTCTGGCTCGCCGTGATCGCCGTGCTGTTCGCCCTGATCGGCGCTTTCTATTATGTGCGGCTGGTCAAGCTGATGTACTTCGACGCGCCGTCGGACACCGCCACTATCATGCCGCGCGGCGACGTGCGCGTGCTGATGAGCGCAAACGGGCTGGCGATGCTGTTCTTCGGCATCATGCCCGAGCCGCTGATGGCGCTGTGCATCAACTCGATCCGGGCATCGTTGTAAGAAAACAGTAAGTGGTAAGCGGGAAAACTCAAGAGATCGCAGGCCACCGGCAGGGCACGCCCGGCGTCAAATTCGATGTGGAAGGCTCGGGCTATGGTTTTCGGGTGATTAAAACCCTCCCTGGTGGGCTATAATCCAAAGCTGTGCCAAAAAAGACGCTGAGTCTTGATGGCTACAGGGCGCTTATAGAAATTCAGATTTTCGGGATGAAGTGCAAGGCGCGTGTCGCATCGCCCATTGGGCTCATGCGAGGGTCGCGAGCACCGCGCAACGCAGCAATTTGTCTGAAAAATGAATTTATAGAGGTGCCCTACAGAAGTGTCGCCAACAGGCGGCGCACACGACGACAGCGGCCAACTCCCATAGTGGGAAAGCTGCATCGCTCGCAAGTCAAAGGAAAAATCATGATCGAAAAATCAATCAAGACGGACATTGTCAAGGACAACGCCAGAGCCGCTGGTGACACCGGCAGCCCAGAAGTTCAAGTGGCACTACTGACCGGCCGTATCAATGAACTGATGCCCCACTTCAAAACCCATGCCAAAGACCATCACGGTCGCCGTGGCCTGCTGCGCATGGTCAGTCGCCGCCGTAAGCTGCTGGACTATCTGAAGTCCAGAGACGCTGCCCGTTACACCGCGCTGATCGCCAAGCTTGGCCTGCGTAAGTAAGCGCTGAAACGACTGCAAGACGCCTGAGTTGGTTCTTCTGACTCAGGCGTTTTTTACTTCGGAGCAAGGCAAAACGATCACGCGCTGTGTCATTCCACAAAAAAAGACCTGTTACTACAGGCATTTTGTGGAATGGCATCGTGTTCTGCCAGCCACCATTCCGGGCCTTCTGCACTGCCTCAAGTGCTTGAAACTAGTGGAGATAAAACATGACCATTTTCAATAAAGTTACAAAATCATTCCAGTGGGGCCAGCACAAGGTCACGATGGAAACCGGCGAAATCGCGCGTCAGTCCGGCGGCGCTGTGCTGCTCGATATGGACGGCACCGTGGTGCTGGCCACCGTGGTTACGAAAACCGATGCCAAGCCCGGCCAGGACTTCTTTCCCCTGACGGTTGATTACCTCGAAAAAACCTATGCTGCAGGTCGCATTCCAGGCAGCTTTTTCAAGCGTGAAGGCCGCCCCAGCGAGTTTGAAACCCTCACCTCGCGCCTGATCGATCGCCCGATTCGCCCGCTGTTTCCTGAAGGCTTCTTCAATGAAGTGCAGGTCGTCATCCATGTGCTGTCGCTCAACCCTGAAGTCGAAGGCGACATCCCTGCGTTGATCGCATCGAGCGCGGCTCTGGCCATCTCCGGCATTCCATTCAATGGCCCCATCGGTGCCGCCCGTGTGGCCTATATCGACGGCCAGTACGTGCTGAATCCCGGCCAAACCCAGCTCAAGGATTCCACAATGGACCTGGTGGTGGCCGGCACCGAGGCCGCCGTGCTGATGGTCGAGTCCGAAGCGAAACAGTTGTCGGAAGAAATCATGCTCGGTGCCATCGTGTTTGGCCACGAGCAGGGCAACATCGCCATCAACGCGATTCACGAACTGGTTCGCGATGCCGGCAAGCCGGTCTGGGACTGGAAAGCACCGCCCAAGGACGATGTGCTGATTGCCAAGGTGGTCGCCCTGGCCGAGGAAAAGCTGCGCGCCGCCTACCAGATGCGCAACAAGCAGGCCCGCACCCGCGCCACGCGCGAGGTGTACACCTGGACCAAGATGGGCCTGAAGGCCGAGGGCGTCGAATTCGACGGCGTGGCCGTTGAAGGCCTGCTGTTCGACATCGAAGCCAAAATTGTCCGCAGCCAGATCTTGGCCGGTGAGCCGCGCATCGACGGCCGCGACACGCGCACCGTGCGCCCGATTGAAATCCGTACCAGCGTGCTGCCGCGTACCCATGGTTCGGCGCTGTTCACGCGTGGCGAAACCCAGGCGCTGGTGGTGACCACGCTGGGCACCGAGCGTGACGCGCAGCGTATTGATGCCCTGAGCGGTGACTACGAAGACCGCTTCATGCTGCACTACAACATGCCTCCGTTTGCCACTGGCGAAACCGGCCGTGTTGGTTCGCCAAAGCGCCGCGAGATTGGTCATGGGCGGCTTGCCAAGCGCGCGCTGATTGCCGTGCTGCCAAGCAAGGAAGAATTTCCGTACACCATGCGTGTGGTCAGCGAGATCACCGAGTCCAACGGCTCGTCGTCGATGGCCTCGGTCTGCGGCGGCTGCCTGAGCCTGATGGACGCCGGCGTACCCCTGAAAGCCCATGTGGCCGGTATCGCCATGGGCCTGATCAAGGACGGCAACCGCTTTGCCGTGCTGACCGACATTTTGGGTGATGAAGATCACTTGGGCGATATGGACTTCAAGGTGGCGGGTACCACTGCCGGTATCACTGCGCTGCAAATGGACATCAAAATCCAGGGCATCACCAAAGAGATCATGCAGGTTGCATTGGCGCAGGCCAAGGAAGCACGCATGCACATTCTGGGCAAGATGCAGGAAGTCATGGGCGAAGCCAAGGCCGAAGTGTCTGACTTTGCGCCGCGCCTGTATGTGATGAAAATCAATCCTGACAAGATCCGTGACGTGATTGGCAAGGGCGGCGCCGTGATTCGCGCGCTGACCGAAGAAACCGGAACCCAGATCAACATCGAAGACGACGGCACCATCACCATCGCCTCGAACGACAGTGCCAAGGCAGACGAAGCCAAGCGCCGCATCGCCGAGATCACGGCTGAAGTTGAAATCGGCAAGGTCTATGAAGGCCCGGTCACCAAGATTTTGGATTTCGGTGCGCTGATTAATTTGCTTCCCGGCAAGGACGGTCTGCTGCATATCAGCCAGATTGCCCATGAGCGCGTTGAGCGGGTTTCTGACTATCTCAAAGAAGGCCAGATCGTCAAAGTCAAGGTGATGGAAACCGACGAAAAAGGCCGCGTCAAGCTGTCGATGAAAGTTTTGCTGGATCGTCCCGCACAAAATCAGGAACGCAACTGATCGAGTTATTGGGGTCAGACACCAATTTCGCTGCGGTGCATCGCACCGCGCCCTCCGGGCGAGCCGTAGGCTCGGCGAATTTGGGCTCTGACCCCAAAAACTCCGCCCGTGTTTATTGACCTGTATCCCTAAAATAGGGTAAAAAAACAGCCTTAAATTTCTCCAAACCGTCTGGAAATCATGAAAGCCATTGAAATCACGTCTTTTGGCGCGCCCAGCGTGCTGCAGTTGTGTGAGCGCCCATCGCCCGTGGCGGGTGTGGGTGAGGTGCTGATTCGCGTCGCTGCCAGCGGCATCAACCGGCCTGACGTTTTGCAGCGCACCGGCAACTACCCCGTGCCACCAGGGGCTTCGGACATTCCGGGTCTTGAGGTGGCGGGCGTGATTTTGTCGGGTGATGAAAAAGCGATGGCCATGGTGGGCTTTAAAGTCGGCGACCGTGTTTGTGCGCTGGTTGCGGGAGGTGGTTATGCAGAGTTTTGTGTGGCACCGGTCGGGCAGTGCTTGCCAGTGCCGGGCAGACTCAGCGATATTGAAGCAGCCTCGCTGCCAGAAACCTTTTTCACGGTCTGGAGCAACGTGTTTGAACGTGCTTCGCTTAAAAAAGGCGAGAGCTTGTTGATTCAGGGCGGCTCCAGCGGCATTGGCGTTGCGGCCATCCAGATGGCGAAAGCGTTGGGTGCAACCGTTGTCGTGACGGCTGGCAGTGATGAAAAATGTCAGGCCTGTTTGTCGCTCGGTGCAGACCATGCGATCAATTACAAAACCACCGACTTTGCTGAGGCGATCAAGAAAATCACTGGCGGCAAAGGCGTTAACGTCATTCTGGATATGGTCGCTGGCAGTTATGTAGCCCGTGAAGTTGAATGCCTTGCCGAAGACGGGCGGATGGTCATCATTGCAGTACAGGGTGGCATCAAAGCTGAGTTCAATGCTGGTCTGGTGCTGCGCAAGCGCCTGACTATCACGGGTTCAACCCTGCGCCCGCGTTCTCTGGAGTTCAAGACGGCGATTGCCACGGCCTTGCGGGGGAAAGTCTGGCCCCTGATTGCCAGTGGTGCCATCAAGCCAGTGATTTACAGCACGTTTGCCGCGGCCGATGCCGCCAAAGCACACGAGCTGATGGAGTCGAATCAGCACATCGGCAAAATCGTTTTGACCTGGCAGGCACCAGCAACATGAAAAAACTGATTGCAGGAAACTGGAAGATGAATGGCAGCCTTGCGGCCAATGAGGCACTGCTGGCGGCCTTGGCTGCTGGCCTGGCTGCTGGCGTAGGCAAGCCTTTTTCTAACGCGGCTGGGTGTGACGTAGCTGTTTGTGTGCCTGCCGCCTATTTTTCGCAAGTCCAAGCTTTGATTCATGCGTCAAAAGGGGCCACTATTGATTTGGGCGCGCAAGATGTGTCTAGCAAAGAGGCGGGCGCATTCACCGGCGAAGTGAGCGCGGCCATGCTCAAAGACTTTGCTTGCCGCTACGCCATCGTCGGCCATTCAGAGCGCCGCCACTACCATTTTGAAACAGATCAATTGGTAGCTGACAAAGCCAAGGCCGCTTTGGCCGCTGGCATCACACCCATCGTGTGTGTGGGTGAAACGCTGGCCGAGCGTGAAGCTGGGCACACCGAAGAAGTTGTCAAACGCCAGCTGGCCGCCGTGATTCACACCAACGGTCATCGCATCAGCGAGATCGTGGTGGCGTATGAGCCCGTCTGGGCCATTGGCACAGGCAAAACCGCCTCGCCCGAAGAGGCGCAGGCGGTGCATGCGGTGCTGCGCGCGCAACTGAAAGCGGCAACCGACAAGGCGGAGCGCGTGAAAATTTTGTACGGCGGCAGTATGAATGCGACCAACGCGGCAACGCTTCTGGCCCAGCCCGATATTGATGGCGGTTTGATCGGCGGTGCCTCGCTTAAAGCCGCAGATTTTTTAACAATTATTGCTGCAGCCCAAGGGTTATTGGGGTCAGACGCCAATTTCATTACGATGCAAAGCATCGCACCCGAAGGGCGTGCCAAGGGCACGATGAATTTGGACTCTGACCCCAAAAACCCTAATTAGGAGTAAATATGAATGCTATTTTGACCATTGTTCTGGCTGTGCAAATGCTCACGGCACTCGTTATGATTGGCCTGATTCTGGTGCAGCACGGCAAGGGTGCCGACATGGGCGCGGCGTTTGGCGGCGGCGGTAGCTCGGGCAGCCTGTTTGGCGCCAGCGGCAGTGCCAACTTTTTGTCGCGCACCACGGGCGTTTTGGCCGCCGTGTTTTTTGCCTGCACCTTGCTGCTGGCCTATTATGGCAATGCGCAACCGCGCAGCGGCACCAGCGTTCTTGAAGGCGCCGCCGTGACCGCGCCCATCCCGGCACCTGTAGCTTCCGGTGCAGCCCAAATTCCCGGAATGACTGTTCCTGCCGCAGGTAACGCTGCAGTGCCTGCACCATCCGCGCCGCCTGCGTCCGGTGCCGCGCAAATCCCTACGAAATAAGCTGTTATGCAGCGCCTGGCTAGAGGGCAGGGCGAGATTGCAGGGTAAACTCTTAGTTGTTTGGAGGGCCAAAAACCGCAGGGTTTCCTCATGCTATCCAGGCAGTTAAGGAGTGATTTTTTAAGCGCGGACGTGGTGAAATTGGTAGACACGCTATCTTGAGGGGGTAGTGCCGAAAGGTGTGCGAGTTCGAGTCTCGCCGTCCGCACCAAATTGAAAAGGGGTTATTGGGGTCAGACACCAATTTCGCTGCAGTGCAAGCACTGCACCCTACGGGCGAGCCAAAGGCTCGGCGAATTTGGGCTCTGACCCCAAAAACCCACAAACGGCAAACTGGCATCACTGCAAAAACGGCTTTCCAGAATCTGAGTCCACGATGAACCTTGACCAATACCTTCCTGTACTTTTGTTCATTCTGGTCGGCGTGGGTGTCGGTGTTGTGCCGCAGGTGTTGGGTCGCCTGCTCGGCCCGCACAAACCGGACAGCGAAAAAAATTCCCCTTACGAATGCGGCTTCGAGGCCTTCGAAGATGCCCGCATGAAGTTTGATGTGCGCTACTACTTGGTCGCCATCCTCTTCATTATTTTTGACCTTGAAATTGCCTTTCTTTTCCCCTGGGCGGTTGCGCTCAAGGAGATCGGTGCGGTTGGTTTCTGGGCCATGATGATTTTTCTTGGCATTCTGGTCGTAGGCTTTGTTTACGAGTGGAAAAAAGGCGCTTTGGACTGGGAGTAGACCCGCCCTAGTGGCCTGTCAATAGTGCGACATTTTTCGCCGAAAGCTCATCAAGCAGCTGACCAAAAAGGAATTTGTATGTCACTAGAAGGTGTGTTTAACGAAGGCTTCATGACTACGAGTTACGACTCGGTGGTCAACTGGGCCAAGACCGGCTCGATGTGGCCGATGACGTTCGGGCTGGCTTGCTGCGCGGTGGAGATGATGCACGCCGGTGCGGCGCGGTATGACCTGGATCGCTTTGGCATGCTGTTTCGTCCCAGCCCGCGCCAGTCCGACCTGATGATCGTCGCCGGTACGCTGTGCAACAAGATGGGCCCGGCGCTGCGCAAGGTCTACGACCAGATGGCCGAGCCGCGCTGGGTGATCTCCATGGGGTCGTGTGCCAACGGCGGCGGCTACTACCACTACAGCTATTCCGTGGTTCGCGGTTGCGACCGTATCGTGCCGGTTGATGTGTATGTGCCGGGCTGCCCGCCCACCGCTGAAGCACTGATATATGGCATCATCCAGTTGCAGCAAAAAATCCGCCGTACCAACACGATTGCGAGAGTTTGATGCAGGCCACTCTGGCAACGCCCGCAACTGCAGAGCAAATTGGTGCTGCGGTCAATGCAGCGCTTGGCGACAAAGTTCAAAGTCTGAAGATCGCCTTGGGCGAAGTCACTCTCACTGTTACAGCCGCAGACTACCTTGCAGCCGCAACGTTGCTGCGTGATGCCGCAGGTTGCAAATTCGAGCAGTTGATTGACCTTTGCGGTGTGGATTACTCCGAGTACAAGGACGGCCAGTACGATGGCTTGCGCTACTGCGTATCAACGCATTTGCTGTCTGTCAGCCTGAACCAGCGGCTTCGTCTCAAGGTATTTTGTGCTGCTGATGATTTTCCTGTGGTGGATTCGGTCAATGATGTGTGGAATGCGGCCAACTGGTTTGAGCGTGAGGCGTTTGACCTGTTTGGTATCGTCTTTGAAGGTCATAATGACCTGCGCCGCATCCTGACCGACTATGGTTTCATTGGTCATCCTTTCCGCAAGGATTTTCCGCAGACAGGCCACGTGGAAATGCGTTACGACCCCGAACAAAAGCGCGTGATTTACCAGCCAGTAACCATCGAGAATCGTGTGGTCGTGCCACGCGTGATTCGGGAAGACAACTACGGTGGCACTGGCCTGCCGTAGGCGGCACGAGATACGACATGGCAGAAATCAAAAACTACACGCTCAATTTTGGCCCACAGCACCCCGCTGCACATGGCGTGTTGCGCCTGGTGCTGGAGCTTGATGGCGAAGTGATCCAGCGCGCCGACCCGCACATTGGCTTGCTGCACCGCGCCACCGAAAAACTGGCCGAGAGCAAAACCTATATCCAGTCGCTGCCTTATATGGATCGCCTCGACTATGTCTCGATGATGTCCAACGAGCATGCTTACTGCCTGGCCATCGAGAAGTTGCTGGGTGTCGATGTGCCGATCCGGGCCCAGTACATCCGCGTGATGTTTGATGAAATCACGCGCCTGCTCAATCATCTGCTGTGGCTGGGCGCGCATGGCTTGGACTGCGGCGCGATGAACATCCTGATTTACTGCTTTCGCGAACGCGAGGCGCTGTTCGACATGTACGAAGCCGTGTCGGGCGCGCGCATGCACGCGGCCTATTACCGTCCTGGCGGCGTCTATCGCGACCTGCCGGATAGCATGCCGCAGTACAAAGTCAGCAAGATCAAGAACGCCAAGGCGATTGAAGCGCTTAACGAAAACCGCCAGGGCTCGCTGCTCGACTTCATTGAGGACTTCACCAACAAGTTTCCGGGCTATGTGGACGAGTACGAAACCCTGCTGACCGACAACCGTATCTGGAAGCAGCGCACGGTCGGTATCGGTGTGGTGTCGCCCGAGCGCGCACTGAACCTCGGCTTCACCGGCCCCATGCTCAGGGGCTCCGGTGTTGTCTGGGATTTGCGCAAGCAGCAGCCCTACGAAGTGTATGAGCACATGGATTTCGACATTCCGGTCGGCAAAACCGGCGACTCCTATGACCGCTACCTGGTCCGCATCGAGGAGATGCGTCAGTCCAACCGCATCATCCAGCAGTGCATCGCCTGGCTGCGCGTGAACCCCGGCCCGGTGATCACCAGCAACCACAAGGTTGCTCCGCCTAACCGCGAATCCGTGAAGAACAACATGGAAGAACTGATTCATCACTTCAAGCTCTTCACCGAGGGTTTTCATGTGCCCGAAGGCGAGGCTTACGCGGCGGTGGAGCACCCCAAGGGTGAGTTCGGCATTTACATCGTCAGCGATGGCGCCAACAAGCCTTACCGCCTGAAGATCCGGCCGGCGGGTTTTCCGCATCTGGCGGCGATGGACGAAATGTCGCGTGGCCACATGATTGCTGACGCTGTGGCCATCATCGGCACGTTGGACATCGTGTTCGGTGAAATTGACCGCTAAATTTTGACCAATACCCACATGACTTCTCCCATCATTTCTGAAAAAACCAAGGCACTTTTTGAGCGCGAAGTCGCCAAATATCCAGCCAACCAGAAGCAGTCGGCCGTGATTGCCTGTCTCATGATCGAGCAGCAGGAACACGGTTTTATTAGCGCCGAGAGTGAAAAGCTGGTGGCTGAGTATCTGGGCATGGCGCCGATTGCCGTGCATGAAGTCACCACCTTCTACAACATGTTCAACCAGAAGCCGGTGGGCAAGTACAAGATCAATGTCTGTACCAACCTGTCGTGCCAGTTGAATGATGGCGCCAAGGCACTGCAGTATCTGGAGCACAAACTGGGTATCGTCATGGGTGAGACCAGTGCCGATGGCCTTTTTACCCTGCAGCAATCCGAGTGCCTCGGAGCCTGTGCCGATGCGCCGGTGATGCTGGTCAATGACCTCACGATGTGCAGCTTCATGAGCAATGAAAAATTAGACCAGCTCATCGATGGTCTGAAATCGACCGAGGCTCAATTCAATCATGACGCTCGTATCTAGCTCAAATCACAATGCGGCGGTGCAGAATGTGCTGTCACAATTTTCTGCTACCGGCGTACAGACCTGTTTTCACGGACGGCACATCAAGCCTCAAATTCTTGCAGACCTTGATGGCAGCAATTGGCGGCTCAAGGACTATGAGGCGCGCGGCGGCTACCAGGCACTGCGCAAAATTCTGGGGCAGGATGGCGATCAATCGGGAGGCGACACGAGCGTCGCTGGCATGACACCTGACCAGGTGATTGCCGAGGTCAAGACGGGCGTCCTGCGCGGCCGCGGCGGTGCAGGCTTCCCGACTGCATTGAAGTGGAGCTTCATGCCGCGCCAGTTTCCGGGTCAGAAATATCTGGCTTGCAATTCGGATGAAGCCGAACCCGGCACCTTCAAGGACCGCGACATCTTGGCGTACAACCCGCATATCGTGATTGAGGGCATGGCGATTGCCGCCTACGCGATGGGCATCAGCGTCGGCTACAACTATATTCATGGGGAAATTTTCGCGATCTACCAGCGTTTTGAAGAAGCGTTGGACGAGGCGCGCGCCGCTGGCCTGATCGGCAATGGCATTCTCGGCAGCAGCTTTAATTTCCAGCTCCACGCGATGCACGGTTTTGGCGCCTACATTTGCGGTGAAGAGACCGCCATGCTGGAGTCTATGGAAGGCAAAAAAGGTTTTCCGCGCTTCAAGCCGCCGTTTCCCGCCAGTTTTGGTTTGTATGGCAAGCCCACCACCATCAACAACACCGAAACCTTCGCCGCCGTGCCATGGCTTATCCGCAACGGCGGCCAGGCCTACCTCGACTGCGGCAAGCCCAACAACGGCGGCACCAAAATTTATTCGGTGTCGGGCGATGTCGAGTGGCCCGGTAACTATGAAATCCCGATGGGCACGCCGTTTGCCAAGCTGCTGGAGCTGGCGGGCGGCGTGAAAAATGCCAAAGAAGGACGTACCCTCAAGGCCGTCATTCCCGGTGGCTCCTCGGTACCTGTGCTGCCGGCCGCCATTATGATGGAGTGCACCATGGACTACGACTCGATTGCCAAGGCCGGCTCCCTGCTCGGCTCTGGTGGCGTGATCGTGATGGACGACAGCCGCTGCATGGTCGAGTCGCTCAAACGCCTGTCCTACTTTTATATGCACGAGTCCTGCGGCCAGTGCACGCCGTGCCGCGAAGGTACGGGCTGGTTGTTTCGTGTGGTGAACCGCATCCACAACGGAAAGGGTCGCCAGTACGATCTGGACCTGCTCAATTCGGTGGCGGACAAGATCGAGGGCCACACCATCTGCGCACTGGGCGATGCTGCCGCCATGCCGGTGCGCGCCATGCTCAAGCATTTCGGCCATGAGTTTGAGGCCATGATCAAACCGCAAGCCACGCAAGCTGCAGCATTCCAAGTCGCAATTCAGACTGCAATGCAGGACTGAACCACGGAAAAAAACATATGATTGAAATAGAACTCGACGGTCAGAAGGTGGAAGTGATTGAAGGCAGCACGGTGATGCACGCCGCTGAAAAAGCCAAAATCTACATTCCGTATTTCTGCTATCACAAGAAGCTCAGCATCGCGGCCAATTGCCGTATGTGTCTTGTCGATATTGAAAAGCTACCCAAGCCGATGCCGGCCTGCGCCACGCTCGTCACGCAGGGCATGATCGTGCGCACCAAGAGCGACAAAGCCATCAACGCCCAGAAGGGCGTGATGGAGTTTTTGCTGATTAACCATCCGCTGGACTGCCCGATTTGCGATCAGGCCGGCGAGTGCCAGCTGCAGGACTTGGCCGTGGGTTATGGTGTCAGCAAGTCACGTTATGAAGAAGAAAAGCGCGTGGTGTTCCACAAGGACGCGGGTCCGCTGGTCTCGATGGAAGAGATGAACCGTTGCATCCACTGCACGTGCTGCGTGCGCTTCGGCCAGGAAATTGCCGGCGTGATGGAGCTCGGCATGACGTATCGCGGCGAGCACGCTGAAATCGAAACCGTTAACGGTCAATCGATTGACTCGGAACTCTCGGGCAACATGATTGACCTCTGCCCGGTCGGTGCGCTGACCAGCAAGCCTTTCCGCTACAGCGCCCGTACCTGGGAGCTGTCGCGCCGCAAGTCGGTCAGCCCGCATGATTCGACCGGTGCCAACCTGATTGTCCAGGTCAAAAACAACAAGGTGTTGCGTGTGTTGCCGTTCGAAAACGAAGACGTCAACGAGTGCTGGATTGCCGACCGCGACCGTTTCTCTTACGAAGCCCTGAATTGCGACGAGCGCTTGACGAGGCCCATGCTCAAGCAGGGTGGCGAGTGGAAAGCCGTCAATTGGCAGACCGCACTTGAATACGTGGCCAATGGCCTCAAGCAGATCAAGGCCGACCATGGCGCCGCCAGCATAGGTACCCTGGTCAGTCCGCACAGCACGCTTGAAGAGCTGTACCTTGCCGCCTCACTGATGCGCGGCCTGGGCAGCGACAACATTGATTACCGGCTGCGCAACGCCGAGTTCGTTCCCGCGCAGGCCGTACGCTGGTTGGGCACTTCCATCGCGTCGCTGTCGCAGTTGCAGCGGGTGCTGGTCGTCGGCTCAAATCTGCGCAAGGATCACCCGCTGTTTGCGCAGCGCATCCGTCAATCCGTTCGCCAAGGATGCGCTCTAAGCACGATTAATTCGACAGCAGAATTGACCACGGCCCAGGCATGGGCTATGCCCATAGCCAACGTGATGTTGGGCAATTCCGGATCATGGGCACAGTCATTGGCCGATGTTGCTGCGGCTATTGCGGCAGACAAAGGTGTTACGGCTCCTGCTGTTGGTCAGGCTACTGATACCGCCAAAGCCATTGCAAAGTCACTGGTGGGCGGCGAGCGCAAAGCCATTCTTCTGGGTAACGCTGCCGCGCATCATGCCAACGCATCGAGCTTGCTGGTACTGGCCAACTGGATTGGTGAGCAAACCGGTGCAAGCGTGGGTTACCTGACTGAAGCCGCCAATACCGTCGGCGCGCAGCTTGCTAATGCATTGCCAGGTGACAAGGGCCTTAATGCTGGCCAGATGCTGGATGGCAAACTCAAGGCCGTCATTCTGCTTAACAACGAGCCAGAGTTTGATTCGGCAGCGGGCATTGATGCTGTGAAGTCGTTGAATGCAGCGCAGATGGTCGTTACGCTCAGTCCCTTCAAGGCCAACATGGCCTTCAGCGATGTGCTGTTGCCGATTGCGCCGTTTACCGAAACACCTGGTACTTTCGTCAATGCCGAAGGCCGTATTCAGAGCTTTAATGCAGTTGTGAAACCGCTGGGTGATGCGCGTCCTGCATGGAAAGTTCTGCGCGTTCTGGCTAATCTGCTTGGCTTGCCGGGCTTTGACTTCGAGTCTTCGCAAGATGTGCTCAAGCAGATAGCGGGTAGTGATGCCTCGCACGTCGCAGCAGACAGGCTGGGCAATCAAAGCCAGGTGGCCATCACAATCTCTGCTACGGGTTCGACCCCTGTAGTCGCCAGTATTTACCAGCTTGATGGATTGGTACGGCGCGCCACGGCCCTGCAACTGACTGCAGATGCACGTGATGCGCGCGATGCGCTGGCAAAAGCGGCCATAGCGGCCATAGCTGCAACTGCCGAAGAGGTGGCCGCATGATTGACGCGATACACGCTTTCGGTCAGGGCTTGATGGGCGGCATCTGGCCCGCTACGGTTTGGCCGGTACTCTGGGCGCTGATCAAAATTATGTGTGTGTTGCTGCCGCTGATGGGTTGCGTGGCCTACCTGACGTTATGGGAGCGCAAGGCGATTGGTTTTACCCAGATCCGCCTGGGCCCCAATCGCGTTGGCCCCTTCGGCCTGCTGCAGCCGATTGCCGACGCGCTCAAGCTGCTGACCAAAGAAATCATCATTCCCACAGCGGCAAGCAAAGGTCTGTTTGTGCTCGGCCCCATCATGACCATCATGCCGGCGCTGGCGGCCTGGGCCGTCATCCCTTTTGGTCCTGATGTGGCGTTGGCCAATATCAATGCCGGCCTGTTGTTTTTGATGGCCATCACCTCGATGGAGGTCTACGGCGTCATCATCGCCGGCTGGGCTTCGAATTCCAAGTACGCTTTTCTGGGTGCCATGCGAGCTTCGGCGCAAATGGTCAGCTACGAGATTGCCATAGGCTTTTGCCTTGTGGTGGTGCTGATGGTCTCGGCCAGCCTGAACATGACCGACATCGTGATGGGCCAGGCCAAAGGCGTGGCTGCCGGTTACGGTCTCAATTTCTTGTCCTGGAACTGGTTGCCTTTGCTGCCGATTTTTGTGGTGTTTTTCATCGCCGGCCTGGCTGAAACCAACCGGCATCCGTTTGACGTGGTCGAGGGTGAATCGGAAATCGTCGCCGGCCACATGGTTGAATATTCCGGCATGTCGTTTGCCATGTTCTTCCTGGCCGAATACGCCAATATGTGGCTGGTGGCGATTCTGGCGGTGCTTCTGTTCCTGGGCGGCTGGCTGTCGCCAATCGACAGCGTTTTCTTCAACTGGATTCCGGGCTGGATCTGGCTGGGCATCAAGACCTTTGTGGTGGTCACGATGTTCCTCTGGGTGCGCGCCACCTTCCCGCGCTATCGCTATGACCAGATCATGCGCTTGGGTTGGAAGATTTTTATACCTGTGACGCTTGTTTGGCTCGTCGTCGTAGGTGTCTGGATGCAGACCCCTTACAACATCTGGAAATGAATATGGCCCCCACGCTTTTCACTTCGTGTAATGCGCTGCCCCCCGAGGGGGCGCATTTTCCCTTGGGGCGGCCCGGCGGGAAAACATGAGCCACCACGTTGAAGTCAGGAAACCATCATGAGTGCAGTCGCCTCCGTCAAGGATTTTGTATCGAGCTTCATGCTCACCGAGCTGTTCAGGGGCATGGCCCTGACCGGCAAGTACATGTTCAAGCGCAAGATCACGATTCAGTTCCCTGAAGAAAAAACGCCGCTGAGCCCGCGCTTCCGGGGCCTGCATGCGCTGCGCCGTTATGAAAATGGCGAAGAGCGCTGTATTGCCTGCAACCTGTGCGAGGCGATTTGTCCGGCCGTGGCGATCACCATCGAGTCGGAAGTGCGGGCAGACGGCTCGCGTCGCACCACTCGCTACGACATCGATCTGCACAAATGCATTTTTTGCGGCATGTGCGAAGAGGCCTGTCCAGTGGACGCTATTGTCGAGACCAGCATCTTGGAATACCACGGTGAAAAGCGTAGCGATTTGTATTTCACAAAAGAAATGCTGCTGGCCGTGGGTGACCGCTACGAAACTGAAATTGCTGCCAATCTTGCGGCGGATGCCAAGTACCGCTGAAAAATGACTCTGTTCGCGTTACGTATTGATTTAGCGCGCTTACAGAGGGAAACCTCAGCTTATCCCTATAACCAAAAAGCACCATGTAAATCAACAACTTGCAGCGATAGCGGTAGAATCCACCTACGTAACGCGAATAGAACCTGAAAAATAGCCCTGAGTAGTTGGCTCAAGAAAGATTCGCAGAACATGGACGCTACAACAGGTTTCTTTTATCTCTTCGCCCTGGTGCTGCTGTTTGCCGCATTCCGGGTGATCACGGCACGCAATCCGGTGCATGCCGCCTTGTACCTGGTGCTGGCCTTTTCCCAGACATCAGCCCTCTGGATTTTGCTGAAAGCCGAGTTCCTGGCCCTCATGCTGGTGCTGGTGTATGTCGGCGCGGTCATGGTGCTCTTCCTTTTTGTCGTGATGATGCTGGACATCAACCTGGACGGCGTTCGCAAAGGCTTCTGGAAGCATTTTTCGCTGGCTGCCAGCGTGGGTGCGCTGATTGCGCTGCAGATGGCGGCGGTGCTGATGGGCGGCTTCCGCCTGAGCGAGGAGCCCAAGGCGTCTGTGCTGGCAGGGCAGGCGGCCACGCAATATTCCAACACCAAGGAGCTTGGCAAGGTGCTGTATTCCGAGTACCTGTATCCGCTTGAAATCGCGGCAGTGATTCTGCTGGTGGCCATCATTGCAGCCATTGCGCTGACATTGCGCGAACGCAAGGACTCCCAAAATATCAACCCGGCAGACCAGATTCGCGTCAAGCACAGCGAGCTCGTCAGCCTGGTCAAGATAAAGCCCACGCAGGCGGCCCCCGTGGTTGCCGCACCGGAGGAAAAGGCATGATGCTCACGCTTGGACACTTTCTGACCCTGGGCGCGATGCTGTTCGCGTTGTCGGTGATCGGCATTTTCCTGAACCGGAAAACCTGATCGTGCTGCTGATGGCGATCGAGCTCATGCTGCTGGCTGTCAACATGAACTTCGTGACCTTCTCGTATTACCTCAACGACATGGCCGGCCAGGTGTTTGTGTTTTTTATCCTGACCGTCGCGGCTGCCGAATCGGCCATCGGTCTGGTCATTCTGGTGCTGCTGTTTCGCAACAAGTCCAACATCAATGTGGATGAACTCAACACGCTCCGCGGCTAAAGAATATGAGTCAAACCCTTTCCGCCTCCACCCTGTTGGCTGTTCCCCTGGCGCCGCTGGCCGGTGCGCTGCTGGCCGGTATTTTTGGCACCGCTTTTGGCGGTAACTGGATAGGCCGCCGCCTGTCGCACACGCTGACCATTGCGGGTGTGCTGCTGGCTTTCATTCTCTCGGCCATGACGCTCAAGAGCGTGGCGCTCGACGGTGCGCGCTTCAATGAAACGCTTTACACCTGGATGGTCGTCGGCGGCCTGAAGATGGAAATCGGCTTCCTCGTCGATGGCCTCACGGCCATGATGATGTGCGTGGTGACGTTTGTGTCGCTCATGGTGCATATCTACAGCATTGGCTACATGGAAGAAGACGAAGGCTACAACCGCTTTTTCGCCTACATTTCGCTGTTCACTTTCTCCATGCTGATGCTGGTGATGAGCAACAACCTGCTGCAGCTTTTCTTCGGCTGGGAGGCCGTCGGCCTGGTGTCCTACCTGCTGATCGGCTTCTGGTACAACAAGCCCACGGCCATCTTCGCCAACATGAAGGCCTTTCTGGTCAACCGCGTTGGCGACTTCGGTTTCATCCTGGGCATAGGCCTGCTCGCGGCCTATGCCGGCACGCTCAACTACACCGAGGTGTTTGCCAAGTCGGGCGAGATTGCCCAGCTCGGCTTTCCCAATCCTTTGGGTGGTAGCGACTGGATGCTAATCACCGTGATCTGCATCTGCCTGTTCATCGGCGCCATGGGCAAGTCGGCCCAGTTTCCGCTGCATGTCTGGCTGCCCGATTCGATGGAAGGCCCCACGCCCATCTCCGCCCTGATTCACGCCGCGACCATGGTGACGGCCGGCATCTACATGGTGGCGCGCATGTCGCCGCTGTTCGAACTGAGCGACGCAGCGCTGAGTTTCATCATGGTGATAGGCGGTATCACCGCGCTGTTCATGGGCTTTCTGGGCATCATCCAGAACGACATCAAGCGCGTGGTGGCGTATTCCACGCTGTCGCAACTGGGCTACATGACGGTCGCGCTGGGCGCATCGGCCTATTCGGTGGCGGTCTTTCACCTGATGACGCATGCCTTCTTCATGGCCCTGCTGTTCCTGGCGGCGGGTTCGGTCATCATGGGCATGCATCACATCCAGGACATCCGCTGGATGGGCGGGCTGCGCAAGTACATGCCGATCACCTGGATCACCGCGCTGATCGGCTCGCTGGCCCTGATCGGCACCCCGCTGTTTGCCGGTTTCCACTCCAAAAACAGTATCATCGAGGCGGTTCATTTCAGCCAGTTGCCGGGCGCCGGTTTTGCCTACTTTGCGGTGCTGGCCGGTGTTTTCGTGACGGCTTTTTATTCCTTCCGCATGTACTTCCTGGTCTTCCACGGCAAGGAGCGTTTTGACCAGAACCCCGATGCCCGCCATGGCCATGATGCGCACCACGAGCCGCACAAGCCGCACGAGTCGCCCTGGGTGGTGACCGCACCGCTGGTGTTGCTGGCCATCCCGTCAGTCGTGATCGGCTTCATGACCATCGATGCCATGCTGTTCGGCGACTTCCTGAAAGACGCGATCATCGTCAACGCGGCCAAACACCCGGCCATGGCCGAGCTGGCAAAAATATTCCATGGCCCGGCGCAGATGGCGCTGCACGGCTTGACGACCCTGCCGTTCTGGCTGGCGCTTGCCGGTGTGGCTTCGGCTTGGTACATGTACATGATTAATCCTGCCTTGCCCGCAGCTATCAAGCGCAACTGCATGCCTATCTACACCGTGCTTGAAAACAAGTATTACTTGGATTGGTTCAATGAGAATGTGCTCGCCCGTGGTGCTCGTGCCCTTGGCATGGGCCTTTGGAAAGGTGGCGACCAAAAGTTGATTGATGGCTTGTTTGTCAATGGCTCTTGGAAAGTCGTGGGCTGGGTTTCCAGCATCGTGCGCCGCCTGCAGTCGGGTTATATCTATCACTACGCCTTCGGCATGATCATTGGCGTTTTTGTGTTGATGACGTACTTCGTCTGGCTTAACAAATAAAAACAAAAAGGAAGAACAAAAATGGGTTTGTTGAGCCTTGCCATCTGGACGCCGATCTTTTTCGGCGTCGTGCTGCTGGCGCTGGGTCGTGACGAACAGGCACATAGTGTGCGCTGGATCGCATTGATCGGTGCAGTAGCCAGTTTTCTGGTGATATTGCCTTTGTACGACGGTTTCAAGCTAGGTACGTCGGCGATGCAGTTTGTTGAAAAGGGCAGCTGGATACAGCGCTTTAACGTCAATTACCACGTCGGTGTTGACGGTATTTCGTTGTGGTTTGTGTTGCTCACCGCATTCATCAATGTGGTCGTCATCATCGCCAGCTGGGAAGCCATCACCACGCGTGTCAACCAGTACATGGCCTCGTTTTTGATTCTGAGTGGCCTGATGATTGGCGTGTTTTCTGCATTGGATGGCCTGCTGTTTTACGTTTTCTTTGAAGCCACGCTGATACCGATGTACCTCATCATTGGCATCTGGGGCGGGCCCAACAAGATCTACGCGGCTTTCAAGTTTTTCCTGTACATGCTACTCGGCTCCCTGCTGATGCTGGTGGCCTTTATTTATCTGTACAACAAATCTGGCGGAAGTTTTGACATCCTGACATGGCACCAGCTGCCGCTGGGCAGCACCATACAGACCTTGCTGTTCTTTGCCTTTTTTGCAGCCTTTGCCGTCAAGATGCCGATGTGGCCGGTTCACACTTGGTTACCCGATGTTCACGTTGAAGCGCCTACCGGCGGTTCTGCCGTGCTGGCGGCCATCATGCTCAAGCTGGGCGCCTATGGCTTTTTGCGCTTCTCCATGCCGATTGTCCCTGATGCCGCACGCGAGTGGGCGTGGCTGATGATTGCGCTCTCGCTTATCGCCGTGATTTACGTGGGTCTGGTCGCCATGGTGCAGCAGGACATGAAAAAACTTGTGGCTTATTCGTCGGTCGCACACATGGGTTTTGTAACGCTCGGTTTTTTCATCTTCAACGACCTTGGCGTTTCCGGCGGCATTGTGCAGATGATTGCCCACGGTTTTGTGTCCGCCGCGATGTTCCTGTGTATCGGCGTGCTGTATGACCGCGTGCATTCGCGTGAAATTGCAAGCTACGGTGGCGTGGTTAACACCATGCCGAAGTTCACGGCCTTTGCGCTGCTGTTTGTCATGGCCAACTCCGGTTTGCCGGGTACGGCCGGTTTTGTCGGTGAGTGGATGGTGATTCTGGGTGCCGTCAAATTCAACTTCTGGATTGGTTTCGGCGCTGCCAGTGCGCTTATTTTTGGCGCCGCCTACAGCTTGTGGATGTTCAAGCGCGTCTACCTTGGCCCAGTTACCAACGATGATGTCAAAAACCTCAGCGACATCAACAGCCGCGAATTCCTGATGTTGTCGCTGCTGGCGATCGCCGTGCTGTACATGGGTATTTATCCCAAACCGTTTACCGACGTGATGAGCACATCTGTCGCCGACCTGCTCAAGCACGTGGCGATGTCGAAGCTGAACTAATCCAGAACCCATCCAGAAAATCAAGATGATTGACAAGCTCTCCTGGATCACGGTTTATCCCGAGATCGTGCTCCTGACAATGGCCTGCATTATTTTGCTGCTCGATCTGAGTGTCAAAACGCCGCAGCGCAGCGTCACCTACGTGCTGTCCCTTTTGACACTGGCCGTGGTGGCTGCGATGGAAGCGGCTTATGCGGTGGGCGGTCAAACTTTTTACGGCTTTGGCAACATGGTGGTGGTTGACCCTATGGGGTCATGGCTTAAATGTTTTGCCAGCATCGCGCTCATGGTGTCGCTGGTTTACGGACGGCCTTATGTGTTTGACCGCGACATGTTGCGCGGCGGTGAGTTTTTCACTCTCAGCCTGTTTGCACTGCTGGGTATTTTTGTGATGATTTCAGGGCACAACTTCCTGGTCATTTACATGGGCCTTGAACTGCTCACCCTGTGCAGTTATGCATTGGTGGCCCTGCGCCGCGACAACGCTACGGCGACTGAAGCCGCCATGAAGTACTTTGTGCTGGGCGCACTGGCTTCGGGCTTTTTGCTCTACGGTCTGTCCATGCTGTATGGCGCTACCGGCTCGCTCGACCTCAATGAAGTGTTCAACGCCATCGCCAGCCGTCAGGTCAAGCATCAGGTGTTGGTTTTTGGTCTGGTGTTCATCGTCGCCGGGCTGGCCTTCAAGCTCGGTGCGGTGCCTTTCCACATGTGGCTGCCCGACGTTTATCAGGGTGCGCCAACCGCTGTCACTTTGCTGATTGGTGGCGCGCCGCAACTGGCCGCCTTTGCCATCTGCATTCGTTTGCTGGTCGAGGGCCTGTTGCCGCTGGCGATTGACTGGCAGCAAATGCTGGCCTTGATGGCGATTGGCTCCTTGCTGGTGGGCAATCTGGCCGCGATTGCGCAATCGAATCTAAAGCGTATGCTGGCGTTTTCAACCATTTCACAAATGGGTTTCCTGCTGCTGGGCTTGCTGTCGGGGGTGGTCAATGGCAACCAGCTCAATGCCGAGTCGGCCTATAGCGCTTCCATGTTCTATGCCATCACCTATGTGCTCACCACACTGGCTGCATTCGGCATCATCATGTTGCTGGCAAGGGCAGGGCACGAGTCTGAAGAGATCAGCGATCTGGCGGGCCTTAACCAGCGCAGCCCGCTGTATGCAGGCGTGATGGCGATTGCCATGTTCTCTTTGGCGGGTTTGCCGCCTGTAGTGGGTTTTTATGCCAAGCTGGTGGTGTTGCAGGTGCTGATTTCATCTGGGCAGACCAGCTATCTGGTGCTGGCTGTTTTTGCCGTGATGATGTCGCTGATTGGTGCTTTTTATTACCTGCGCGTCGTCAAGGTCATGTACTTTGATGCGCCACATGCGCATAACAACCAGCCGATTTCTGCACCTGCTGATGTCCGTACTGTGCTGTCCATCAACGGGCTGCTCATACTGATCATGGGCATCTTTCCTGGTGGCTTGATGACGCTGTGCGCACAGGCTATCAGCAGCATCGTCAAGTCTTTGGGCGTGTAATGACTCAATCCAAGCGCCGACTATGAAAGTCCTCAACCTGCAGTGTACGCATCAGCATTCATTTGAAGGCTGGTTTGCGTCTGAGGATGATTTCCAGTCACAACTGGTACGCGGACTTGTCGAATGCCCGATGTGCGCCGACAAGGGCATTCAAAAAATGCCCAGCGCACCAAGGCTTAATTTCGGTGCGCAGCAAGCGGTATCGACTGCCGCAAGCAACGCATCTGTTGCGTCAGCGGCATCCGTTGAGGCATCGACTGAACTGGTTGCCAGTGCCTCTGGTGCTGGCCCTAGCCATGAGCAGCAGGCGGCTTTCCTGAAAGCCCTGCGCCATGTGGTGGCCAATACCGAAGACGTGGGTGACAAGTTTGCAAGCCAAGCGCGCCGTATGCACTACGGCGAAGAGAAGGCCCGCAACATTCGTGGGCAAGCCAGCCCGCGTGAGGTTATTGAGTTGATTGAGGAAGGCATCGCTGTGATGCCCCTGCCCATGCCAGCAGCGCTTAAAGAAACGCTGCAATAAAGGGCACTTCTATAAATTCACCAAACCCCGTTCGGGCTGAGCCTGTCGAAGCCTTTAGCTAATAAAAACAACCACTTAGCGAGAAGAACCTTCGACAAGCTCAGGGCGAACGGTAATTTATAGAGGTGCCCTTAAGTCCTGCCAGAGCCGCAAAGAGGTTCCAGATGCCAATTGCAGGCCTTTTTAATCAACGCTAGCTACCACCATGTTACTCAAAGTCATCGAAACCCAAACGGGTGAAAATCCCGTCGCCAGCATCATCATCATGCACGGTCTGGGTGCTGATGGCCGCGACTTTTTGCCGGTTGCCGAGCAGCTCGATTTATCCAGCGTGGGCCCGGTGCGCTTTTTGTTCCCTAACGCGCCCGTCATGCCTGTCACCATCAACGGTGGCTACGAAATGCCCGCTTGGTACGACATTTTGGGTGCTGACTTGGTGCGCCGTGAAGACGAAGCCGGCTTGCGCCAATCACAGGCCATGATCGAAGCGTTGATTGCAGGCGAAAAAGCGCGCAGCATACCCGCCAGGCGCATCGTGGTGGCAGGCTTTTCACAAGGCTGCGCCATGACGCTGATGGTCGGCCTACGCCACGCCGAGCCACTGGCCGGGATGATCTGCATGTCAGGCTACCTGCCACTCGCAGACAAAACCGCAGCAGAGCGCAGCCTAGCGAGCCAGCATGTCCCCATCTTCATGGGCCACGGCACGCACGATGGCATGATCGCACTGCCTAGAGCCGAGGCTTCACGCGACGCACTCAAGGCGATGGGCTATGCAGTCGAGTGGCATAGCTACCCGATGGAGCACTCGGTGTGCCCGCAAGAGATTGCGGATATGCAGGGGTGGCTGGTGCGGGTTTTGGGGTGATCGGCTCAGGCTACTGCGTCAGCCGGTTGCTTTAGCAGCATGGCCAGCGAGCTGGCGATGTTCTTGCGCAACTCGCGCCTGTCGCAGATGAAGTCAATCGCGCCTTTGGTCTGCAAAAACTCGGCGTGCTGAAAGCCTTCGGGCAAGGTGACGCGCACGGTAGACTCGATCACCCGTGGGCCGGCAAAGCCGATCAGTGCCTTGGGCTCGGCAATCACAATATCGGCCACAAACGCAAAGCCCGCGCTGACACCGCCCATGGTCGGGTCGGTCAACACGCTGATGTAGGGCAAGCCTTTTTTCGCCAGACGGGTCAATGACGCATTGGTTTTGGCCATCTGCATCAGACTGAGCAGGCCTTCCTGCATACGCGCACCGCCAGTGGCCGTGAAGCAGATGAAGGGCACTTTTTGCTCGATGGCCGCGTGTACGCCGCGCACAAAACGCTCGCCCACCACACTGCCCATGCTGCCGCCCATGAAGTCGAATTCAAAGCAGGCCACGACGACGCCAATGCTGTGGACGGTGCCGCCCATCACGACCAGGGCATCGGTTTCGCCGGTGTTTTCCATCGCTTCCTTCAGGCGCTCGGGGTATTTGCGGCTGTCCTTGAACTTCAGTGCATCGACGGGCAAGACTTCCTGCCCCAGTTCATAGCGGCCTTCCGGGTCCAGAAACGCATCCAGCCGGGCACGCGCACCGATGCGGTGGTGGTGGCTGCACTGCGGGCAGACGTTCTGGTTTTTTTCAAGGTCGGTTTTGTAGAGGACGGCCTCGCAGCTCGGGCATTTGATCCACAGGCCTTCGGGTACGCTGCGCCGCTCGGTCGGGTCGGTGGGCGTGATTTTGGGGGGTAGTAGTTTTTCTAGCCAGGACATAGGGAGTTCCTTGTTTCAGGTTTATGCGTCGAGGTTTACACGTCCAAAGCGGTACGGATTTCTTTAAGAAAATCTTTCGCTACGAGTGCGACTTTATCTCTCGGCTCATTTTCAATCAACTGAATGATTTTGCTGCCAATCACCACCGCATCGGCTACCTTGCCAATGGCTTGCGCGGTTGCGGCATCACGAATGCCAAAGCCCACGCCCACTGGCACGCTGACGTGCTGGCGAATGCGCGGCAGCATGGCACTTACCGCATCGACATCCAGCGCGCCTGAGCCGGTCACGCCCTTTAGCGACACGTAGTAGACATAGCCGCTGGCAACGCTGGCGACCTGCTTCATCCGTTCGTCGGTACTGGTGGGGGCCAGCAAAAAAATCAGATCCATGTTGCGCGCACGCAAGCGCTTTGCAAACTCCACGCATTCTTCGGGTGGGTAGTCAACGATCAGCACGCCGTCTACGCCGGCTGTTGCTGCGTCACGAATAAAGGCGCTTTCGTTTGAGCCCGCGCCGTGTTTGATGTCGTAACGCTCCACCGGGTTGGCGTAACCCATCAGTACAACGGGTGTGATGCTGTCCTTGAGCCTGAAGACGCGAACCATCTCCAAAACTTGCAACATGCCTATGCCTAAACCCAAGGCTTTGTCGCCCGCTTTTTGAATCACGGGGCCGTCGGCGCTGGGGTCTGAAAACGGCACACCCAGCTCGATCACATCAGCCCCGCCCGCAACCATGCCGTGCATCAGTTCAGGGGTGACATCGGCAAACGGAAAGCCCGCTGTGACATAGGGGATCAGTGCTTTGCGGCCAGCTTTTTTGAGAGCGGCAAAGGTTGTTTGTATTCTGCTCATTTGACAAAAGACAGCGTGTTCGATGCCCCCTTGATGCTTTGACCCTGGCAGGACGGGCGGCAGAAAAAATCAGTATTTGACAGGTCGGCCACTGTGCCAATGTCTTTGTCGCCCCGGCCAGACAGATTGACCAGAATGCTTTGGTCGGTGCGCATGGTTTTGGCGAGCTTCATGGCGTAGGCCACGGCGTGGCTTGACTCCAGCGCCGGGATGATGCCTTCGGTACGACAAAGGTAATGAAACGCAGCGAGCGCTTCCGCATCGGTAATGCCGACATATTCAGCACGGCCAATGTCTTTCAAAAACGCGTGCTCAGGGCCAACGCCGGGGTAGTCCAGCCCCGCGCTGATGCTGTGCGTTTCAGTGATCTGGCCGTCTTCGTTTTGCAGCACGTAGGTGCGGTTGCCATGCAGCACGCCAGGCAGGCCGCGTTGCAGCGACGCGGAATGCTTGCCACTGTCCAGGCCCTCACCAGCGGCTTCAACGCCTATCAATCGCGTTTTCTCGTGGGAAATATAAGGGTAAAAAATACCCATCGCGTTGCTGCCACCGCCCACGCAGGCGACCACGGCATCAGGCTGGCCACCGGTCATCTCGGGCATTTGCGTCAGGCATTCGTTGCCGATCACGCTCTGAAAATCCCGCACCATCATCGGATAGGGGTGCGGCCCGGCGACAGTGCCAATGATGTAGAAGGTGTTGTCCACGTTGGCAACCCAGTCGCGCATGGCTTCGTTCAGCGCGTCCTTGAGGGTTTTGCTGCCGCTGGTGACGGGTATCAGCGTGGCCCCCAGCAGCTTCATGCGGTAGACGTTGGGGCTTTGGCGCTTGACATCTTCGCTGCCCATGTAGACCACGCATTCCAGGCCGTAGCGGGCGCAAATCGTTGCAGTGGCCACACCGTGCTGGCCAGCGCCGGTTTCGGCAATCACGCGCGGCTTGCCCATGCGGCGTGCCAGCATGGCCTGACCAATGGTGTTGTTGATTTTGTGCGCACCAGTGTGGTTCAGGTCTTCGCGCTTGAGGTAGATCTGCGCGCCGCCCTGTTCGCGGCTCATTCGCGCTGCGTGGTAGATGGGGGAAGGGCGACCAACGAAGTGTTTTAGCTCGTAATTAAATTCAGCTAAAAACTCAGGATCGTCTTTGTATTTGGCGTAAGCGGCTTTCAGCTCATGGAGGGCGTGGGTCAGGGTTTCTGAAACAAAGCTGCCGCCGTAAATTCCGAAATGGCCTGTCGGGTCAGGTTGGTGGTAGTCGTACATGGTCTTGATCGGTTGAGGACAGAGCAGCTCATTCGCTGGGCTCATGTAGCCTGGTCTGTCCCGTAAGTTTTTCGAATTGTTCGTCTGCAGCGCGAACGGCTGCGACAAACTGCTTGATCTTCTCTGCGCTTTTGATTCCTTTCGAAATCTCCACGCCCGAACTCACATCAACGGTCAGCGTGGTGCAGCGCGGCCTGACCTGCAAAATGCCAGCCAGCACATTTGCAGGCGTCAACCCACCACTCAAAACGAGGTGAGCGTTGACGCTTGGAGGAAGAAGTGACCAATTGAATGTTTTCCCACCGCCACCGTAACCTTCGACATGTGCGTCCAGAAGGATGGCTTGGGCTTTTGAATAATCTTGTGCGTATTTTACGAGGTCGAACGGGGCCACGTCCAGCGTCGGGGTTTCATTCAGCGGTATGCGAACCGCACGAATGAAGGGCAGACCGGTTTCAAGACAGTTTTCAGGTGACTCATCACCATGAAATTGAATCAAAGCGCCCTGGATACGGGCGTGAGAAGCTATTATTTTTGTAGCACTGGCATTGACGAACAACAGCACTGGCGTGACAAAAGGCGGCAATCGGCGGGCTAATTCAGCGGCGCGCTCTGTTGTGATGTAACGCGGGCTGGCTTCGTACATGACAAAGCCAACCGCGTCTGCACCGGCTGCAACGGCTGCGTCCACATCCTCTTCGCGCGTCAGGCCGCAGATTTTGATGCGGGTGCGCACGGCCTCCAACTTGGGGGCGAAATTTTCCGACGGACCACCCCTGGGAAAATCAGCCCCACGCCCAAATGAAAGGGGCAGCGAACCACCGGAGGCTCGCGAAGCGGAAAGCGTGGGGGCTCTATTTGTCATGGCAGCCAATCATAGGCTGGCGTACGGTTTGGCAGGCGATAGTGGTCTTCGTACACCGGACCAAGAAAGTACAAACCGTCAGGTGAAAAAGTGGGCGCTGCCGCATTACGGTTGCGCTCTGCAAGAACCTCCATGATCCAGCCCGGCGGATGCGCACCCTGACCAACTGCTACCAAGCAGCCCATGATGTTGCGGATCATGTGGTGCAAAAACGCATTGGCTTCAAATTCAAAGCGCCAGTAACGTGAATCTGGGTTTGAGCTTGAGGTCGAGTCCCGCGCAGGGTGTTGCGAAATATCAATCCTGCTGATGGTTTTGACTGGGGATTTGGCCTGGCACTGGGCGGCGCGAAAGGATGAAAAGTCGTGCTCGCCCTTCAGATAGCTGGCAGCCTCCAGCATGGCCGCATCGCTCAGGGGCCGGTAAACCCAGCCAACACGGCCTGCCTCCACGCTGGGGCGCACAGGAGATTCAAGAACGACGTAAGCGTAGCGGCGCGCAATGGCACTGCCACGGCAATGAAAGCTGTCAGGCACCTCCCGCGCCCATTGCACGGCTATGTCGGGCGGCAGGAAGGCATTGATACCCCGTATCCAGGATGCGGTTTCGCGTTGCAATGGGGTGTCGAAATGAACTACCTGCATCAGCGCATGCACGCCCGAGTCGGTGCGGCCTGCGCAAAGGGTGCGAATAGGCTGGGCGGCAAACTTGCCCAAGGCCCGTTCCAGCTTGTCTTGTACTGTGTTGCCAGAAAGCTGGCTCTGCCAGCCCTCGTAGGCGCTGCCGCTGTAGCTGATGCCTAGTGCTATTCGCACAATAGTTGCCTTAACGGTATGCTAGGCAAGGGCCAGCGAACGCGCTGCGTTCTGCTGGCCATTCACGACAAAGAGGCAAGAAAGGACTGGGCCTTGCTCTTGAGCGGCCCCTTGGCCTGGGTTGCCACTTCTTCGGCTAAAGAGCGTGCGCCATCTGTATCGCCTAGGGTACGGAATTCTTCGGCCAGCGCAAATTTGGTTTCCAGTGGGTCACCAGATACCGACAAGGCTGACGTACCCGATGCCGCAAGCGAAGGGCTTTTGGTGGTCGGGCCGCCCAAGTCCAGCGACAGGGAACTGAGGTCAAACTCCAGCATGCCGCTGTCGAGTGCTGCAACAACGGATGCCGCTGGTGGAGCAGGCGGCGGTGCTGTTGCCTGGGCCGCAGGAGCTTCGGGCGTGGCCTTGATGGCTTGCGTGTCGTCAAGGGAAAAATCCATTGCAAGAGCGTCAAAAATCGGGTCTGACGGAAGCTGCATGGTTATTGTCGGCTCGCTCTCATAGGCTGGTTCAGGTGCAGTAGCTACAGGAGGGGCTGGAACTGGGGCAGCGGTCACGGCAGGTTCATCACCAATGGAGAAGTTCAGATCGAGGTCAAAGTCCATTGGTGCCGCAGCGACTTTCGGATGCGCTGTGAGCATTTGCGGAATGGTGCTTGAGCCGAATGCCGCCGCAGCTTGGTCTTGCGCGCTTTTTTCGGTGGCCTTGGTCGAGGTATGTGCTTGTCCGCCGGGCTGGTACATCGGGTTGCCTGGGTCCAGATCCCGGCCCAGCACGCTGATATAGGCCCACTCAGGGCCTTGACCATGCGTGAGATTAAAGGCCTGGGCTGCCACCACTTCAAAGGCTTTGATATCGCGCCGTTTGGCGTAGATTTCCATCAGCTTTGCATGGATTGCCACCCGCGTCGGGCTGGTACGCATGGCCTCTTTGAGGATTTCCTCGGCTTGCAGGTCACGGCCATACGCCAAGTACACATCGGCTTCGGCAACCGGGTCAACATCGCCTGCGGCATCAAGATGGCTGGGTGAGTAGACTAGGGACGAGTCCGTGGCACCACTTTCGGTGGTGTCAATACGCTGGCCGCCACTGGCACCGAAGAAAGAATCATCAGGCTGCAGGCGGCTTTCAAGGAAGGAACTGTCTACCTGAGCCGCGTCTTTGTGTTTTTTTTTTTTGTAGCGGTAAAAACCAAAGGCACCCAGCAACAACAGCAAGCCACCCGCACCCGGCAAGACGTAGGGGTTGTCCATCAACTCGTCGATCAGACTTGGTTCAGGCGGCGGAGGTGGCGGCGCTGCCGCTGGTTTCTTGGCAACGCCACTGGATGCTGCTGCTGCCGCGGCAGGTTTGAGCGTTGCGACTGCTGTGGTCTCACTGGTCACCGAAGCCGTTATAGGCGCTACCGTGGGCGACAGCGTGGCAACGGTCGTTGAGGTGGGTGTAACGCCTGGCGCTACAGTGACGACCGATGTCACGCCAGAAGCGGGCGGGCTTCCTGTCAGCTTGTTCAGGTCGGCAATGTTTTTGGTCAGCTCGGCCACGCGGGTCGATGCGTCTTTGGCCTGACGGTCTTTGGCAATTTTTTCCTCGGCTGCGGCTTTACCTTGCACGGCACCTTTGGACAGGGTCAGTTTGTCTGACGCAGCGGTAGGGGCTGCGCGGTCTTCGACTTTGGCCTGTACCTTGCCAGCAGCCACCTTGCCAGCAGCCTGGCGACTGGCGCTGCCGGTGGGCACGCCTTCGGCCAGCTTGCGGCGGAATTCGTTGAAGTCCTTGGCTTGAGCAATGATGGTTCGGGTTGCCTCACCGGCAGGGATGGATTCAGCCTGCTCGTCTGCCGGTATATCGAGCACCGCGCCGGCTTTAAGGCGGTTGACGTTGCCGCCAATAAAGGCATCAGGATTGCTTCTGAGCAGGGCCACCAGCATCTGGTCTAGCGACACACTGGCGGGCTTGTTTTGGACGGCGATTTTGCCAGCCGTATCGCCAGATTTGACGGCGACCTGTTTTTCGCCCGCAGGTGCAGATACAGGGGCTGGAGTCGGTGCCACAGCCGCTGCATCGGCTGGCGGCGGGCTGGTCGGGTAGTGAGGAACGTCCGAAATGTCCCTGGCAGGCGGGATATCGGCGGGAGCTTGATGCGGCAACACAGGCGCGGTAATCGGCGCTGCGCCACCCGCGCTGCCAGAGCGCAGGCTGGGCGGGTCAAACAGCATGGTGTAGTCGCGCATGATGCGGCCAGACGACCAACTGGCCTCCAGCACCAGGTCCACAAAAGGCTCTGCCACCGGGCGGCTGCTACTCAGGCGCAGGTAGGAGCGGCCATCAGGCCGTTTTTGCAGGGTGACCTGCATGCCAATGACTGCCGGTGTGTACTCAAGGCCTGCCGCTTTAAAAGCGTCTGCGTTGGCAACACCGACCCTCAGGCTGGCGGCCTCGTCAGTGGTGATCTCGGCAATATCAATTTCGGCCCGCAGTGGCTCGCCCAATGCCGATTGAACCGTTACCTGGCCCAAAGCCAAGGCTTGGGCATCCAGGCTTGCCAGGCTAGCCAGAAGTGCAACGACACTCGCCAAAGCCCCCAAGTGCCAGCGAACGCGATGATTCATGGGGTTTTGAGCCTCCGGTGTCTGGTTTGCATGTAACTTTATTCTGCTTAAGCGCACAAAAACCTTAATACAAATGCTGTTGATTTTCGAAAAACGAATTTAACATCAAGACGTTACGCTGACAAGCTAAGACATCACTTAAGTTCTGACACAGCCATTCAGGCTGCGCTTACAACTTTGATTTGTGGTCTGCTGGCAACGTTTGGCCAGCAGGGAGGGTTATTGGGGTCAGACGCCAATTTCATTACGATGCAAAGCATCGCACCCGGAGGGCGTGCCAAGGGCACGATGAATTTGGACTCTGACCCCAAAAACCCTCCTGAAAGCGGTTTGACGGTATTCAGGCCCCTAGCAAAATCCGCAACATGCGCCGCAAGGGTTCGGCAGCGCCCCACAGCAACTGGTCGCCGACGGTAAACGCACCCAGGTACTCCGGCCCCATCGCCAGCTTGCGCAGACGGCCCACCGGGATTTGCATGGTGCCGGTCACTGCAACCGGGGTCAGGTCTTTGATCGACGCTTCACGGGTGTTGGGCACCACTTTGACCCAGGGGTTGTCCGCAGCAATCAAGGCTTCAATATCAGCGAGTGGCAGGTCTTTTTTTAGTTTGAAGGTCAAGGCCTGGCTGTGGCAACGCATCGCGCCCACGCGCACGCAAAAACCATCGATCGGCACAGCCGCCGTGCCAAAACCCGCGCCCTGGCCGAGGATTTTGTTGGTTTCGGCACCAGCTTTCCATTCTTCTTTGCTGCTGCCGTTGCCAAGGTCTTTGTCGATCCACGGAATCAAGCTGCCTCCCAGTGGTACGCCGAAGTTGGCCGTATCAACGGCACTTAAGTGTTGCTGCCTGGCCAGCACGCGGCGGTCAATTTCCAGAATCGCGGATTTCGGGTCGTCGAGCAGCGCTTTGACTTCTGCGTTCAGCGTGCCAAATTGCGTGAGCAGCTCGCGCATGTGCTGCGCGCCGCCACCCGATGCCGCCTGGTAGGTCATGCTGGTCATCCACTCGACCAGCCCGGCCTTGTACAGCGCGCCCACGCCCATCAACATGCAGCTCACGGTGCAATTGCCGCCAATCCAGTTTTTGCCGCCTTTGGACAAGGCATTTTGAATCACCGGCAGGTTCACCGGGTCCAGCACGATGACTGCGTCGTCATTCATGCGCAGCGTCGATGCCGCATCAATCCAGTGGCCTTGCCAGCCCGCAGCCCGCAGATTGGGGAAAATCTCGCTGGTGTAGTCGCCGCCTTGCGCGGTGATGATAATGTCGCAGTGTTGAAGCGCATCAATGTCGTGCGCGTCTTTCAATGTGGTTTCGTTCTTCGCCTGCGCCGGGGCCTTGCCGCCGGCGTTGGAGGTCGAAAAGAAGACCGGCTCGATCAAATCAAAGTCACCCTCGGCCTGCATACGGTCGATCAGCACCGAGCCGACCATGCCGCGCCAGCCGACGAGTCCTGTGAGATTGCCTGCGAGTTTCATCTGGATTGCCCTTTTCAAAAATATGCTTTTTGGCCCGGCTCATCGAGCCGGCAGGGCACGACGAACCAGGCTTGCTAGCCTTTAATGGTCGTCGTTTTGGTGGTCTGGGCAAAAACCGGCGCGCTACTTCCCGCTCGCAACGGGGCGGGGCAGTGGAGGGGTGCGGGGCTTTTGCACATAGCTTGCTATTGTAGCGAGGCTTGCCCGGCCTTGGCCACCATGAGCTTATCCAAGGCTATCGGAGTGTTCCTGCTAGAACCATCAGCGCGTCGCGTGTGGCTTGGTGAAAACCGAAGAGCAATCTGTCGTCGAGTTCGAACAGCGGGTAGCGGATCAGGTCTGGGTTGCCGACCTGGAGGCTCACGATCTGCTCGGGTGTCAACGCGCGTCCATCCTCGGGCAGCCCCACCTTGCGAGCGCCTTTGGGGGCGTAGAGATCAAAGACCCTGGCAGGCGTCTTGGCTGCGAGCGCCATGAGTTCGTCTCGCGACAGGGGCTGTTGGAAGATTTCACGGAACGTGAACGCGATCTTGCGCTCGGCAAGCCATGGTTTGGCGTCGGAGCACATGGGACACCCCTCGCGTCCGTAGACAACAACCGCCAATTGAGTAATTTCCATCGGTTTTAGTTTGGCAGAATGCGGAAATCATCTGCCTTGGCTGCCAGCCAGCGCCTTGACCACCGCATCGCCCATCTGCACGGTGCCGACCTTGATCGTGCCTTCGCTGTAAATATCCGGCGTGCGCAGGCCCTGGCTCAACACCGCATCCACGGCTTTTTCGATGCGGGCGGCGGCGTCTGGCTGACTCAAACTGAAGCGCAGCATCATCGCCGCGCTGAGGATGGTGGCCAGCGGATTGGCCACGCCTTTGCCCGCGATGTCGGGCGCGCTGCCGTGGCTGGGCTCGTAGAGGCCCTGGTTTTTGTCGTTCAGGCTGGCTGAGGGCAACATGCCTATGCTGCCGGTCAGCATGGCGGCGGCATCGCTCAGGATGTCGCCGAACATGTTGCCGGTGACGAGCACATCAAACTTTTTTGGTGCCTTGACGAGTTGCATGGCGGCGTTGTCGACGTACATGTGGTCGAGCGCCACATCGGGGTACTGCAATCCAATTTCAGTGACCACGTCTTTCCAGAGCTGAAAGGTCTCCAGCACATTGGCCTTGTCTACGCTGGTGACACGTCCTTCGCCACCCGCTGCTTTCCTTTTTCGCGCGGCTTGGAATGCGACGTGGGCGATGCGTTCAATCTCGGGGCGGCTGTAGCGCATGGTGTCAAACGCTTCCTCGCTGCCCGGAAAGTGGCCGTCCGTGGCGATGCGGCGGCCGCGCGGCTGGCCGAAGTAGATGTCGCCTGTCAGTTCGCGGATGATGAGGATGTCCAGGCCCGCAACCAGCTCGCGCTTCAGGCTGGATGCATCGACCAGTTGTGGGTAGCAGATGGCCGGGCGAAAGTTGGCGAACAGGCCGAGGTTTTTGCGCAGGCCCAAGATGGCTTGCTCCGGGCGCAGCGGGCGGTCCAGCTTGTCGTATTTCCAGTCGCCAACAGCGCCGAACAAAATCGCGTCTGCTTCTTTCGCCAGCTTGAGCGTTGCGTCGGGCAGCGGGTGGCCGTGCGCTTCGTAAGCCGCGCCGCCTACCAGTGCGGTCTCAAGTTCAAATTTCAAATCGAGTGCGTTCAAAACCTTCACGGCCTCAGCAACGATTTCTGTACCAATGCCGTCACCCGGCAGAATTGCAATTTTCATAGTTACTATCTTTTTTATAGCTGGTGGCGCCCGCAGGCTATGGGCTGGAGCACGATTTCTCTTGTAAACCAGGCCAAAGGATGGCTTCTGGCGTTGTCCGGAGAATCAGCCGGCCAGGGTGTGATTCAGCCAAGGCTTGGTCGCCAGCCGTTCGGCTTCAAAAGACTTGATCTTGTCGCTGTGGCGCAAGGTCAGGCCGATGTCGTCCAGCCCGTTAAACAGGCAGTACTTGCGAAACGTTTCCACCGGGAAGGGAATTTCTTCACCCTGCGCCTTCACGATGACCTGGCGCTCCAGGTCGACCGTGAGGGTAAAGCCGGGGAAGGCCAACGCTTCGTCAAACAGCTGCGCCACCTGCGCCTCTGGCAACACGATGGGCAGCAGGCCGTTCTTGAAGCTGTTGTTGAAAAAGATGTCGGCGTAACTCGGCGCGATGATGGCCCGAAAGCCGTATTGGTTCAGCGCCCACGGCGCATGTTCGCGCGAGGAGCCGCAGCCGAAGTTCTTGCGCGCCAGCAGGATGGACGCGCCCTGATAGCGCGGCTGGTTCAGCACGAAGTCCGGGTTCGGTTTGCGCGCGGCGGGGTCCTGGCCGGGAAAACCGGGGTCGAGGTAGCGCCAGGCGTCAAACAGGTTGGGACCAAAGCCGGTCTTGTGGATGGACTTGAGGAACTGCTTGGGAATGATGGCATCGGTATCGACGTTCTCGCGGTCCATCGGGGCCACGAGGCCTTGGTGTACGGTGAAAGATTTCATTATTTTTTCGCTTTGTCTTCGATCTTCTCGCCGACCTTCTGCAGGTCCTGTCCAAATCCCTTGACGGTGGCGCATCCGGCCAGGAACAAGGCAATTGAAACCAGTAACAGTGCGAGCAGGGTAGTTGTCTTTTTCATGGGTGTTTCCATTCAGGGATAGGGGTTAAACAAATTTACGGATATCGACAAAGTGGCCGTGCACAGCGGCGGCGGCGGCCATGACTGGGCTGACCAGATGGGTGCGGCCGCCGGCGCCTTGCCGGCCTTCGAAGTTGCGGTTGCTGGTGGATGCGCAACGCTCGCCGGGCTCCAGGCGGTCGGCGTTCATGGCCAGGCACATCGAGCAGCCGGGCTCGCGCCACTCGAAACCTGCGGCTATAAAAATCTTGTCCAGACCTTCGCGCTCGGCTTGTTCCTTGACCAGGCCCGAGCCGGGCACGACCATCGCGATCTTGACATTGCTGGCGACCTTGCGGCCTATCTTCTGGAGGATGGTCGCTGCTTCACGCAGGTCTTCGATGCGGCTGTTGGTGCACGAGCCAATGAAGACCTTGTCGATCAAGATGTCTTTGATTGCCTTGCCTGGCTGTAGGCCCATGTAGGTCAGCGCGCGCTCCATGGCATCGCGTTTGCCGGCATCTTTTTCCTTGTCCGGATCGGGTACCCGGTCGTCGATAGACAGCACCATCTCGGGCGTGGTGCCCCAGGTGACTTGAGGGGGGATCTGGCTGGCGTCGAGCTGCACCACGGTGTCGAATTTTGCATCGGCGTCGGACTGCAGGGTGTTCCAGTATTTGACGGCCTGATCCCATTCCGCGCCCCCCACAAACCGGCCGGTTTGTGGATCTGTTCCAGGCGCCAGCGGCCGGCCCTTGACGTAGGCAATCGTCTTGGCATCCACTGCCACTAGGCCTGCTCTGGCACCGGCCTCGATGGCCATGTTGCAGACCGTCATGCGCGCTTCTATGCTGAGTGCGCGGATCGCCGAGCCACCGAATTCAATCGTGTAGCCACTGCCGCCGGCGGTGCCTATCTTGCCGATGATGGCCAGCACGATGTCCTTGCTGGTCAGGCCCGGCGTCAGAGCGCCATCGACCTTGATAAGCATGTTCTTTTGCTTCTTGGCCAGCAGGGTTTGCGTGGCCAAGACGTGCTCGACCTCGCTGGTGCCAATGCCGTGCGCCAGTGCGCCAAACGCACCGTGGGTCGAGGTGTGCGAGTCGCCGCAAACAACAGTCATACCGGGCAGCGTAGCGCCGTTCTCGGGGCCAATCACATGCACGATGCCCTGGCGTTTTGACAGGAAGGGAAAGAAGGCCGCCGCGCCAGACTCTTTGATGTTGCTGTCGAGTGTGGTGATCTGCTCTTTGCTGACCAGGTCGGTGATGCCATCGTAGCCCAACTCCCAGCCGGTCGTCGGCGTGTTGTGGTCGGCAGTGGCGACGATGGATGAGGTGCGCCAGACCTTGCGGCCCGCCTGACGCAGGCCTTCAAAGGCCTGCGGGCTGGTGACTTCATGTACCAGGTGCCGGTCGATATAAAGAATGGTCGTGCCATCTTCTTCGGTGTGGACGACGTGTTCGTCCCAGATCTTGTCGTACAGCGTACGTCCTTGCGTCTCAATGTTCATGCGGCACCTCTGATTCTTCCTTGGAAATCCGTCATTTTATGATGTCTTGTTCAAACCTGCGCGCGCCAAACAAAAAACCCGCCGATGTCGCCATCAGGCGGGCTTTTTGATTTTGCGGATTGCGCTTTGGCTTAAGGGTCCTTAACGCTGTGCCAGCGGCAAAACCTGCCGTGTCGTCGAGCCAGTGAACAACTGGCGTGGGCGGCCAATTTTGTATTCAGGGTCACCAATCATTTCATTGAGCTGGGCAATCCAGCCTACGGTGCGGGCCAGTGCAAATACGGCGGTGAACAGTGGCACGGGGATGCCGATGGCGCGCTGCACGATGCCGGAATAAAAATCGACGTTGGGGTAGAGCTTGCGCGAGACGAAGTAGTCGTCTTCCAGTGCAATCTTTTCCAAGGCTATGGCGAGCTTGAAGATCGGGTCGTTTCCCAGGCCCATCTCGTGCAGCACTTCCTTGCAGGTTTCCTGCATCAGCTTGGCGCGCGGATCGTAGTTTTTGTAGACGCGGTGACCAAAGCCCATCAGCTTGACGCCGGAGTTCTTGTCTTTGACCTGCTTGATGAAGTCGCCGATTTTCTCGACGCCGCCATTTTTCTGGATGTCACCCAGCATATTGAGCGCAGCCTCATTGGCGCCTCCATGGGCTGGTCCCCACAGGCACGCGACGCCCGCTGCAATCGCTGCGAATGGGTTCGTCCCCGACGAGCCGCACAGGCGAACCGTCGAGGTCGATGCGTTCTGCTCATGGTCGGCATGCAGGATGAAAATCCGGTCCAGCGCGCGCTCGAGCACCGGATTGACCTTGTACTCTTCGCACGGCGTGGCAAACATCATGTGCAGAAAGTTGCCGGCGTAGCTCAGGTGGTTCTTCGGGTACATGTAGGGTTGACCCATGGTGTACTTGTAGGCCATGGCGACCAGCGTCGGCATCTTGGCGATCAAGCGGATCGCGGAAATTTCCCGGTGCTGCGGATTGTTGATGTCGGTGCTGTCATGGTAGAAGGCCGACAGCGCGCCGACCAGGCCGGTCATGATGGCCATCGGATGCGCGTCGCGGCGGAAACCGCGCAGGAAAAACTGCATCTGCTCGTTGACCATCGTGTGATTGGTCACGCGGCTGACGAAGTCTTTCTTCTGGTCGCCGTTGGGCAGCTCGCCGTAGAGCAGCAGGTGGCAGGTTTCGAGGTAGTCGCAGTTGGTGGCGAGCTGCTCGATCGGGTAGCCGCGGTACAGCAGTTCGCCCTTGTCGCCGTCGATGTAGGTGATGGCTGACTGGCAGGCTGCCGTGGACATGAAGCCCGGATCGTAGGTGAACATGCCGGTCTGCGCGTACAGCTTGCGGATGTCGACAACGTCCGGGCCAACGGTGCCCTTGTAAACCGGCATTTCAATGCTGGGGCTGCCGTCGCTGAACGACAGGGTGGCTTTGTTATCGGCTAGCTTCATTTTGCTTCTTTCTTGTCAAATCAAGGGAGGGGTAGTCACGATACCATTTGCGACGGGGCGCAGCAGGTTTAAAACTTCCAGGGCTTCAGGAGTGGATACATGGGCTTTGGAGTCTGCTTCTAGCAGTTCTAGGGGCTCTTTTCTTTTTAGCAAAAGATCCAGCAAATCATTGTCAGACAACTCCATTAAATCATTCATGCCTTTAGCCTGTCTGACGGTTAGGGTGCTGTCGTGTCTGGCAAAAAACTTTTCAATCAGCAAATCGTTTTCCAGCAGACCACGACGGCAGCGCCATTTGAGCTTGCTTAACGCACGCTCGCCGATCAGCTCGTCGATAGTGTTCATGTGCAGATGGCTGTTTCGCCGCCGGGCCGCCCCAAGGCGAAATGCGCCCCCCCGGGGGGCAGCGCAGTACACGAAGTGACAAGCGTGGGGGCCATGGTGCGCAGCGCCGGGCCGCCCCAAACAAGCACAGCCCCCTCGGGGGGCAGCACAGTACACGCAGTGACAAGCGTGGGGGCCATATTTAAACAGCCCGCCGAACCATCATCTCTTTGATTTTGCCGATCGCTTTGGTGGGGTTCAGACCTTTGGGGCAAACATCAACGCAGTTCATGATGGTGTGGCAACGAAACAGGCGGTACGGATCTTCCAGATTGTCCAGTCGCTCTGCCGTGGCTTCGTCACGGCTGTCGGCGATAAAGCGGTAGGCCTGTAGCAACCCGGCTGGGCCGACGAACTTGTCCGGGTTCCACCAGAAGCTGGGGCAAGCTGTGGTGCAAGCGGCGCACAAAATGCACTCGTAGAGGCCGTTGAGTTCATTGCGCTCTTCAGGGCTTTGCAGGCGCTCTTTTTCGGGCGGTACGTTGTTGTTGATGAGGTAGGGCTTGATCGAGTTGTACTGCTTGAAGAACTGCGTCATGTCAACAATCAGGTCGCGCACCACAGGCAGACCCGGCATCGGCTTGAGGGTGATAACACCTGGCAGCGTGCGCATATTGGTCACGCATGCCAGGCCGTTTTTGCCATTGATGTTCATTGAGTCAGAGCCGCAAACACCTTCGCGGCATGAGCGCCTGAAGCTGATGCTCGGGTCTTGCGCCTTGAGCTTCATCAGCGCATCGAGCAACATGCGTTCGCTACCGTCAAGCTCGACCTCTATGGTCTGCATGTAGGGCTTGGAATCAGTATCGGGGTCGTAGCGGTAAATCTTGAAAGTACGTTTTGCCATGATGTTTCTCGTCGGTTAGAAGGTGCGCACAGTAAGGGGGATGGACTCGACCGTCAGTGGTTTCATTTGCACCGGCTTGTAGGTCAGCTTGTTGCCTTCGCTGTGCCACAGCGTGTGCTTGTGCCAGTCGGTGTCATTGCGGCCATTCGGGTGCGCTGGCGTGTCGCCGTAGTCATCCACCGAATGTGCGCCACGGCTTTCGTGGCGCGCAGCGGCAGAGATGATGGTGGCCTCGGCGGCTTCAATCAGGTTTTCAACTTCCAGCGCTTCGATACGCGCGGTGTTGAAGATTTTGGACTTGTCTTTGAGGCCGATGGCATTGACGCGTCCGCGTATGGCGGCGATCTTGGTCACGCCTTCATCCATGCTGGCCTGCGTGCGGAACACGCCCGCGTGCTGCTGCATGATGCGACGGATGTCATCAGCCACGTCCTGCGCGTACTCGCCATCGGTAGCGTTGTCCAGGCGCGCTATGCGGGCCAGCGTTGCGTCGGCTGCGTTCGCAGGCAATGCCTTGTGCGTTGTGGTTTTGTTGAACTCGACAATGTGGTTGCCCGCCGCACAGCCAAACACCAGCAAGTCGAGCAATGAATTAGTGCCCAGGCGATTCGCACCGTGTACGCTGACGCAGGCGCATTCGCCCACCGCGTACAGGCCGTTCACGACTTCGCTCTTGTTGTCAGCGTTTTGCGTGACGACCTGGCCGTGGATGTTGGTCGGGATGCCGCCCATCTGGTAGTGGATGGTGGGCACCACGGGAATAGGCTCTTTGGTGATATCGACGTTGGCAAAATTATGACCAATCTCGAACACCGAAGGCAGGCGCTTCATGATGGTGTCAGCGCCCAGGTGTGTCATGTCGAGGTTGATGTAGTCCTTGTTGGGGCCGCAGCCGCGGCCTTCCTTGATTTCCTGGTCCATGCAGCGCGACACATAGTCGCGCGGCGCCAGGTCTTTATAGGCCGGTGCATAACGCTCCATAAAGCGCTCGCCGTTGCTGTTGCGCAAAATCGCGCCTTCACCCCGGCAGCCTTCGGTCAGCAGCACGCCAGCGCCGGCCACGCCCGTCGGGTGGAACTGCCAGAACTCCATGTCTTCAAGCGGAATGCCGGCGCGTGCCGCCATGCCTAAGCCGTCACCGGTGTTGATAAAAGCGTTGGTCGAAGCCGCAAAAATACGGCCTGCACCGCCGGTGGCCAGCAGCGTGGTTTTGGCTTCAAAAATGTGTACGTCGCCGGTTTCCATTTCAATCGCGGTCACGCCGACCACGTCACCAGCGGCATCGCGTATCAGGTCCATCGCCAGCCACTCGACGAAGAAGCTGGTTTTTTCTTTCACGTTTTGCTGGTACAGCGTATGCAGCATGGCGTGGCCGGTGCGGTCAGCGGCGGCGCAGGCGCGTTGGACTGACTTTTCACCATAGTTGGCGGTGTGGCCACCAAACGGGCGCTGGTAAATCGTGCCGTCGGGGTTGCGGTCAAACGGCATGCCCATGTGCTCCAGGTCGTACACGACCTTGGGCGCTTCGCGGCACATGTATTCAATCGCGTCCTGGTCGCCCAGCCAGTCAGAGCCCTTGACGGTGTCGTAAAAATGGTAGTGCCAGTTGTCTTCGCTCATGTTGCCCAGCGATGCGCCAATGCCGCCCTGCGCCGCAACCGTGTGCGAGCGTGTGGGGAACACTTTGGACAGCACCGCGACGTTCAGGCCGGCCCGCGCCAGTTGCAGCGAAGCACGCATACCGGAGCCGCCGGCACCGACGATGACCACGTCAAATTTACGCTTGGGAAGTTTGGAAGTTACGGTCATTGTTGAAATTTTTGAAAGTCAGTCGCAGCAAAATAGCTGAAGTGAAACGGCGACTTATCAAAGCCGCCACAAGACCTGAATCGCCCAACCAGTGCAGCCAACCAGCCACACCAGCGTGAAGACCTGCAAGCCTAGCCGCACACCCACGGGCTTGATGTAGTCCATCCAGATGTCGCGCATACCCACCCAGACGTGATACAGCATGGCGATGATGATGACAAAGGTTAGAACTTTCATCCACTGAGATGAAAAAATGCCCGCCCAACGGTCGTACCCGACAGGGCCCTTGGTGAAGATGACTTGCGCCAACACCACCAAGGTAAAAAGCGCCATCAGCGCCGCCGTTACGCGCTGGGCCAGCCAGTCACGCAAGCCGTAATGTGCGCCTACAACGATGCGTTTGGTTCCGTAGTTTGCAGCCATGGTCAGTTCCTATTCAGTCGGGGACAGAGCTTCAGCACTGTCCCCAATGTTATTTGTTTAGTACAAGCCAAACAGCTTGGCCGCCAAGATGATGGTGATGCCAATGCTGAGCACCAGCGTCACCAGCGCCGACGTTTTGCCAAACTCTTGAGTCACGGCCGAGTGATGGGTGTCTGACCACAGATGGCGCAGGCCTGCAATCGCATGGTGCAGGTAGGCCCAGATGAGGGCCAGAAGCACCAGCTTCCAGATGAATCCAGGCAAGCCCAACATGCCAACATTGAAAGCGCCTTTGAACCTGGCAAACGAAATCTCGGAAGACACCGACGTGTCAAACATCCAGATGATGAAGGGCATCAGCACAAACATGATCGCCCCGCTGATACGGTGCAATATAGACACAATGCCCGCCATTGGAAGGCGGTAGCCGGGCAAGTCGGTGAAGGCGTTGATGTTGCGGAACTCGGGCCGCTTTTTGGCTACGGTTGTCGCTGTGTCTGACATGCTTGGCTTTCTGCATTTTTGAGTAATTCCATTTCTAAATCATTCCTATATGTCGTTGCTTCGCCTTGGCCGTTACAGCACTGCCTGCGGCTTCGCGTCTAATCTAGAAATGATGTAGAAACGGAGTAACTGCTTGGTAGTCAGCTAAAAGTGCTCAACTTGTGGGGATGGCAGCCATGATTGAAGGGCGTTTGCTGGTAATCATATCTCTTATATAAGACATAAGACAAGTTGACGCTGATGCGTTTTCGAGCGTAAACTCTCGGGGTTTTCCAGAGTCCCAGGCATCTGAATCTTTCATCCAAATCCTTCATTTCTAACCTTCCTGGAGTTCCACTCATGAGCAAAAAACCCGTCCGCGTTGCCGTTACCGGTGCAGCTGGTCAAATCGGTTACGCCCTGCTGTTCCGCATTGCCTCCGGCGAAATGCTGGGCAAGGACCAGCCTGTGATACTGCAACTCCTTGAGGTGCCGGTTGAAGGCCCGCAAAAAGCGCTCAAGGGCGTGATGATGGAACTCGACGATTGCGCCTTCCCGCTGTTGGTCGGCATGCAAGCCCACGGCGACCCGATGACGGCCTTCAAGGATGCCGACTACGCCCTGCTGGTCGGCTCAATGCCTCGCAAAGCAGGCATGGAGCGTGCTGAATTGCTATCTATCAATGGGCAAATTTTCATTGGTCAAGGCAAAGCCCTCAACGCCGTTGCCAGCCGCAATGTCAAGGTGCTGGTGGTTGGCAACCCCGCCAACACCAATGCCTACATCGCCATGAAGAGCGCCCCTGATTTGCCACGCAAAAACTTCACCGCCATGCTGCGCCTGGACCACAACCGCGCTGTCAGCCAGATCGCTGCCAAGACCGGCAAGCCGGTCGCCGATATTGGAAAACTCACCGTCTGGGGCAACCATTCACCCACCATGTACGCCGACTACCGCTTTGCCACCATCAAGGGCGAAAGCGTCGCCAAGATGATCAACGACCAGGAATGGAACGCCAACACCTTCTTGCCAACGGTAGGCAAGCGCGGCGCGGCCATCATCGAGGCACGCGGCCTGTCGTCGGCAGCATCGGCAGCTAACGCAGCGATTGACCACATGCGCGACTGGGCGCTGGGCACGAATGGCAAGTGGGTCACCATGGGCATTCCGTCGGACGGCCAGTACGGCATTCCGAAAGACACGATGTTTGGCTTCCCTGTGACCACTGAAAACGGCGAATACAAGCTGGTTGAAGGCCTGGAGATTGATGCGTTCAGTCAAGAGCGTATCAACAAGACGCTTGAAGAGTTGCAGGGCGAGCAAGCCGGTGTTGCTCATTTGTTGTAATTTTTAAGTGACCCATCCACGCGACGTTCTGCTGGGCTCTCAGGCTGGCGGCGTTTTGCTTCCAGTCTGCGACCACTACAGCGGTGTCGAAGTGCGGATGCGCAAAAGCCTGCAATTGCAGGCCGAGATGATTGAAGAGTTTGATGCCTGCGTTTTTGACGTGACGCTGGACTGCGAAGACGGCGCGCCGGTTGGTGGCGAGGCGGATCATGCTGCGATGGTCGTCGCATTGGCAGCACTGGCCAGCGACAAAGCCAGGGTTGCAGTACGCGTGCATCCAGTTGACCATCCGGCTTTTGAAGCCGACATGGCGCTGATTGCCGGCCAGCTCGCGCACCATCTGTGCCACATCATGGTGCCCAAGGTTGAAGGAGTCGCTGATGTCATCAAGGCCGAAAAGGCTTTGATCGCCGCTTCCGCAGGCAATTTGCCGCTGCATGTGCTGGTCGAGTCATCGCTGGCTGTACGTAATGTGTTTGAGATTGCGGCGCATCCGCGCGTACAGTCCATCAGTTTCGGGTTGATGGATTTTGTGTCCAGCCACGGTGGTGCCATACCCGCAGGCGGCATGAGCAGTCAGGGCCAGTTCACGCATCCGCTGGTGGTGCGCGCAAAATTAGAGATTGCAGCGGCCTGCCACGCGCATGGCAAGGTGCCATCGCATTGTGTTGTCACAGAGTTCAATGACACTGCTGCCATAAAAAATGCAGCCAAACGGGCGGCGTTTGAGCTGGGCTACACCCGCATGTGGAGCATCCATCCGAACCAGATACGTCCCATACTCGAAGCCTTTGCCCCCAGTGAAGGCGAGATTGACGACGCCACAAAAATAATAGTTGCCGCTGTGCGTGCTGATTGGGCCCCCATCAGTTTTGAAGGCCAATTGCACGACCGCGCGAGCTACCGCTACTTCTGGCAAGTTCTGGAGCGAGCGCATCGTACGGGCCGCGTCATGCCGACTGAGGTGCAACCGTATTTTTTTTAAGCGAGTTACATGACAACATATCCTGACAAAACCATCGCTTCCATCGGTGCCGCTATTTTGGTAGCCGCCGCATTGACCATGGCGACTACTTCTGTAGCGGCGCAAACCACCACTCCGAATGCGGTCACGTCAGCAGCCAGCAAACCAGCAGCGCCCAAAAAGAACCTGAAAGTCTCGCCCACCGCCAGCCGTACAGAGCTGAAGTCCGCAGCCCAAAAAGTTGCCGCAGGCATCAAAGCCGCCGAGGCCGCATTGGCCATTGCCGAGCGCGTGCATGTTGGCCGTATTCCCTGCGAGCTGGGCGCGTTTGTGACGGTTGATGCCGACAAAAAATTGCCGGGCTACTTCGACATACAGGGCGAGGCCTTCAAATACCGCATGTTCCCGGTGCCAACCACCACCGGCGCCATCCGGCTGGAAGACCAGAAGTCCGGCGCTGTCTGGCTGCAGCTCGGTCATAAATCCATGCTGATGAACCAGAAACTCGGCACGCGACTTGCTGACGAATGCATGAGTCCGGCGCAGTTGGCCATGGCCGAAGTCATCAAGCTGAACCCGCCACCAAGCTTGTTGGATACGCCAAAGCCAGCAGCCTTTGCCGCTAAATAATTTTCGTTTTTTTGAATCCGGGCTTGACCCGGAATCCATCTCCTACAACGTCAAAAATCCTAGCTCGGCATCAACTCCCAATAATCTCATTCAACCCCTCAACAATCTGCGTCATGTCTTCAGGCGTTGCGTGCCCTAGCCTTGCACCTATGCGGTCAACCGAAAGCGTTCGTATCTGGCTGATCTTGACCCACGATCGCTTCGCTAGTTTTGACGACAGCAGCTCATAAGTCAGCGGGAAGCCGGCGCGTTGGGCTTGGCTGGTCAGGGCGACGGCGATGACTGTGCCGGATCGTTCATTGAACACGTCGTGGCTCAGAATCAACACGGGCCGCAGGCCAGCCTGCTCACGCCCGCGCACTGGGTTGCGGTCTGCCCAGCGAATTTCTCCCCTCAGTATTCGGGCCATGCTTGCAGCTCTGTGGCCATGCCGTCTTCGGTCAGCGCCATCTCAAAATCAGGGTCGAGCTTGGCGCACTCCGATGCCAGGCGGCTACGCTGCATCCGCGCTAGCTTCTCGGCTACGGCCACTTGAATGGCGCGGCTGCGGCTGGGGAAAACGCTGGCTGAAACAAGGCGGTCCACTTGGGTGAGTGTGTCGCTGTTTAGGGTGATGGCCACTTTTACGCTGCTCATGTTGAGTTCTCAAAAGTATGATGATTAATCATACCTATATTTACACTCACTTTTTGTCTGTGGCGGGTTAAATTCATTCAGGCGTTTTTTACATAAGGGCACCTCTATAAATTCATTTTTCAGGCAAATTGCTGCGTTGCGCAGTGCTCGCAATCCTCACGTACCTGAGTACGTTCCGGTTGCTGCGTTCCGTCCGCCTTGCACTTCATCCCGAAAACCTGAATTTCTAGAAGTTCCCTTTCTTGTATGCTGTGCCTTCGGGTGGCCCAGCCGGGCTGCCGGATTTAACCCCATTCAAATACCCATATTCCCAAGAAAGTTTTCTCCATGACACGCGTTTTGAACTTCAGCGCCGGCCCGGCCACACTTCCTGAAACTGTGCTGCGTCAGGCCGCAGCCGAGATGCTGGACTGGAAGGGCTCCGGCATGTCGGTGATGGAGATGAGCCACCGCGGCAAGGAGTTCATTTCCATCCACGCCGAAGCCGAGGCGGATTTGCGCGAGCTGCTGGCGATTCCGGCCAACTACAAGGTGCTGTTCCTGCAGGGCGGCGGTCTGGGGCAAAACGCCATCGTGCCGATGAACTTGCTGCGCGGCCACGCCGGCGCCGACTTCATCAACACCGGCGAGTGGATGAAAAAGACCATCAAGGAAGCCAAAAATTTCTGCAAGGTCAACGTCGCGGCCAGCGCCGAAGCCACGGGTTTTACCAGCGTGCCGAAGTTCGATACCTGGCGTTTAGATGCCAACGCGGCCTATGTGCATATTTGCTCCAACGAAACCATAGGCGGCGTCGAGTACAACTGGATTCCCGACACCGGCGCAGTACCGCTGGTGGCCGACATGTCTTCCAATTTGTTGTCGCGGCCCGTTGATGTCAGCCGCTACGGCCTGATTTACGCTGGCGCGCAAAAAAATATTGGCCCCTCGGGTTTGACCATCGTGATCGTGCGTGACGACCTGATTGGCCACGCCATGCCGCACACCCCTTCGGTGTTTGACTACAAGCAGCAGGCCGATAACGACTCGATGTACAACACGCCGCCAACCTATGCGGTGTACATCGCCGGGCTGGTGTTCAAACACGTCAAGTCACTCGGCGGCCTGAAAGCCATGGAAGCACACAACCGCAAAAAAGCGGCCATTCTGTACGACTACCTGGATTCGACCTCGTTTTACAGCAACCCGGTGGCGCGCGAAGACCGCTCGCTGATGAACGTGCCCTTCAAACTGAAAGACGAATCGTTGGACGATGCCTTCCTCAAAGGGGCGCAGGCCAGGGGCATGTTGCAGCTCAAGGGACACCGCTCGGTGGGCGGTATGCGGGCCTCGATTTACAACGCCATGCCGGTCGAAGGCGTGCAGGCGCTGGTGGCCTACATGAAAGAGTTTGAGGCCAGCCATGGGTAAGTCGGGCGACTTTCCGGGGCAGCGCTTTGAGGTGCTGGTGCTGAACCAGATATCTGCCAACGGCCTCAAGCGGCTGCCCGCAGAGCGCTACAACGTTGGCAAGGATGTGGCCACGCCCCATGCCGTGCTGGTGCGCTCGGCAGACATGCACGCGATGAGCGTTGCCGCCAGCGTGCAGGCCATTGGCCGTGCCGGTGTCGGTACCAACAACATTCCGGTCGCGGCCATGAGTGCACGCGGTGTGCCGGTGTTCAACGCGCCCGGTGCCAACGCCAACGCCGTCAAGGAACTGGTGCTCACGGGCATGTTGCTGGCGGCCCGCAACGTGGCACCGGCGCTGCGCTTTGTCGCCAGCCTGGATGCTGCCATGGCCGAGACAGCCATGGAAAAAGCAGTCGAAGACGGCAAGAAAAACTTTGCCGGTTACGAGCTGGCTGGCCACACGCTGGGCATCGTCGGGCTGGGCAAGGTTGGCTGCCTGGTGGCCGATGCCGCCATCAAGCTGGGTATGCAGGTGCTGGGCTACGATCCCGACATCACGGTTGATGCCGCATGGAGCTTGCCAGCCCAGGTCAGGCGGGCGGCCAGCGTGGCCGATGTCTTGAAAAATTCCGACTTTGTGACCCTGCATGTACCGCTGGTCGCTGCCACCCGTGATCTAGTCAATGCCGACAACGTTGCGTTGATGCGACGCGGTGCGGTGCTGCTCAATTTTTCACGCGAAGGTGTGGTGAATGAGGCCGCCGTGCTGGCTGCGCTCAGTGCCAAACAACTGGGTTGTTATGTTTGCGACTTTCCGTCAGCCAGCATCAACCAGCACCCGCAGGTGATTGCACTGCCGCACCTGGGTGCCTCCACCCGCGAGGCCGAAGAAAACTGCGCCATCATGGTGGTCGATCAGCTGCGCGACTACCTGGAGCACGGCAACGTGGTCAACGCGGTCAATTTCCCCGCAGTGTCCATGGCGCGCGAATCGGCTTACCGCGTGGCCATTGCCAACACCAATGTGCCCAACATGCTGGGGCAGATATCAACCGCCATGGCCCAGGCCGGCCTGAACATTCACAACATGGTCAACAAGTCGCGCGGCGACATGGCCTACACGCTGGTCGATGTTGAAAGCCCCGTGAGTGATGCGGTGCTGGACGACCTGCGGGCGATTGACGGTGTGCTGAGCGTGCGTTACCTGCCAGATTTTTCGGCTTGATGCGGGTAGGGTTTTTGGGGTCAGAGCCCAAATGCGACTAGCCTTTGGCTCGCCTGTAGGGTGCAGTGCTTGCACTGCGGCGAAATTGGTGTCTGACCCCAATAACCCTAAACCCCGTATTTACTGCGTGAAATCTGACAGGGTCACAATGGCTGAACGTCAATAATTGAGCATCATCTGCCAAGGAGTTAGCTATGACCCACGCGTTCGCCAAAACCCTTAAAAATTTCACTACCGCTTCTGGCAAGACGGGCAAGCTCTATTCACTGCCTGCGCTGGCCAAACAATTCCCGAATGTGTCGCGCCTGCCGGTGTCGCTGCGCATCGTGCTCGAATCGGTTTTGCGTAACTGCGATGGCAAACGCGTCACAGCCGAGCACGTAGCCGAGCTGGCTAATTGGAAGCCAAACGCTCATCGTACGCAGGAGATTCCGTTCGTCGTCTCACGCGTGGTGTTGCAGGACTTCACCGGCGTGCCGCTGCTGGTCGACTTGGCCGCCATGCGTAGCGTGGCCATCAAGCTCGGCAAAGACCCCCAGTGCATCGAGCCGCTGGTGCCGATAGACCTGGTGGTTGACCATTCCATCATGGTTGACTACTACGGCAAAAAGAATTCACTCGACTTGAACATGAAACTTGAATTCAAGCGCAACAACGAGCGCTACGAGTTCATGAAATGGGGTATGCAGGCCTTTGACACCTTCAAGGTTGTTCCGCCCGGCTTTGGCATCGTGCATCAGGTCAATCTTGAATACCTTGCGCGCGGCGTACACAAGACCTCGGGCGATGTTTATTACCCTGACTCACTGGTCGGCACAGACAGCCACACCACCATGATCAACGGCATTGGTGTGGTGGCCTGGGGCTGTGGCGGCATTGAGGCTGAAGCCGCCATGCTGGGCCAGCCGGTTTACTTTTTAACGCCTGACGTGGTGGGCTTTGAACTCACGGGCAGCCTGTGTGAAGGCGTTACTGCGACCGACCTTGTATTGCGCGTCACCGAGCAACTGCGAAAAGAAAAAGTCGTTGGCAAGTTTGTTGAATTTTTTGGCGAAGGAACGAGCACGCTGGCCTTGCCCGACCGCGCCACCATCGGCAACATGGCACCCGAATATGGTGCAACGATGGGTTTCTTTCCGGTTGATGAAAAGACGATTGATTACTTCAAAGGCACGGGCCGCACCAAAGCCGAGATTGAAGCGTTTGAAGCCTACTTCAAGGCACAGGGGCTGTTTGGCGTGGTGAAGGCGGGTAGCATTGATTACTCGCAAGTTGTGCGGCTTGACCTGGGCGACGTCACGCCAAGTCTGGCCGGCCCCAAGCGGCCACAAGACCGCATCGATCTGGGCAATGTGGCCCATCAGTTCAGCGCGCTGTTCAGCATGCCGATTGCAGAAAACGGCTTCAACCAGCCGGCCGATCGGCTGGGGCAGCGCTACCCCGTGATCTTCGGCACTGGAAAATTGTCTGGCGAGGCACCGCCCACCCCGGTGGGTGCTGCACGATCCGTGGTGGCAATGCAGAGCAATCGGCCGCAACTGACCGTGGGCAATGGCGACGTGCTGATTGCAGCCATCACCAGTTGCACCAACACCTCCAACCCCAGCGTGATGCTGGCGGCTGGCTTGCTGGCGAAAAAAGCGGTCGAGGCGGGCCTGAGCGTGCAGCCGCACATCAAGACCTCGCTGGCGCCCGGTTCACGCATCGTGACCGAGTACCTGACCGAAGCTGGCCTCATGCCGTATCTGGAGAAACTCGGCTTTGACCTGGTCGGCTATGGCTGCACCACCTGCATCGGCAACTCGGGCGACCTGACGCCCGAGTTGAATGAAGCCATCGACAAGAGCGACCTGGTCTGCGCCGCCGTGCTTTCGGGCAACCGCAACTTTGAGGCCCGCATCCATCCGTACATCAAGGCGAACTTTCTGGCCAGCCCGCCGCTAGTGGTGGCGTATGCGATTGCCGGTACGGTGATGCGCGATTTGATGACCGAGCCTGTCGGCAAAGGCAAGGGCGGCAAGGATGTTTACCTCGGCGACATCTGGCCCACCAGCGACGAGATCAACGCGCTGATGAAGTACGCCATGAACGGCAAGGCCTTCCGCGCCAACTACGACAAGATCACGACAGAGCCCGGCAAGCTCTGGGAAAAGATCAAGGGCGTAACAGGCACCAGCTACACCTGGCCCAACAGCACCTACATCGCCGAGCCGCCTTTCTTCAAAAATTTTGCTATTGAAAACGTAGCTGATAACGCCTGTATTCAGGGAGATGTGGCACTAAATAGCACTGAAAATAGCGCGTTTTCGGTCAAAAATGCTCGCATCATGGCCTTGTTTGGCGACTCCATCACCACCGACCACATCTCGCCAGCTGGGGCTATCAAGGCCTCATCGCCCGCTGGTCAGTGGCTGCAGGCGCATGGCGTGCAAAAGGCCGACTTCAACAGCTACGGCGCACGCCGCGGCCACCACGACGTGATGATGCGCGGCACCTTTGCCAATGTGCGGATTAAAAATTTGATGATTCCAGCGGGTAGCGATGGCTCGCGCGAAGAGGGTGGTGTGACGCTCTATCAACACGCTGGTGGTCAAGCTGCCGAGAAGATGTTCATCTACGACGCAGCCATGAAGTACATCGCCGAGGGCATGCCTACGGTGATTTTTGCAGGCGAAGAATATGGCACTGGCTCGTCACGCGACTGGGCTGCCAAGGGAACACAACTGCTCGGCATCAAGGCGGTGGTGGCGCGCAGCTTTGAGCGCATTCACCGCAGTAATCTGGTCGGCATGGGTGTGCTGCCGCTACAGTTCAAGCTGGGCGAGTCGTGGCAAACGCTGGGCCTTAAGGGTGATGAAGTCATAGACGTGATCCCGCACCCTGAGCTCAAGCCGCAGAGCGAAGCCAGGCTGGTCATCACGCGCGCCGACGGTTCGCGTGAAGAGGTCACCGTCATCCTGCGTGTCGATACGCCAATTGAAGTGGACTACTACCGAAACGGCGGCATCCTGCCATACGTTTTGCGGCAGCTACTGGCCTGATGCAGATTTTAATTTCGGGCGGTGGTATTGGTGGAATGGCGGCTGCGCTGGCGGCATCGCGCGCTGGCTGGGATGTTCGACTGTTTGAACGTACACCTGCATTCAGCGAAGTCGGCGCAGGCATACAGCTTGGCCCCAACGTCGCCCGTGTGCTGCACGGCTGGGATCTAGCTGATGCGCTGGCGGCAGTGGCTGCATCGCCCGAGCGCTTGCAGGTGCGCAGTGCCGTCTCGGGTCACCTGCTCGGCGAGTTAAGGCTGGGGGCCGACATGCTGGCACGCTACGGCGCACCCTACCTCACGCTGCATCGCGCCGATCTTCACGCTTTGCTGTTCAATGCGCTCGGGCAATACCCCGATGCCAAATTGCATCTTCACCGAGCAGTAACGGGGTTTAGCCAAACTCCGCATAGCGTCACGGTGCAGACTACAGGCGGTATGGAGGTTGAAGGGCGAAATGTCGAAGGGGATTTGCTGGTAGGCAGCGACGGCCTGTGGAGCAGCGTGCGCCAGCAGCTATTGGGTGACGGCCCACCGCGTGCCACCGGCCATCTCGCCTACCGCGCATTGGTTGCGCAACAAGATCTGCCCGAAAATTTGCGCAGCCAAAACGTCATTGCATGGCTGGGCAGCAACCTGCACGTTGTGCAGTACCCGGTGCGTGGCGGCGAGTGGCTGAACGTGGTGGCCATCGTGCAGGGCAGTGTGGCAGACGATTTAGAAAACTGGGACCATAAGCCGGATGGCACTGCCACGGCTGCAGCGCTTTTAAAAACAACGGCAGGCAGTTGCACCGCATTGCAGGATTTGATGGCGGCCGTACACGCGTGGGGCTTGTGGGCGCTGCACGACCGTCCCCCCATGCATGGCGCCTACCAGCACGCGCTGGGCCGCGTAGCCTTGCTGGGCGATGCAGCGCACCCCATGCGCCCCTACCTTGCGCAAGGCGCAGGCATGGCGATTGAAGACGCTGCCGAGTTGGGTCATGTGCTCAAGCTTGCCCGTGATCCGGCTTTCGATGTACCCACCCTGCTGCAGCGCTACGCCCTGAACCGCTGGCAGCGCAACGCACAAGTGCAAGCACGGGCCATGCGCAACGGCGAAATTTTTCACGCCAGCGGTCCCATGCGCTGGGGCCGTGATATGGCCATGAAGCTGCTGGGCGAGAAGCTGCTGGACCTGCCGTGGCTGTACGGTTTTACGTCCAAGATCTCATAGCTTTTGTAGAGTTTTTGGGGTCAGACACCAATAACTCCACAAAAACCATTTAACGATAAAACGCTTCGACCTTGCCCTTCAACTTGATAAGCAGCGGGTTGCCCTTGCGATCAACCGTTTTGCCAGCGGGCACCTTCACCCAGCCTTCGCTGATGCAGTACTCCGCCACGTCACCACGTTCTTTGTCATTGAAGCGAATGCCGATGGCATGCTTAAAGATAGCCGCCACAAAGTGAGGGCTGCGCTCGTCGGTGGACAGGTGGTCGGGCAGTGCGGGTTTGGTAGTTTCGTCGTTCATGGGTGTTGATACAGGTGTTGATTTTTGATTTTTTTGATGATTAGCCAGCCAGCGCTACATAGACCTCTTGCACATCCTCATTTGCATCAATGGCGGCTAAAAAGCTTTCCACCTCTGCCAGGTCTGACGCGCTTAAAGACGCAGGGTCAACCGGGTTTTTCGGCTTGTAGCCGAGCTTGACCGAGAGCACCGTAAAGCCATGTGCAGGCAGCGCGCGGCTGACCAGGTCAAGGTCAGTTGGCTCGGTCAAAAACAGCGTGTGGCCTTCTTCTTCGCCCGGCTCAAAGTCTTGCGCACCGGCTTCAATCGCCGCCGTTTCAGCATCGGCACCAGGAGTAGTACCTGGGTTTGTGGGCGCAGCCTCAATCATGCCCAAGTGGTCAAAGTCCCAGGCCACCGAGCCCGAACTGCCAAGCTGCCCCTTGCGAAACAGCACCCGCATCTCAGACGCAATGCGCTTGACGTTATCGGTCAGGCATTCAACCATCACCGCCACCTGGTGCGGCGCAAAGCCCTCGTACAGCACATGCTCATAGTGGACCGCCTCGGTGCCGATGCCCGCGCCTTTTTTAAGCGCCCGATCCAACGTCTCCTTGGGCATAGACACTTTGCGGGCTTGTTCCACCACCAGCCGCAAGCGCGAATTGGCAGCCGGGTCAGCCCCACTGCGCGCCGCCACCATGATCTCCTTGACCAGCTTGCCAAATACCTTGCCCTTGGCACTAGCCGCCAGGTCTTTGCCTTTTGCTTTCCATTGCGCGCCCATGGGGTTCCTTTAAGTTTTTGCGCTTGTCTGAATTACTTGCGCTTTGTTTTGAATGACTGGATTGTCAACTGTTGAGTGGGCGCTTTGTG
>JBCKNM010000006.1:0-62178 GCA_038902775.1 Polaromonas sp.
GCGCTCGAAAATGAGCGCGACTTGGGATGAATGAGGTGAAGCGAGAACAGCGATGGGTTGCTACTTGAGATATACTTCGGCAAAAATAAGTGCGCTACCCGATGCAACGATTGATTGCACGTCGCACTTTGAACCTAAATCCAGAAGGAGCAAGTAGCGTATGGCTATGGCAATTATATTGGTCGTGCTGATTGTGGGCACGGTGCTGTTCCATTTTCTGAGCCCGTGGTGGTTTACGCCGATCGCCTCCAACTGGACCTCGATCGATGACACCATCAGCATCACCTTTTGGGTCACCGGCTTTGTCTTCGTCGCCGTCAATGCGTTTCTGGCCTATTGCGTGCTTCGCTATCGGCACCGCAAGGAAAGTCGGGCGCATTACGAACCCGAGAACAAGAAGCTGGAGTGGTGGCTCATCGGATTGACCTCGCTGGGTGTCGTCGCCATGTTGGCCCCGGGCTTGGTTGTCTGGGCCAAATTTGTCAATGTCCCGGAAAACGCGACGGTGATCGAGGTCGTCGGCCAGCAGTGGCATTGGAGCTATCGCTTCCCCGGAAAGGACGGGGTGCTGGGCACGGTCAATTCGCGCTTGGTCAGCGACGCGAACCCGTTCGGCATGAATCCAGCCGATCCCAACGGACAGGACGACGTCTTGATATCGAGTCAGGAAGTACATCTCCCGATCAACAAACCGGTCAAGGTGCTGCTGCGCTCCAAGGATGTGCTGCACAACTTCACCGTGGCGCAGTTCCGGGTCAAGATGGATATGGTGCCGGGCATGGTGCCCTATATCTGGTTCACCCCTACGCGTAGCGGGAAATTCGACATTCTCTGCAATGAATTATGTGGCACTGCACATTTCGCCATGCGCGGCAAAGTCGTCGTGGAAGAAGAGGCCGCGTTTCAGACCTGGTTAAGCAGCCATCCGACGTTCGCGCAAACCTTGGCTCGAGTACCCGGCGATGCCTCGGCAGGCAAGCCGCTCTATGCAGTGTGCAGCGCCTGTCATGGCGTGCAGGGGGAAGGTAATCAAGCGCTGCATGCGCCGAAACTGAGTGGGCAAAACGACTGGTACCTGAAACAGCAGTTGAAATATTACAAGCAGGGCATTCGGGGCACGCACGAGAAAGATGTTTTTGGCAAGATGATGGCGCCGATGGCGGCGACGCTGGTCGATGACGCCGCCATCGCTAACGTCGTCGCCTATATCAGGACGCTGCCGGATAATCCCGCCCCGACCACGGTGAAGAAGAGTGCGAGCGATGGTCAAAATCGTTATGTGACGACCTGCGGCATCTGCCACGGTGCCAATGGCCAGGGCAACCAGGCGATGAATGCCCCCCGGCTGGCGGGTATGAATGACTGGTATTTGGTCACTCAATTGAAAAATTTCAAACAGGGTATTCGCGGCGTCCATCCGGACGACAAATACGGCGCCCAGATGAAATTGATGGCCGAGACCCTGGCCGATGACCAGGTAACCAATGACCTTGTTGCCTACATCAATACCTTGCGCTAAGCGGTCGGCAGCAGCGCAAAATTGTCAAGAGCCACAGAGCAAGATACAGCGTAACGAAATATCAGCAAAGAGGAAATTGTAATGTCTTATGTCGCGCATGACGCATCGGATTTCGCCCCGCCTGCGGAAGTCGGAGAGATGGAGCTTTACCATCCGAAAACCTTCATCGGAAAGTATATCTGGAGCCAGGACGCCAAAGTCATCGCCATCCAGTACTCGATTACCGCGATCGGCATAGGGCTGGTGGCGCTGGTGTTGTCGTGGTTGATACGGCTGCAACTCGGCTTCCCGAATTCATTCTCCTTCATCGATCCCAGCAACTACCTGCAAATGGTCACCATGCACGGCATGATCATGGTGGTCTATTTTCTCACTGCGTTGTTCCTGGGGGGGTTCGGCAACTACCTCATCCCGCTGATGGTCGGCGCCAGGGATATGGTTTTCCCCTACCTGAACATGCTGAGTTACTGGTTCTATCTGTTTGCCGTGCTGTTGTTGCTGGCGAGTTTCTTCGTGCCCGGCGGGCCCACGGGCGCCGGCTGGACCCTGTACCCGCCCCAGACCATCCTGCCGGGCACGCCGGGTGCGACCTGGGGCATTATTTTGATGCTCGTCTCGCTGGCTGTCTTCATCATCGGGTTCACCATGGGCGGGTTGAACTATGTGGTGACGGTATTGCAGGCGCGCACGCGGGGGATGACGTTGATGCGTTTGCCCTTGACCGTATGGGGCATTTTCATGGCCAGCATCCTGGCGTTGTTGGCGTTTCCCGCCCTGCTCGTCAGCGCCATCATGATGCTGTTCGATCTTTTGCTAGGCACCAGTTTCTTCATGCCCGCCATCGTCTCGATGGGGCAACAGCTTGATTACAGCGGCGGCAGCCCGGTGTTGTTTCAACACCTGTTCTGGTTTTTCGGCCATCCCGAGGTCTACATTGTGGCGCTGCCGGCCTTCGGCATCGTCTCCGACCTGATCAGCGTCAACGCGAGGAAAAATATCTTCGGCTATCGGATGATGGTGTGGGCGATTCTGGCCATCGGCGGCCTCAGTTTCGTGGTGTGGGCGCACCACATGTACGTCAGCGGAATGAATCCGTACTTCGGCTTCTTTTTCGCCACCACCACGCTCATCATCGCCATCCCCACCGCCCTCAAGGTGTACAACTGGGTGCTGACCTTGTGGCGGGGCAACATCCGCCTGAACGTCCCGATGCTGTTTGCCATCGGCTTCGTCTTCACCTTCATACATGGCGGCTTGACCGGCATTTTCCTGGGCAACGTCGCCGTGGATCTACCGCTTTCGGACACCATGTTTGTCGTCGCCCACTTCCATATGGTGATGGCGATCGCGCCGGTTATGGTGGTGATGGGGGCGATCTACCATTGGTACCCGAAGATGACCGGGCGAATGCTGCACGACGGCATGGGTAAATTTCACTTCTGGTTCACTTTTCTCGGCTCCTATGCGATCTACCTGCCGATGCATTACCTCGGTTTTCTGGGGGTGCCGCGCCGGTATTTTGCAATGGGAAACACTGACTTTATCACGGGGTCGGCGCAGTCCCTGAACGCCGCGATCACCGTCGCGGCTCTTATCGTCGGCTCGGTTCAAGTAGTGTTCTTGTATAACCTGGTCTGGAGCTATTTCAAAGGCAAGCCATCTGGTGGCAATCCCTGGGAGGCCACTACACTGGAATGGCAGACCCCGGATACGCCACCGAAGCACGGCAACTTCGGCCCGGAGTTGCCGGTGGTCTATCGCTGGGCCTACGATTACAGCGTGCCAGGCGCCGAGAAGGATTTCATACCTCAAAACGTGCCGCCCGGTCCGACGACAGCAGGCGTCCGGGCGACTTAGCCATGACGATCATCTTGCTGTGTTTGGCGGTCATCATGGCCGTCGTTGTCTGGTGGCTGGTCCGGCAAACGCTCAACGTTAAGCCCTGGGTCGAGCAAAGGCAGCTGACCGCCGCTCATGGCGGACACGGCTTGTACCTGCCGCCGCTAAAGGTCGGTCTTGGCGTATTCATGGCGGTCGCCACGTCTTTGTTTGCGCTCTTTATGAGCGCCTACTTGATGCGAATGCAGTTGGCGGACTGGAGTCCCTTGGCCGATCCGGGGGTGCTGTGGTTTAACACCGCGATGTTGATCTTGGGCAGTGTGTTCTTTCAATGGGCACGCAACGCCACACAACGGGAACAAATAGACGGGGTCAGAGTCGGCCTGCTTGCCGGGGGCGCTTGCACCTTGGTCTTTCTGGGCGGACAGCTTTGGGCATGGCAACAACTGAACGCCACGGGTTATTTTTTGGCGACCAACCCTGCCAACGCTTTCTTCTACTTGCTCACGGCGCTACACGGGCTGCACTTGTTGGGTGGCCTGTGGGTCTGGGCCAAGACCACCCTCAAGCTGCAACGCGGCGCGGCGGTTGATGAGGTACGCTTGAGCGTGGAGCTGTGCGCAGTCTACTGGCATTTTCTGCTGGTGATCTGGCTGGTTTTGTTCGGTCTACTGTTGTTTACCTGATTGGGATACATGCACATGGCACAAGATGCAATGACGAATTCGAGAGCACTCGCCCCGGCTGAAGGCTTGCAGGGCTTTGTCGCCGACTGGTCCTCCGACCAGGTGGCGTTCAAGAAAGTCCCCTGGGGCAAGGCCATGATGTGGATCTTCCTCCTCAGCGATACTTTCATTTTCACCATTTTTTTGACCAGTTACATGACGGTGCGAATGTCCACCGAAGTCCCCTGGCCCAACCTTAGTGAGCTCTTCTCGTTGACGGTCGCGGGACAGCAGGTCCCGCTTCTCCTGATCGCCATCATGACCTTCATCCTGATCAGCAGCAGCGGCACGATGGCCATGGCGGTCAAGTTCGGTTATGAAAAAAACAAGAAAGTGTGCGCCATTTTATTGCTGGTGACCGCGTTATTTGGCGCCACCTTCGTCGGCATGCAGGCCTTTGAGTGGACCAAGTTGATCGTGGTAGACGGCATACGTCCCTGGGGCAACCCCCTGGGCGCGTCGCAGTTTGGCTCGACCTTTTTCATGATCACGGGTTTCCACGGCTTTCACGTGTCGGTCGGCGTGATTTTCCTGATTATCACGGCGGTAAAGGTCTGGCGGGGACATCTCGACGACGAGAGGCCGGGCTTTCTGACCGGCCGCAAGGGCAACTACGAGATGGTCGAAATCATGGGCCTGTATTGGCACTTCGTCGATCTGGTGTGGGTATTCATTTTCGCATTCTTTTATCTTTGGTAGGGAAAAACATGGAACACGCGCAAGGGCAGTCTTCGGCAGGGGGCAGCATGGCAGCAAAGGCGGAAGGGCAACAGCATCCGATTAGTGTTTATCTGTGGATCTGGGGCTTGCTGTTTGTCATCAGCGCGTTCTCTTATATGGTCGACTACTTCCAGTTCCAGGGTTATCTCAGATGGTCTCTGATCATCCTGTTCATGTTGTTGAAGGCCGGGCTGATCGTAGCCATCTTCATGCATCTGGCGTGGGAGCGTCTGGCCCTGGTGTATGCCATTTTGGTGCCGACCGGCGCTTTACTGATTTTGATTGGCCTGATGTCGCTCGAAGGGGACTACACCTTCCAGACGCGGGGCACCTACTTCTCGCCGTCACCCGAGGTCGTGAAACACAAATAGACCGCATTACCACGCTGTAGCACCGAGCCATCGCCTTGCTGGCGGGTGACCGTCGGCTACGATTTCCCGCCGCGCTGCGTCAGCGCTCCGACGATCTGGAACTTGCTCGCAACACCGGCGCTGGCGGCCATGTCCTCTTTCTTGCCGTCAACCCATTTTCTGTAATCTCCGTCGCTCACCACATTGACGACGATCAGCACGCAAGCGCGCCCGGCACCGCACGCTTCGATGCTGCACAGGCCACGGTACGTGCCGATTTTTTGAGCATTGAACCAGGTGTCGCGGGCGAGACCCGGGATCGCATCCTGCTTGACCCCCAGGGCCGGAATGTGCCAAGAGTGGATGGCATCGTTTGCGGTAAGGACCATGCGGATTTTCTTGTTGACCGGCACAACCACGGGATTGTCGACCTCGAGCGAAAAGGAATCGCTCTGGGCCGTGATGGAATCGACCGCGCGACTACGCGGTGAATACAGGTTGGAGAAAAAAGAAATACCTTCACCGTCACCCCCGACGTATTCGTAGCCCCATTTCCATTGCATGCCGGTGGCCTTGATGGTCAGGTCTGCGCTGGTGGTGTCTTTCTGGGCCACCAATAGCTTGGTAGCCGGCAAAGCCATGGCGATCACGATCACGAAGGGAACAATCGTCCAGGCGATTTCAACCGCCGTCGATTCATGGAAATTGGCTGCCTTGTGACCGACCGATTTGCGGTGCTTCCAGATGGAATAAAACATCACGCCGAACACCGCCACGAAAATCGCGATGCAGACGATCATCAAATACCAGTGCAGCCAGTACTGATCCTCGGCAATTTTGGTGACTGCGGGATGCAGATTGAGCTGCCGGACAGCCGGGCCACCTGGCAAATCGTTGACGGCATAAGCGGCGGTACTGGCCCAGGCGGCGAGAAATCCAAAAATTGCGCCCGTCTGCTGGGTGCCAAGCTGTGTCAATTTGCTCATGGTTTTGCTTACGTTCATCGTGATCACTTCTATTGCTTCAATTTCCAACCGAATTAACTTGTTGATTATAAAGTTAGCGCCGACCCGGCCCGGCCCGTGAGGGTTTTTTGAAGCCAATCAGCACGCGGACGACCTGCAAACGGGCACCATCACGGGGTTTTATTCGGGGTCTTTTTGGTCTTGGTCATATGCTCCTATGGGGCGCGCAGATTGATTCATGTCTTTACTCGGAGTTTTCGGCGCTTTGAGCATACTGCGCATGTCCGCGATCGAGACCGAACTCAGCGCGCTAACCTTGATTTTTCGTTGGCCTTTGAGCGCGTGCCCATAGTTCACCTCAAAAGTCAGTGAAAGTCGCCCATCCGCACCCGTGAGCCGCTCGGCCAGCATGGCTTCAAGCCGGGTACGCCAAAGGCGACCGCGCAGGGCCGGAAAGCGTGCCGGATGAAAATTGCGCCCCAGCTCTGTCAACTCCTGTAGCAATCGCGTCGGGCTGTCATACGTCAGCGTGATGCGCTCCATGTCCATCACCGGCTCGGCAAAGCCGGCCTGCACCAGCATGTCGCCCCAGTCGTGCATGTCGGTCAAAGCATGCCCGGCGGGGGGCCAGCCAAGCTGCCTATACACCTCGCGCAGCTCAATGGCGGTATCCGGCCCCAGGCACGAAAACATCAAAAAACCGTTGGCCTTCAAGGCACTATGCCACTCGGCCAGCAGCGCCTGCGGGTCGGCGGCTTCATGCAGGGCCATATTCGCCCACAGCATGTCTACGCTGTCCGGTGGCGGCAGTTCGAATCGCACGGGTTTCCGAATCCAGCGGATTGGATTCCACCATGGAGTTGCTATTTTTTTAATCGCTGCTTGCGCTTGTAAATAGGCAGTTTCAGCCACAAAACACTCTGATTTTGGGTATTTTTTTATCAATTCAGCGTGGGCTTTCAGGCCACCGCGTACCGCACCCCAGTGGGCCCAGGCTGCGGGTTGCAATTTGATAAATTGGAGTCTGTCCTGCATACGGCTTGCCACCTCTTCATGCAACCAGGGCGATGCAGCCGGGGCCACGCGCTGCCAGCGGGCCACGGCAATAGGGTCAAGTGTTGGGGGGCGTTGATTCGTGACCATGGAAAATGGAAGGGTAGAAAGAGGTAGAAAGAGGTAACGACAGGTAGCCTCGCGAGTATATTGACCCGGTGTTTAAAACGCTTTTCAAGTCTACCCTTAAGCTCAAGGCACTGCTGCCTGCAATGGCCAGCCAGTGCGCCGTATGCCATAGCTGGCCCGCAGCACAAGTCTGTGCGCCTTGCGTTGCCCGCTTTTCGCCAGGGCACATGCGTTGCACCGCCTGTGCGCTGGAGCTGGCGCCAGGCCTGCCTACGGGTTCAGAAATACACCCCGGCTTGTGTGCCGACTGCTCCAGGCATCACCCACCCGTTGACACCACGCTGGTGGCCACCGATTACGCCTATCCGTGGTCAGAGCTCATCATCCGCTACAAATTTGGCAACCGCCCCGGTTGGGCCACTTTTTTTGCCGATTTGTTGATAGCTGCACCCGGCGCAAGGCCTGCCTTGAATGCATTGCAAGCGGGTGATTTGATGATTCCTATGCCACTGTCTGCCGAGCGCCTGCAATCTCGCGGCTTCAACCAGGCCTGGGAGCTGGCTTGCGCACTGCACGCGCAGTCGGGTAGCGCGGCCACGCTAGACGCCCACCTGCTGCTACGCGTCAAAAACACCCGGCCTCAAACCGAGCTACAGCGCGAAGCCAGGCTGGCCAATGTCAAAGGCGCTTTTCAGGTTGACCCTTTGCGCCAGCCCTTACTGGTGGGAAGGCGGGTGTTACTGGTTGACGATGTGATGACCAGCGGTGCCTCACTCTTTACCGCAGCAGCGGCATTGCGCACGGCGGGTGCTGTACACATTACGGCGATGGCGATTGCGCGTACGCCTGTAGGGTTTTTGGGGTCAGGGTCCAATAACCCACAATAACCCATGTTCAATATCGTTCTTGTCGAGCCCGAAATTCCGCCGAATACGGGCAACGTGATTCGCCTCGCAGCCAATACCGGCTGCCGTTTGCACCTGGTCGAGCCACTCGGCTTTTCGATGGAGGATAAGCTCATGCGGCGCGCCGGGCTTGACTACCACGAGTACGCCCAGGTGCTGCGCCATGCCAGCTGGCAGGCATTGCTGGAAAGTGAAAAACCATCACCAGCCAGACGGTTTGCCATGACCACACAAGGTTCGCGCAGTGTTTATGACGCGACGTTTTTGCCCGGCGACTGGCTGGTGTTTGGTGCCGAGACGCGCGGGCTGTCAGCCGAGGTACGCGAATCGTTTGCCGCTGACCAGCGCCTCAAGCTGCCCATGCAGCCAGGCCAGCGCAGCCTGAACCTGTCCAACAGCGTGGCCATTGCCGTATTTGAAGCCTGGCGGCAAAACCGGTTTGGCATAGCCCCATTGCAACCGGGGTAAATGTTGCTATAGCCCGCATTGGAGCTGGTTTAGGGATAACGCCTGACAATGGACTCGGCAATGCACACCGGCTTGGCAGAGCCCTCGCGCTCCACCGTCATTTCCCAGGTCATCTGCATGCCAGAGTTGTCTATCGACTCGGCCGCCAGCAGTTTCATGCGGGCCCGCAGGCGGCTACCCACCGGCACTGGCGCGGTAAAGCGCACCTTGTTCAGGCCGTAGTTGACACCCATGCGGGATTCAACAATTTCAAACGACGATTCAAAAAATTTCGGCAACAAGGATAAGGTTAAAAAGCCGTGCGCAATGGGGCCGCCAAATGGGCCGGCAGTGGCTCTTTCAGGGTCAACATGAATCCACTGATGGTCGCCCGTTGCCTCGGCGAAAAGGTTGACCTGCTGCTGCGTGATGGTGGTCCAGTCACTGGTCGCGACTTCCTGGCCAACGCAGGCTGCCAGCTCAGACAGGGTTTGAAAGCTACGCATAGGGAATTAGGCCTCCAGCCACTTGCAAATGCCCTGCCACTGCTCCAGGTCACGCTCAACCCGGCTGGGTACCACGTCAAACAGGCTCAAACCACGCGCGGCAAGGTGAATATAGTTTTGCGTGTCGCGCACATAGCCCAGTACCGGCAGGCCTAGGCTTTCGACAAACTCACGCAGCTTGTTGGCTGCAATGGTGCGCGAATCAACCCGCATACCGATGATGCCGACCTGCATCTTGCCGGCATGGCGGTGTTCGGCCAGTTGATCCAGAAAAGCACGGGTGGGGAAAATATCAAACACACTGGGCTGCAGCGGCACGATGACTTTGTCGGCCAGCTTGAGCACATCGTTAAAGCGCCAGCCGTGCAGGCCGGCGGGGGTGTCCAGCACCACGTGGGTCGTGCCCTTGGGCGGTTTGACAATCAGGTCGGCGCTGATATCCCAGCTTGCAATCGGCCGCGCGGCGGGCGGGCGCAAGCCCAGCCACAGCTTTGACGACTGCTGCCTGTCGGCATCGCCCAGCATCACGGCATGGCCGCGGCTGGCGTAATAGCCCGCCACATTGGTAGCCAGCGTCGATTTGCCGACGCCCCCTTTTGGATTGGCAATGACGATCACAGGCATAAAAATCTCCTCGGGTGTTTCAGGGCTGATTAGCCTTGCGCCGGAACTGGCACCAAGCTTTCACGATTAAACCGGACTTTTCAGCCATAGTAACGGCATGGCGCCATCAGCGGCACCGCAAGAGAACCAAAACCGGCACCAAAGCCGCTTTTGCTGATGCCCATCAGCAGCACGGCGGGAACAGCTACCGCGTAGAAAAACGGGTCGGTTATAAGGGGGAAAGGAGGAAAATTCAAACCCGGCTAATCCTCAAAGTACGCTACAGGCCTGCTCGAACGACAAACGCGGGTTGCGGTCGAACAGTTTGCTGTCGTCGCCATAACCCAGGTTGATGATGAAGTTGGCGGTATAGCGGCCATCGGCAAAAAACTCGGCGTTCACCTTGGCCAGATCGACACCGCTCATGGGGCCGCAATCAAGTCCCACAGCGCGCGCCGCAATCATGAAGTAGGCACCGCCCAGCGTACCGCCGCGGGTAGCAGTACCTTGTGACAGGGCCGGATTGCTTTCGAAGTTTTCCTTGGCGCCCGGCTTGTGCCAGACCTGCGGCATGTGCTCATAAAAACGGGTGTCGGTCGCGACGATCACAGTGACGGGGGCGAGGCGGGTTTTCTCTAAATTGCCGGGACTCATGGCAGGCAGCAGGCGCGCGCGGGACCCGGCGGAGATCAGGAACACGTAACGAGTGGGCTGCGTATTCATGGATGTGGCACCCATTTTGGCGATGTCATAGACCTCCTTGAGCAGCTCCAGCGGCACCGGCTTGTCGATAAAGCCATTGGCCGTGCGGGCATTGAGAAACAATTGGTCAAGGGCGGCTTGCGCAACGTGAGAAGTGGTCATGGATAAAGCTTTCGTGAGATGAGGAAATTAAAGGGCACTTCTATAAACAGCTAAATTATGACGAGAGAGTCAAAGTTTTGAGGATTAGAGCCCAATGAGCTACAAACCAAGATAAGCCTTCTGAATTTCAGGCCGAGTGAGCAACTCGCTGGCCTGGCCTTCGGCAACGATGCGGCCTTCTTCCATCACATAGGCGCGACTGGCTAGTTCCATGGCCATGGCCACGTTCTGCTCCACCAGCAACACGGAGGTACCCTGCGCATTGATGTGGCGGATGGCGCGGAACATGTCCAGCACGATCAAAGGCGCCAGGCCCAGGGACGGCTCGTCGAGCAGCAGCAAGCTGGGCCGGGCCATCAGGGCGCGGCCAATCGCCACCATCTGCTGCTGCCCGCCAGACAGCGACCCGGCGAGGCTGTGAAGCTTGACCTTGAGTATCGGAAACAGCGAGAGCACATGCGCCAGCGACTCCTTGCGGTAGGCCTTGGCCTTCGGGATGAAACTGCCGAGTTCAAGGTTGTCCAGCACGGACATTTGCGTGAACAGCCTGCGGCCTTCTGGCACGATGGCGATGCCTGCCTCGCAGAATCGGTGGCTGGGCAGTTGGGTGATGTCCTGGCCGTTGAAGCGCAGGCCGCCTTCGCGTACCCGGTGCATGCCGGCGATGGCGTTGATCAGCGTGGTTTTGCCGGCGCCGTTGGGGCCGACCACACACACCAGCTCGCCGGGCTTGACCTCCAGCGTGACGCCCCACAGCGCCGGCGCCGCGCCGTAGTTGACAAGGATGTTGTTGACTTCAAGCATGGGGTGTCCCCAGGTAGGCGCTGACCACTTCGCTGTTTTTCATGACTTCCTGGGCCGGGCCGACCGCTATCAGCTTGCCGTAATTGAGCACGGCCACCCGGTCGGCGAGCGCCATGACGGCGCGCATCACATGCTCGACGAAGACGATGCTGGCGCCGCGGTCCCGGATCTTGCGAATCAGCGCGATGGCCTCGTTGATCTCGCCCGGCGTCAGGCCGGATAGCACTTCATCCAGCAGCACTAGGCGCGGGCGCGAGGCCAGGGCGCGCGTAAGCTCGAGGAACTTGCGCTGGTGCAGGTTTAGGTCGTCGGGCAAGGCATCGGCCTTGTCCTGCAGGCCGGTGAACTCCAGCCACTTCCAGGCTTCCCGCGTCGCCTGTTTGTGATCGAGCGCCGCGCCGCCGAACATCGCCGCCATCGCGACGTTTTGCAACACACTCATGTGGGCGAAGGGCCGCGGGATCTGGTAGGTGCGCGCGATGCCGGCCTGCGCAATGCTGTGCGCCTCCAGCCCCGCCAGTTGACGGCCTTCGAAGAATATCTCGCCACCCGTGGCGGGAAAATGCCCGCTCACCACGTTGATGAAGGTGGACTTGCCCGAGCCGTTGGGGCCGATCAGGCCGAGGATTTCCCCCTGATGGACCTGCAGGCTCACACCAGCGAGTGCCTGCACCCCTTTGAAGGCCTTGGACAGGTTACGCACGTCCAGCAGCACCTTGCCGGGTGTACGGACAGGTGTCGGCGCCGTGGCGGGCGCCGGAACAGCCTCGCCCGTCGGCTCCGCAGCAACAGGCCGCACCGACCGCTTGCCCGCCGTGCGTTTGAGAAAATAGCCGAGGATGCCGTTGGGCATGAACAGGATCACCACCACCAGAATCACCCCAACTGCGGCCTTGCCGGCAATCGGGTTGTTGCCCGCCGTGAAAAAGTACATCAGGCAGGTGATGGCGATGGCGCCCACTGCCGGTCCGGCCCAGTGGCGCGTGCCACCCAGCACGCTCATCAACACCACCGTCAGCGGCACGACAATACTGAAAGTATCGCCCGCCGTGACATAGGTGACAAACAGCGCATGAATGCCGCCCGCCAGCCCCGCCAGCGCGGACGAGATGCCGAAGGCGATGATCTTGTAGCGAAAGGTCGGCACACCCATGACCTCGGCCACGTCTTCGTCGTCATGGATGGCGAACAGGCCAATGCCGAGTTTGGATGCCTGGATGCGGTAAGAGATCAGCAGCGTGGCTACGGCGCCAATCAGCGCCATCAGGTAAAGCGAGGACGACGCTGTGGGACCGATCTGCGGCACGGCCACTGCATGGAGGTAGATTCCCGGTCCGCCGTCAATGCGCGTGTTGTGCACGATGGTACCGACCACAAAGGTGATGGCCAGGGTCAGCAGCGCAAACAGTTCGCCGCGCACAGACTTGACGCGAAACACCACCGCGCCCAGCGCCATGCCCAGCACTGCAGCCATGAGGGCGGCCGCCGGCAAGGTCCAGAGAAAGGGCCAGTTCAGCTTGGCCGCCAGCCCGGCGGAGGTGTACATACCAATGCCGAAAAATGCACCGTGGCCAAAGGAGAAATAACCCGAATAACCCGACAGGATGTTCCAGGACAGCGCCAGGATCATCCAGTGACAGATCAGGTAGAGGAAGGACTCGTAGAAAGCCGGCAGCCCGAGCCAGGGCACGCTAGCCAGCAGCGCGCCGGCACCCAGGATGCCGATCACCGTTTTGTTCATGTTCCGATTTTTCCGGGGCGAAACAGCAGCATCACGATCAGCAGCGAGAACGAGACGATGGGCGCCCACGAAGGTGCCGCCACGGCCATGGTGATGGCCTCGCTGACACCGATGATGATGCCGGCCACCAGAGGCCCGAGCGCACTACCCAGCCCGCCGAGCATGACCGCCGCAAAGATGACGCCGACCCACAAAAAAATCTGCGAAGGCGTCAGCGTGAAAGTCAGCGCCAAGCAGATGCCGGCGACGGCGGCCAGGGCGGCGCAGATGCCCGCCAGCATCAGCGACATGCCTTGCTGGTTGATACCGAAGGCAGAGGCAATCGGGCCGTCCTCGGCCATGGCGCGCAGGGACTTGCCCAGATCGGTGTAGCGCATGGCGGCCCAGATCAGCAGCGACAGGCTGACCGCAATCACCAGCGTCACCAGCTCCGGCACCGGCACATAAAGCGAGCCGACCATGAATTTCTGGTCGCTGTAGTGCGTCTCAAGCCGGCGGAAGTCCGCCGTCCAGATCGCCTGGATCACGCTTTCGATGACCACCGTGATGCCGAAGGTGACCAGCAGCGAATTAAACGGCGAAATCGCAAAACGCGACAACACCCATTGCATGCCAACGCCAAACACAAAGAACAAGGGCGGTAACACCAGCAGCGTGAGCAGCGGGTCCACATGCCACACGGTGGCCATGTGGTAACTCATGTAAGCGGCCAGGAAAACCAGGCCGAAGTGGGCCAGGTTGATCTGGCGCAGCAAGCCCCAGGTCAGGCCCAGCCCCAAACCGATCAGGCCATAGAGGCTGCCGATGAAAATCCCCGAGAGGATGGACTGGGCGAGCAGGTTGAAACTCGGGAAACTCATCTGCGGTTCAAGGCTTTACTTGACCTGCAGCTTCACGCCGGGCGGCGCGAACTGGGCAGGATGGATCACCACCCACTTGCCGTTTTGCACCTGCTTGATCTTCATCAGGTCGTCGCCGAAGTTGCCGGGGCCGTCAAAGCGCAGGCGGCCCTGGATGGTGTCGATGCGGCTCTTCTTGAGGAAGGCGGCGATCGCCTTGTCGTCAAAACTGTTGGCACCGCGCACGCCGGCTTCCAGGAGCTGCCAGGCTGAATAAGATGCCGCCGCCTGCGTTTCCACGCTGGTGTCCGGCAGGCCCAACTTGGTGGCGCGCTCGTTGAATATCTTCACAAATTCGGCAGCCACCGGGTTGTTGGTGAAAGGCGCATGTTCTTCGAAAATCGTGACCGCCAGCGCATGGTTGCCGTCGGCGGATTTGGTCATGGGACCGGGGGCCGGGTAAAGGTGGAAATGCAGTGGCGGCGTGTAGTCGATCTTCTTCATCGCGTCGAGCAGCATGTTGCCTTCCAGGCCAATGACGCCCATCCAGACGAAGTCGGGCTTGGCGTCCTTGATGCGCGCGGCAATCGGTCCGAAATCACGGTTGCCGAAGTCCCATTCCAGGAACAACACTTCCTGCAGGCCGCGCTTCTTGGCCACTTCACGACCGCCGAGCGACATGAAGTGAACCGAAGGAAACTTGCTGGTCACGATGGCGATGGTCTTGGGCGGCTTGGGCGAAGCGGCCAGGGCATCGAACAGGGTGCTGGGCACGGTATTGCCAGGGTCCGAACCAAGCGACCAGGCCGGGAATTGCATGTCGTATTTGGCCAGTGAAGGAATGCCGAAGGTGTGATGCACCAGCACCTTGTTGTAACGCTGCGCCACGCCCATGGCCGAGAGAATCAGCCCGGTGGCATACGGGCCCATCAGCAGGTCCACCTTGTCGGAGGTGACGAGCTGCTCATACAGTGTGCGGGCCAGATCGGGCTTGGACTGGTCGTCCTTGACAATCCACTCGACCTTGCGGCCCAGCAGGCCACCCTTGGCGTTGAGCTGCTCCACATAGATTTCACCGACCAGCTTGTGCGTCAGCGAGACCGTCGCCAGCGGGCCCGTCAAGGCCAGCGTGCTGCCGATGCGCAAGGGCGCCGGTGCCTGCGCTGCGGCGGGCATCGCAAAGAACGTTGCAGCGCTTGCGGCGGCAGCAACGACTGACAAAATACGACTTAAAAACTTCATGGCTTGTCTCCTGTTGATTGATGGATAAGGTCGCGGAAAAACTCGGCCTCAGTCGATCTGCGCGCCGGAGCGCTTGACCAGCTCAGACCATTTGGAAATTTCAGCACGGCCGAAAGCGGCCAGCTCGTCGGGCTTCATGCTGCGCAGCTCCAGGCCTTGCGCGCCAAGTTTGGCTGTGACTTCGCCGCTGGCCATGGCCTGGTTGGCCGCTTCGCGCAGGCGAGCGAGCACGGGCGCGTACATCATAAACCAGGGCATCAGGTCGAAGTCGCCATAACCCTGCTCGGCAATCGAAGGCATCTCCGGCGCGGCGGAACTGCGCCTGGCGCTGGATGCGCCGAGCGCGCGCAACTTGCCGGATTTGATGTGGGGCATCACCGCAGCCGGGTGGTAGAACATAAAGTGCACCTGCCCGCCCATCACGTCGGACAGGGCCAAGCTGCCTTCCTTGGGCCAAGCTTGCGGCCGGACTCAGGCCCAGGGCAGCGACGCCCAGGGCGACAGCGGCCAGCGCCTTGCGGCGCGTCAGGCAGCGGAGCAGCGTACCAATGGAAGAGGTGTTCATGGCTTGCTTTCGGTGGGGGGTGTTGCCGACGCACGTTGAGGCCAGCCGCCGCGAAATTCGGTGTTGTGCTCGCCCAGCAGCGGCGGTGCGGTGACGTCGAGCGCACGCTCCCCGTCAAAAGACACGGGCGAACGCACGGTACGAAAGGAGCCGACCACCGGATGCTGTGTCTCGATGAAAAGCTGCAGGTGTCTGGCCTGCGGGTCGTCGGGCACCTCGGCCGTGGTGTACATGGGCGAATGCGGCACGTCGTTGGCCTCCAGGCGGCGGCACCATTCAGCGCGCTCACGCTGGGCGAAGATGGGGCCCAGCACCTCGATTATGTCTTCCTGGTGATCGACGCGCGCCTGCCGGCTGGCAAAGCGCTCGTCGTCGAAGATGTCGGCGCGTTCCATGGCGGTGGCCAGGCCCTGCCAGAACTTCTCGGGCGAAGACATGTGCAGCGCGACCCACTTGCCGTCAGAACACTGCAACACATAGGACTGAGAAACGCTGGGCCGGCTGAACGGGCCCATCACCTCATTCGCCGAGAACAGGTGCTGGAAAGCATCGAGGTTGAAATGCGTCATGGCTTCGAACATCGACACCTCGACTTTGCGGCCCACGCCGGTGCCGTGCCGCTCATGCAGCGCGCCGAGGATGCCGTAGGCGGCGTAAAAACCCGTCACCGAATCGGCAATCGCCGGACCCACCACACGGGGGTCGGTCGGGTTCACGAGCAGGTGCAGGTAGCCGCTGGCGGCCTGCGCCACGGTGTCGTAGGTCGGCCGGTGCGCGGCTGGGCCGGTGGGGCCAAAACCGCTGATCGAGCAGTAAATCAACTTGGGATTGATCTTGCGCAGCCGCTCCTCACCGGCGTCAATCTGCTCGGCCACGCCAGGCCGAAAGTTCTGGATGTAGACATCGGCCTCATGGATCAACTCATCGAACTGCGCCAGGTCTTCAGCCTGTTTGGTATTGAGCGTGATGCTGCGCTTGTTGCGGTTGTAGGTCTGGAAGTGCGGGCTGTACAGACCGCCCTTGAAAGCGCGAAACGGATCACCCGTGCCCGGCAGCTCGACCTTGACAACATCGGCGCCCAGATCAGCCAGCAGCATGGAGGCCGCCGGCCCGGTGATGAAGGTGCCGTGTTCAAGCACACGCACACCCTGGAGTACCTTGATCATGTCGGGCATCCCTTACTTCGCGCCCGCCGGCATCTCGCCGGTGTATTGCTGCTCGCGCGTGGCCTGGTAAGACAGCGCAAAACCGATAGGGTCGGTGAGTTCTTCGTTCAGGTGCGCAATCAGGCTCGCGGTACGTGCCAGCATGGGGACGCCCTTGAGCGCGTTGACCGGAAAGCCCACGCCGAGCAGCACGGCGGGGATGGCGCCTGAGACATTGAGCTTGAGATCCTTGCCCACCACCTCGGGAATCACCGCTTCCACGGCGCGCGCGATATCGACATAGCGCTGGCCGCCACCGGCTTTGACGGACACTTCAAACAGCTTGCCCACGCGCGGGTCGAGCGCCTTGTGCTCGGGATGGCCGTAACCGGCTATGGCCTGGTGCCGGGCGCGCAGATCGGCAACGACCACGCGTGCGGCGGCCCTGAGGTCGCCGCTGTGCTTTTCAGCTTCTTTTTCAACTGCCAGGTACAGGCGGCCTGCTGCCTCCGACGCCCCGAGAATCACCGAGCCCGAGCCCAGGATGCCGGCGGCCACCGCGCCCTGCATGGCGTCCGGTGCGGCGGCCAGCGTCATGCGCGCAGCTTGCACGCTGGGCACCAGGCCGTGTTCTGCGATCGCCACCAGGGTGGAATTAAGCACAGCGCTGGTGGCGGCGTCGGCGCGACGCCCGGTGACCAGCAGGAAGAAGTAGTCGCCAAAGTTGATCTGACCGATCAGGTCCTGGGCCAGATCGACACCGCGAACGACGATGGTGTTCTCGTTCGAAGTACAGATGGCAGAGCGGGGCACGGTGGCTTTGCCGATTTTCAAATGATGTCTCCGGTGAAGTGGTGGACAGGTTTCAGGCGGTCGACACCAGCTTGAAATCGTAGTGGGCGGTGTGGAAGGGTTTGTCCATCAGCTTCCCGTCAGGCGCCCTGCCGGCCGGGTGCGCTGCAAAATCCACGATCAGGCTGTTGCGCACGCCAAAGACCGCGTCGGAATCGAGATAAGGGCTGTCGGACACAAACAGGTGGGTGACCGGGCGCTCGTGGCCGGGCGCTGAGCATCATGTGCATGTGGCCCGGGCGGTTTGTGTGGCGTCCCATGCGGTGCAGCATACCGCCGACGGGACCATCGTCCGGCACGGGATAGAACGTGGGTTTGATGGACCAGCATCGAGATGCCCAGCGTGTTAGACAGCATGATGAACTCCTGGCGCTTCTCGTCGCACATCTTGCCAGTGGCGGTGAGAAACTGGATGGCGGCCATCCATTCATCGGGGGTGAGCTGCACATCTTGCACAAAGGCGTGTGCGTGCTTGACCAGAGAGGTCATGATTTCCTTGAAGCGGGGCTCCTTGCAATCCGCCATTCGGTCCACCACGGCCTGCGCCAAGTCTTGTGCTTCGAATTGCGTCATATTTTTGTCTCCTGTAGTGGTTCACGCCACCCCGGCGTGAACTTGATCTGTACGCAGTCTAGAGCGTCATGTCATGCTCTGGAAGTGATTACTTTACACGGTTATCATCGATGCCATCAATGGTAAAAACCAGAGGTCGTCTCCATGGAACTCCGCCATGTCCGCTACTTCGACGCCGTCGCCGAAACCCTGAATTTCACGCGCGCCGCCGAGCGCCTGCACATCACCCAATCGACGCTGTCGCACCAGATCAGGCAGATGGAGGGCGAACTCGGCGTCGCGCTGTTTGACCGCAGCGCAAAGAAGTTCGAATGACCGAGGCGGGTGAAATTCTGCGCAGTTATATGATGCCGGCGCTCGAGCAGATCGACCGTGGCGTGCGGGCCTTGCGCGGCAACGGCGCGGCCTTATCCCTGCCAATCAGACTGGTGAACGAGGGTGTGCTTATTTTCTGAGGTTGATTTTTGGTGCGATACTTGACCTCATGCGGTTGAATTTCCTATCCCTTGCCGTTCTTCATGACACATGCGCCTATACTAAACTGCGTTTTCCGACCCCTTTATTTTATACAGAGGAGAGACAGATGAAAGCCACATTGAGGATCGTCCTGACGGGTTTGCTGGGGGTCTTGCTGCTGGCGGGATGCGCGAGCCAGCCCCCCGGTCCGCCCAAAATCCTGAACCTGATCGTGTTTCCCGGCGGCTGGAACCTCCCGATCTGGGCCGCGCAGGAACAGGGAATGTTTGCGAAGAACGGCGTCCAATTACAGGTAACCAACACGCCGAATTCACAGTTCCAGCTCACCGGGCTGATCGAGGGGAAGTTCGACATCGCGATGACGGCGATCGACAACATCGTCGCCTATCGCGAGGGGCAGGGCCCCGTGCCGGTCGACGGTTCCGACCTGATCGCGGTGATGGGCGGCGACCAGGGGTTCCTGCGCCTGGTGTCGGTGCCGGAGATACGCTCGATTGACCAGCTGAGGGGTAAGACCCTTTCGGTGGACGCGCTGACCACGGGGTATGCCTTTGTGCTGCTCGAGATCATGGAGCGCAATGGACTGGTGCTCGGTCGTGACTATCAGACCGAACGCGCCGGCGGCGCGAGACAGCGTTACACCGCGTTGCTGGAGAAAAAGCACGCAGCCACCCTGCTGCTCTCGCCGCAGGATGTGATGGCGCAGGAAAAAGGCTTCAATCGCCTCGCCGACGCCTCGCAGGCGCTGGGCCGTTACCAGGGGTTGGTTTTGGGAGCGCGCAAGTCCTGGGCGGCGAATAACGCTGCCGCGCTCACCGGCTTCATCCGTGCGTACGCTGAGGGCGTGGAATGGCTGTTCGATCCGAAGAACCGGACCGAGGCCATCACGATATTCATGAAGAACACGCCGGATGCATCCGCCAGGTCAGCGGAAATCGCGTATCAGATACTCACCCACCCCACCGAGGGCCTGCAGCGCAAGGCGAGGATCGACATGCAGGGCGTTGCTACCGCATTGGAGTTGCGCCGCAAGTACGCCAAGCCGCAAAAGACGCTGTCCAGCCCCACCAGCTACTACGACGGGCGCTACTACGATGCTGCGGTGCGTTGAACAGTTGATCCACTGCAACATGGCGGACAAATAGCGCGGCACGGAGTCACGCCGCGATCAGATTTGAGGAGCCCCATGTCCGCAGGTTTCAAGTTGTTGACCCATACGCGCGCCGGCCGCGCGGTTGGCGCAGTGGCAATTGGCATCAATGCCTACGACCTGACCGACGCCTGCCCTGTCACCCCCACCGTGCTGGCGGTGCTTGAAGATTGGCAGCGCGCTTGCGCCGCTCTGCGCACGCTCGCGGGCGATGCCGCGAAACTCGCGCAACTAACCGGCCAGGCGCTCGACACCCTCACCTACGCGCCGCCAGTGCTCTACCCGAACGGCATCTACTGCGCCGGCGCCAACTACACGGATCACGTTGCCGAAATGGCCAAGGCGTTCAATCTGCCGATAGCGCCGGACCCGCACACCACCGGCACGCCGCCATGGTGCTTCATCAAAACACCGCGCAACACGCTGGCCGGACACGGCGCCACCATCACGCTGCCGTCGTATTCGCAAAAAGTCGATTGGGAACTCGAAGTGGCGCTGGTGATCGGCCGAACCTGCAAAAACGTTTCGATTGCCCGCGCGATGGATTTCGTTGCCGGTTACAGCATCATCAACGATTTGTCGGCGCGCGATTTTCTGCGCCGCCCGACGGTCAAGCCCAACTCCGGTTCGCCGTTCGAATACGACTGGATCAGCCACAAGAACTGGGACGGCGCCTGCCCGATGGGGCCGTGGATCGTGCCGAAGGAAGACATTGCCGATGCCAACAATCTCGCTCTCAAACTATGGGTCAACGGCACGCTGATGCAGGATTCAAACACCAGCAAAATAATTTTCAACGATGCGGAGTTGGTGTCCTTCATCTCGCAGCGCTGCACCCTGTATCCCGGTGACGTGATCGCCACCGGCACGCCGGCTGGCGTCGGCACGGCGCGCGGCATCTTTTTGAAAAGCGGCGATGAAGTGCGCATCACGGTCGAGGGGATCGGCACGCTCGTCAATCGCATGGCCTGATTCCTGCGGCGAGCCATACTGCCAAGAGCCGACCAGCACTCATTCTCCTGCCGATTACCCTGATGAGCTATTCTGTCACCCTGATGCCCAGCGGCTTCCGCTATGAAGTTCCGGAAGGCATGCGGATGCTTCAGGCCGGTCTGGCCGCAGGTCGCTTCATGCCTTACTCGTGCAAGCAGGGCGTGTGCAACACCTGCAAGGGCCGCATCGTTGAAGGCACGGTCGATTATGGCGATTCGCATCCGGCTTATTTCAGCGATGCGGATCGCGCCGCCGGTTTGGCATTGTTGTGCCAGTCCACGCCGCTGTCGGACTGCATCGTCGAGGTCAAGGAACTCGAAGGCATTGCCGGCATCAAGTCAAAGGTGGTGCCCTGCCGCATTACTGACATGACGCCGCTGGCGCACGACGTGATGCTGCTGCGCGTACGCCTGCCGATGAACGAGAACATGCTGTTCATCTCCGGCCAGTTCGTCGAATTCATGTTGAAAGACGGCAGCCGCCGCAGCTATTCCATCGCCAATACCCACACGGTCGAAGGCGTGCGCGCGCTGGAGTTTCACATCCGTCATTTGCCCGGCGGCAAGTTCACCGACAAGTTGTTCAGCGCCGGTTTCAAAGTGGGCGAGGTGATGCGTTTTGAAGGCCCGCAGGGCAGTTTCTATCTGCGCGACTCCGCCAAGCCCGCCGTGTTCGTCGCCAGCGGCACCGGTTTCGGGCCGATCAAGGCGATGCTCGAATTCGCTGTGAAAGTTGGCGACAAGCGGCCGATGACGCTCTACTGGGGCTGCCGCGGCAAACGCGATCTCTATATGCTCGATGTGCCGCACGAATGGGAGGCGAAATTGTCCAACTTCAAATACATCCCGGTGCTCTCCGACGCGACTGCCGACGACGCGTGGACCAGCCGCACCGGCTTCGTCCATCAAGCGGTGCTCGACGACTTTGCCGATCTCTCCGGCCATCAGGTTTATACTTGCGGTGCGCCGGTGGTGGTGGAGTGTGCGCGGCGCGATTTCAGCACGCAGCGCGGCCTGCCGGAAACAGAATTCTTCGCCGACTCATTTCTAACAGAGGCGGACAACGCCCGCAACGCAGCCAACCCAAGCAGTCCATCAAAGGAGACGCCATGATTCCCACCATCGAAAACGCCCGCATCGACCCGCCCAACGCCAATTCGGTCATCAAGCCCTACGTCATGTCGCACGGCACGCTGGAGGTCTACAACCTCAAGGCCTCGCGAAAATTTTACGAAGAGTTTCTCGGCTTCGAATGCGTGCGCCACGCGATCCCCGCGATGGTGATCCGCTGCGGTTTGAAATTCCACATTGTCTGCGTCGAAGTCGGCGATCAGTTGAAACCCGTCAACCTGCTCAATCACTGGGGCATTGACGTCGGTTCGCGCGCCGAAGTGGACCGTTGCTGGAAAGCCGCCAGCGATGGCACGATGAAAGAAAAATTTGGCATCCGCAAAGTGATGCCGATTGCCGACCAGCACGGCGTCTACTCGTTCTACCTGGTTGACCTCGATCACAACTGGTGGGAAGTGCAGTCCTACGACGGCTTCCAGCACGACGACATGTTCGAGTTCGGCGACCGCTTTCCGATGGATGCGGCGACTGCTAGCGCCGAGGTCAGCGGGATCAAGCGGGCGGAGACGGCCTGATTACTGGAGAAGCGGTGATGATGGGCGTGGCACCCGCGTCAGGCCCGTTGCCTTGCGCTCACGCCGCCAGCCCCGCAAGCCAGGGCGCGGCTAGCGCCTTGAGCACTTCGTCGTGCAGGCGGTTGACGATGTGACACCCATCCGCACCCCTGGGATGCTCTCACATCTCGCCCACCTAACCGGTTAACTACAAAGTTGCACTTTGGACTTGAACTCGCGGTTCAAAAAAAGGGGATTCATTCGGACTTGATGTCGGCATCGCGGATCAGCCGGGTCCAACGCTGCACATCTCGCTCCACCAGAGCCCGCGTCTCGGCCAGGGTAAGGCTCAGGGGCTTGCCTCCGGCCTTGCGGAAGGCTTCGGTCACATCGGGTGCGGCAATCACGCGGGCCAGTTCGGTGCGCAGACGCCCCAGCACTTCGGGTGGCGTTTTGGCCGGCGCGAAGTAGCCAAACCAGGACTCCAGTTCCAACGCAGCCGCGCCGGTCTCAAGAATGGTGGGTACGTCGGCGTGCACGGGATTGCGCGCGCCGCCTGACACCGCAAGCACCTTGACCGTTCCTGCATCGACCTGTACCCGCGCAGTGGGTGACAGGTCAAAAAACAGGTCTACCCGCCCGCCCAGCAAGTCCTGGTAGGCCGCCTGTGCGCCGCGGTAGGGCACGTGCGTGATCTCCACGCCGGCCAAATGCCACAGTGCGGCGGCCAGCACATGCTGACCCGAGCCGATGCCCGCCGAAGCATAAGTCAACTTGCGCGGATTGGCTTTGGCGTAAGTGATCACATCCTTGAGCGAGCCCAGGGCCAGATCTTTGCGCGCCATCAGCGTGTAGCTGTAGCTCACGGCTAGGCCCAGAGGTTCAAAGTCTCTCAAGCTGTCATACGGCAGGTTGCGGTACAGGCCGGGATTGAGCGCGATGTTGGAGACCGAACCGACCAGCAGTGTGTAGCCGTCAGGTGCGGCCTTGGCAACAAAATCAGTGCCAATCAACGTACCCGAACCGGGCTTGTTTTCAACGATAAAACTTTGCCCCATCTGCTTGCCCATACGGTCAGCCAGCAGACGACCGACAAAGTCGAAGCCACCGCCCGGCGGCTGCGGGACGATGACACGCACAGGTTTGTTGGGAAAGGCGCTTTGTGCAAACGCCATGCCGACGCTGCAGACAAGGGCTGCGGCGAGCAGCACGCGACGGTTCGGGCCTGGAATCATGGACATATCTCCTTTGTAAAAATTTTCAAGTCAAAGCCACGGTCAAGGGGTCGTACGAATACAGCCATTGTGACCGTGCACGTGTCAGGTTCTTTGCCTGAAAGGCCTGGCGCATCTCGTCTTCGTCCTCGATGCGGTACAGGCCGCGGCTTTCGGTGGATTCGTTGACAATGCGCGCCGTGCGCTCCAGGCGGTTGCGCTGGTAGCGCTGCAATGCGGCAGAGACACTGGCACCCTCCTCCAGGCAGCGCGCCAGAACAGCCGCATCCTCAATCGCCATCGCCGCACCGGAAGCCATGTAAGGCAAGGTTGGATGCGCCGCGTCGCCGAGCAGGGTGACGTTGCTGACGCTCCAGTTGTCCACGGGCGGACGGTTATTCAGTGCATATCGGTAGCAGCTGTCCTTGTCGATCGCGTCGATGACGGTCTGGATGTCGGCATGCCAGCCCCGAAAATCCGCCTTCAACTCGTCCCAGGGGCGCTTCTGTGTCCATGATTCCGTTTCCGGCTGGTCATGCTCGACCAGCCCGACAAAATTCATCACCTGGCCAGCCCGCAGGTAATACATGACCGCATGTTTTTTCGGCCCGCACCAGACGGTGGAGACACGCTCCATGATGTCCGCGGGCAAACGCTCGACCGGAATCACCGCCCGCCAGGCAACGTCGCCGGTATAACTGACCGGGGTTTCTCCGAGCAACTGCGCGCGGATCGCGGATTTGATGCCGTCGGCGCCCACCATGACATCGCCGTGGACCGACGTCCCATCCGCCAGCTTCAGCGTCACGCCATCGGCTGACACTTCAAAGCCTTCGGCCCTGGCGTTCAGGGTGATGCAATCGGGGTCCAGCGCGTACACCTTGCGCGCCAGCAGCTCGTGGAAATCCGCGCGGTGCAGATGGTAATAAGGCGCGCCATGGGCCACTTCGTGCTGTTCGCCCAGCGGAATCCGGTGCATCAGCTCGGCCGTGTCAAAACGCCTGAACTCAAAGGCTTTCGGGCGCACCGCGACCTTCTCGAGGTCGTCACGCAAGCCGAGTGCGTACAACACCTTGACCGCGTTGGCACTGATCTGGATGCCAGCCCCCACCTCACCCAGGGCGGACGCCTGCTCATAAATATGCACCCTGCATCCCTTGCTGAGCAGGCAGGCGGCCGCCGTCAGGCCGCCGATGCCGGCTCCGGCAATGATCACGTTCAAGTCTTGGCCCATGTGTTTCGTCTATTTCCTAGGTCTTCACAACAAAAGCCTCTGCGTGATGCGTCCGGTTTCTGTGCCGGATCGCCTCCCCTGCCTAGACCGTTCTGAAGTTCATTCCGAGGTGCGGTCCCGCGTGTTGCTCCGTCTTATCGCTCCAGTGCACCACCGGCCAGCCAGCGCGCGCCGCGCCGGTACAACTCATCGACCACTGGGCCCTTGAGCATGGGCATGTCGAGCTTGACGGTGTAACCCATGCGCGTCTGGATATAGGCCAGGTGGCGGTAGCCCTCGGGAAAGGCGGCCAGCGCCTTCAGGTCCAAGGTCAGGCTGGCGGACGAATCAACCGGGTCAATCCGGTCTTTTTCGTAAATCGGCTGGCGGTGCAGCAGCTTCCATTGGCCTTCATGCTTTTGCACAAAGTCGTAGAAGCGGCCGGTACAGACCACGTCGCAAAGAACCTGACCATCAGCGCCTTCGACCATGCCGCGCTGCGAGATCGTCATCTTGGTTTGCGCGACGGCGCGGTCTCCTGCAACTTCAATAGCCGAGCCGCCGAGAAAATGCAAAATGCTCACGCCTTTGGCCCAGCCTTCTTGTGTGACGCGGATGAAATCCTTGAAAGGCCCCTGGAACCAGGTCGCCATCATCACGCCTTCCGGATGCCAGACGCTGGCAAAACGCGCCCAGTCACCGGCATCGCGCCAGACCGCCCAACGCTCCACCATCTGGCGTACGAGCAATTCATCCATCAACTTGTCATTCACGGTTCATCTCCTTGTTCACGATTAAAAATAGTCCGGCGCAACATAATCCACTTGGTGGCGAGCCGTTCGAATATCAGCCAGTTCGCTCTTGACACGCAGATGCTCAGGGTGCGTGCCGTAGGCATCCAGTGCGGCCTGCGACTCAAATTCGGAATACAGCACGACATCGCAGGCGTAATCAATACGGCTTGCATCCACACCAATCTCCAGATGCAACAGGCCGGGGATCTTGCCACGCAAGCCTGCAAAACTGCGCTCGATCTGCGCAGCTCCACGCGCTTTTTCCTCAAGCGTATCACCCCGGACATTCCACATCACGATGTGCTTTATCACGCTAGAGTTTCGCTCAACCAAAGCGCTCAGGCCGTGGGGTTAAGAACGAAGTCGTAATCAAGGCTGTAGGTGTCGTCGGCGTGCTTGATCCAGTCCGCAATCAGGGTCGAGCGGACACCAAACACCACATCCGAGTCAAGGTATTGATCGTGGTCGCGGAACACATGGGTAATCAGGCGCTCATAGCCGGGCGCTTCGATCATGAAGTGCAGATGGGCAGGCCGCCAGGGATGATTTTTTGTCGCCTTCAACATGCTGCCGACGGGGCCGTCAACGGGAATGGGATAGGACTCCGCCAGAATGGTCTTGAAGTGAAAACGTCCCTCAGCGTCGGAATGAAGAATGCCGCGCGCCTGCGGATGGGCCAGATCGGCGTACTGCACGTCATAGTTGCCATCGGCATCGGCCTGCCACACGTTGATGAGCGCGTTGGCTACTGGTTTGCCATCCAGTCCTTTGACAGTGCCCTTCACCATGCAGGACTCACCTACGGCACCGTTGGCCACGTCATCACCGAGTTCGTAACTCGGCGCATCTTCCAGGAAAAAGGGGCCAAACACCGTTGACTCTGTGCAACCCAATGGCTTGTCGTTGTTCATGGCTACCGTCAGCATGGACAAGCCCAGCGTGTCACTGAGCAGGATGAACTCTTGACGCTTGTCATTGCACATCTGGCCGGTGGCAGTCAAAAACTCAATGCCTTTCATCCATTCGGCTTCGGTCAGCTTTACATCACGGGCAAAGGCATGAAGGTGCTGCACCAGGGCTGTCAGGATTTCTTTCAGGCGAGTATCGGGCGTGCCCGCAAAGCGCGCAATCACAGCTTGGGTAATGGTGTCTTGATTAAGGTTGCGCACGGGTGATCCCTGTCATCGAATGGTTAACCGCAAACTGTAAGCAAGATGCACAGCATTGCATAGGGTGCTAACGCAAATTAGTTTTCCGCTCAGTGGAACAAACCAGCATGGCATTAGCACTGGCATCGGTTTAGCTCTGAGAATCAGCCACCAAAACGCACGGCACTTAGCCCCGAACCGCTGGACTCCGTCTAAACCCTCAATTGATCGACACTTTCGAAAAGGATAAACTGACTCCACTTTTGCGTAACAACCCGAAGGAATCGCTGCATGACTGTCACCCTCACCGTCAATAACATCAAGCACACCAGCGCCGCCGCACCAGACACGCCCTTGCTATACGTGCTGCGCAATGACGTTGGCATCAACAGCGCCAAGTACGGCTGCGGCGCTGCCCAGTGCGGCGCCTGCACAGTGCTGCTCGATGGCCAGGCGATTCACTCCTGCGTCTATCCGGTCTCGGCTGCCGCGCAGGGCAAGATCACCACACTGGAAGGCCTGGGCTCCACCGACAAACTGCATGTGCTGCAAAAGGCCTTCATCGAGGAGCAGGCGGTCCAGTGCGGCTATTGCATCTCCGGCATGATCATGTCGGCCAAGGCCCTGCTAGACCGGGTGCGCAATCCCGGCGAGGCGGAAATACGCAAGGCCATGGCCGGCAATCTGTGCCGCTGCGGCACGCATACCCGGATACTGCGCGCCATCCAGCGTGCCGCCAAGGAGCTGGCATGAGCACGAACACCCCACTCGCCCCGACCCGGCGCACCTTCCTCAAGGCCGGCTCGCTGACAGTGGCCTTCAGCCTGTCACCCTTCATACCGGTGGCGGCCCAGGCCCCGGCCAAACCGGTATTGCCGGGCAGCCTCAACACCAATCGCATGCTCGACGGCTGGCTGCGCATCAACGCCAACGGCAGCGTGACCATGTTCACCGGCAAGGTCGAGCTCGGCCAGGGTATCCTGACGGCGCTCACGCAAATCGTCTCGGACGAACTCGATGTGGACCTCCGACGCCTGGAGGTGATCTCGGGCCACACCGCGCTCACCCCCAACGAGGGCGTGACCGCCGGCAGCCTGTCCATCGAGCACAGCGGCACGGCGCTGCGCTTTGCCTGCGCCGAAGCGCGTGGCCTGTTGCTGCAAGCCGCGGCCAGCAAGCTAGGCGTGGCCGCCGCCGACTTGAGTGTCAGCGATGGCAGTATCAGCAGAACCAATGCCAGCAGTGGCGCGCGCACCAGCTATTGGGAACTCATAGACCAGGCCTTGCTCAAACGCGAAGCCAGCGCCAAGACGCTGCCCAAGCCGAGCAGCCAGCACCGGCTGATAGGGCAAAGCCTGCAGCGCCGCGATATTCCGGCCAAAGTCACTGGGGCCCAAGCCTTTGTGCAGGACATGCGGCTGCCCAATATGGTTCACGGTCGGGTGGTGCTCCCCAGCGCACCACGTGCCCGGCTGTTGTCGGTCGATGAGGCGGCAATACGCCGCATGCCCGGCGTTGTTGCCGTGCTGCGCGACGGCAACTTTCTGGCCGTGGCCGCAGAACGCGAAGAACAGGCGATTGCCGCAGCTCGCGCGATGCAAAACAGTGCCCGCTGGGAAGAACCCGGCGACCTGCCCCCGGTCGGCGCCGGGCTGTTTGCCCATATGAAAAAGCAGCGCACCAGCGACAGCGTGGTGAGCGAAAAGAAAGCCCCGGCGGATACCCCCGCCGCCGCCCGCACCCTGACGGCCACCTACACCCGGCCTTACCAGGCCCATGCCTCGATTGGACCCTCCTGCGCGCTGGCACAGTGGAACGATGACAAGCTGCGCGTGTGGTGCCATTCGCAAGGTGTGTTTCCGTTGCGAAGCGACTTGGGCAAGGCGCTGCGCATGCCGCCGGAAAAAATCACGGTGAGCTTCCACGAGGGTTCGGGCTGCTACGGCCACAATGGTGCCGACGATGTGGCATTGGATGCCGCATTGCTGGCCCGCGCAGTGCCCGGCAAACCCGTGCGTCTGCAATGGATGCGCGAAGATGAATTTGGCTGGGAACCCCCGGGCTCACCCATGGTGATGGAACTCAAGGGCTCGCTTGATGCCAGCGGCCGGGTAGTGGACTGGAACCACGAACTCTGGAGCTATACCCACGTCACGCGTCCCGGCTTTGACCGCGATGGCGTTAACCTGACGGCAGCATGGCTAATCAATAACCCACTGCCAGCGGGACCGGCGATCAATATTCCCCAACCCTCGGGCGGCAGTGACCGCAATGCATTGCCGCTGTATGTGTTCCCGCAACAAAAAGTGACCAACCATTTGTTGCTGGACACCCCCATCCGAACTTCGGCCCTGCGCGGGCTGGGGGCCTATCCGAATGTGTTTGCGCTGGAATCCTTTATGGATGAAATGGCCGCTGCTGCTGGCACTGACCCGATTGAATTTAGGCTCAAGCACCTGACTGATACGCGCGCGCGCGCCGTGATTGAGCGCACCGCCAGCATGGCCAAATGGCAAAGCGCAGCTGCTGCCACTCAGCCCAAGGCTATTGGCGGCGTGCTCAAGGGACGCGGCATTGGCTTTGCCCAATACAAAAACATGGCCTGCTACTGCGCCGTGATTGTCGACATCGCGGTGGACACCCGCTCGGGCGTGGTGCGGATAGAGAAAGCTTGGAGCACGACCGAAGCTGGACTAATCATCAACCCCGATGGCCTGCGCAACCAGATCGAGGGCGGCATCATCCAGTCGGCGAGCTGGACGCTATTTGAGTCCATGAAAAACGACAGCAAGCGCAAGCTGACGCTAACCTGGGCCGACTACCCCATCATGCGGTTTCCCGATGTGCCGGACTTGCAGGTCGAGCTGATCAACCGCCCGAATGAGCGCTCGCTGGGTGCCGGCGAAGGCTCGCAAGGCCCAACCGTGGCAGCGATTGCCAACGCCTTTGCCAATGCCACGGGTCGCCGCCTGCGCGATCTACCCTTTACGCCAGAGCGCGTCAAGCAAGCGCTCGCCTAAGTCACAGCGCGCATCACTGCGGCGCGGTCAGGCTGGTTCTGGGCCACGCAGCTTTGTATGATCAGTCCAGCAAAGCCACTTGGTTTTGAAAAAACACAGGCTGGAGACTGACTTGGATCGCTGGACGGAAATCGAACTATTTGTACAAGTGGCAGAAACCGGCAGCCTGAGCCGCGCCGCGGCCGCGCTGGACATGTCCAACGCGGCCGCGAGCCGGCATCTGTCGGCACTCGAGGCGCGGCTGGGTGCGCGCCTGGTCGAGCGCAACACGCGCCGGCTCTACCTCACCGACACCGGCCAGGAGTTTTTCAGCCGCGCCAAAACCATCCTGTCCGACCTCAAGGATGCAGAGTCCGCCGTCAATGCCACAGCGCTCAACCCGACCGGGGTGCTGCGCATATCGGCATCGCTGTCGTTCTCACTGCACCACATCGCACCGTTGCTGCGCGAATATATCCAGCGCTATCCCAACGTCACGGTGCATATTGAAGCCGCCAACCGCTACATGGACATCATCGACAACAACATCGACGTGGCGATCCGCACGCGCGAGGTCGAGCCCGACTCCAACATCACCATTCGGCGACTGGCAGAAACGCGGCGCATACTGACCGCATCACCGCGCTACTTTGCCCAGCATGGCCTACCCAAAACACTGGAAGACCTAGCGCAGCACAAGTTGCTGATCTATACCCTGGCCAACAACCCGAATGAGCTGCGCTTTACCCGTGACGGCAAGACCACGACCATGAATGTGAAGGGCGTGTTAGATGCCAACGACGGGCAAATCCTGCGCGTGGCAGCCCTCGACGGGCTGGGCATTCTGGTGCAACCGTCTTACATCGTGTACGACGACATCGTGGCAGGCCGGCTGATACCGGTGCTCGACGAATGGGACTTGCCACGCCTGAGCGTCAACCTCGCCTACCCCAGCCGCAAACACCTGTCAGCCAAGGTGCGGACCTTCATCGACTTCATTGCCGAACATTTTGCGAAGATGGACTACGAACGCAAGTGGACGGGGCGGTTCGGGGTGTATTAATCCATGGCGAATCCTGTCACGACCGACGTGCTGATCGCCGGCGGTGGTCCCTGCGGCCTGATGCTGGCCAACGAGCTGGGGCGACGCGGGATTCATGGCCTTGTCGTGGACCAGAAACCGGGCACCGCCTTCAATCCGCAAGCCAATGCCACCCAGGCCCGCACCATGGAGCATTTCCGCCGCCTCGGCTTTGCGCAGGAAATCCGGGCACAGGGCTTGCCGCCAGACCATCCGACTGACATCGCCTACCTGACGCGTTTTGCAGGAAAGGAGCTGGCCCGTCTGCGGCTGCCTGCAGCCGCGGCGGCCCCCGATCTGATCAAGAACATGTCCGGCTCATGGAGTGCGGCCGAGCTGCCGCACCGCATTTCCCAGAAATTTGTGGAAGTGACACTGCGAAAGCATGCCCAGCAACTGCCCACCGTGGACCTGCGTTATGGCTGGCAATTGAAGTCCTTCACCGACACGGGCAAGGGAGTGGATGCTGTCATTCAAAGCGTTAATGATGAGTCGCCCGTCGCTGTCCATGCCAGCTACCTTGTGGGCGCTGACGGTGCGCGCAGTTTTGTGCGCAACCAGCTCGGGGTGGCGTGGCAGGGTGCCACCGGCTTCAAGCGAAATTTCATGGGCGGAAAAATGCTCGCGGTGTACCTCAGGGCGCCCGATTTTTATGCCCGCAACCCCAACGACCGGGCCTGGATGTATGTGGTCGTCAACCCTCACCTGCGCGCCTTCATCATGTCGGTGGATGGCCAGGGGGAGTTTGCCTTTCACATCCAGATGGTCAGTGATGTCGAAACCGATGCCTTGACCGAGGCCGATGCCAGGCGTTTGTTCGCCGAGGCCTCGGGGCTCGATATCCCGATTGACATCCTGTCGATGGCAACCTGGACCGCGGGCCATGCCCTGGTGGCCGAATTTTTTGGACGAGGCCGCGTCTTTCTGGGCGGTGACGCGGCGCATCTGTTCACCCCCACGGGCGGACTGGGCTACAACACGGCGGTGGAAGATGCCGTCAACCTGGGCTGGAAGCTGGCGACTGTGCTCAAGGGGCAAGCCCCGGCCGCGCTGCTGGACAGCTACGAACTGGAGCGCAAGCCTCTGGCCCTGCGCAACACGAGCTATGCGCGGCAGCTGGCGGACTCGATCGGTCTTTTCGAAGCTGTGCCAGAACTGGAAGACGATACCCCGCAAGGCGCGCAGGCCCGGGCAGTCGCATCGGACTACCTCAATGGCCATGTGCGGCGTGAGTTCAACATCCCCGGCATCACCTTCGGCGGACGCTACGACGCCTCGCCCCTGATCGTCAAGGACAACTGCACGCCGCCGCCGGATCAACCCAACAACTATGTGCCCACGGCCTGCCCCGGCGGGCGGCCGCCCCATGCCTGGCTAGACGATGGCCACTCTCTGTACGACAGTTTCAATTTTGAATGGACGCTGCTCGCCCTCGGACCCGATGCACCGGATGCCGCCCCGTTTATCGCCAGTGCCCGGGCGCTTGGCCTCGACCTGAAAGTGGTGCGCCATGCATCACCGCAGTTGCTGGCTTTGTATGAAGCCCCGTTGGTGCTAATCCGGCCCGATCAGATCGTGGCCTGGCGCGGCAGCGGCGGCCTAGCTGCCATGGCGGTGCTGCGCCAGACCAGTGGCTACCCAGCTAACGGCGCTTCCACATAGCTATTAATTTGATAGCTATTGGTGCCTGTACAGGGCACCTCCATAAATTACCGTTCGCCCTGAGCTTGTCGAAGGGTCTACTCGCTAAGTGACTGTTTTTATTAGATAAAGGCTTCGACAGGCTCAGCCCGAACGGGGTTTGGTGAATTTATAGAAGTGCCCTATAGTGCAACTACCGCAACACGACCACCCTACAGACGGTTCAATCCAACATGGTTTATCTGCCGCAATTGACGTCTTTGCTTTGTGCTGGCTTTACGGCGCGGCGGATAAACGCTGATTGTTGGGCCTGACTCAACCAAAGGGAGACGCATCGAATGAGCGAAAGAACTGGACGCTGCCTGTGCGGCGCTGTGAGTTTCAAACTTGCCACCGAGCCGCTCGTGACTCGCGTGTGCTGGTGTCGCGACTGTCAGCACCTCGCTGCGAACGGCACCGTGAACATGCTTGTGCCAACTGAGTCGCTCACCGTTTCAGGGCCACTGTCGGAGCACACGAAGAAGGCCGAAAGCGGCAACGAGCTCACGCGTCAGTTCTGTTCAAGCTGTGGCACTCATCTCTTTGCCAAATCATCTGGCCGGCCGCAGTTCCGAGTGGTGCGCGTTGGCAACCTGGACGAACCGTCGTCAGTCCACCCGAGTATGAACATTTGGACTTCGAGCGCACCCGGCTGGGCGTGTCTGGATCCGGCGCTGGAGCGAGTAGAGCAGCAGCCTCCGACTCCAAAGCCATCGTCTTCGGCGGGCTAGGCCTAACTTCGACGTTGAAAGCCTGCTTTTCAAATCAGTGAATGGTCGTAGTGGGCCCGTTGAAGCCCTTCACACCCGCTCTTCACTCCCTCGGCCGCACTCCCTCAAACGCATCCTGCAGCAGTTGCCGTATTGCCGCACGTTCCAGCGGGCGCGGGTTCGGGTACTGGTTCTGCATGGCGATGTCGCAGGCCTGAATCAGGCCAGCCGAATCATCAACCCGGACCATGTTCGGATGTTTGCGCTGGACCCGTCGCGGCGCTGATGTTAAATCAACTACATCGTAGTAGTTATTGCATAACCGTAGTAAATTTAGCTACAATGTAGCCAATTCGACAGCATCCATACATGAACCAAGCCACTCTCACTGAGATCTTCGGAAGCGCCGACCGGTACAAGGCTTTGCGTGCGATTTTTTCTGAGCCGGGTCGGGGGTTCGGCCAACGGGAACTGGCCAAAGCAGCCGGCATAGACCCCGGGAACGTCTCCCGACTACTGAAACGGTGGACGGAGGCGGGACTCGTGCAGCGGGTACAAAAAGACGGGTTGCCCCGGTACTACGCAACCAAAGACCCTTCTTTGGCACCCTTGGTCATGCTGATGCAGCAAGACAGCGCGTTGGTCCAGGCCCTTCGCGACTTCCTCGGTGGCGTGGCAGGCGTCCAGGTTGCACTCCTCTTTGGCTCCATTGCACGCGGCGATGAAAACGCCGACAGCGACATCGATGTGCTCGTGCTCGGCAGCGTCTCTGAGTTGAAGCTCAACACCCTTCTCAAGCCTGTTGGCCGCAAGCTCGGGCGCCCGGTCCATGCCTCCGTCAGTACCGTCAAAGGTTTTCGAAATCAGATCCAGGCTGGGGAGAGTTTTGCAGGCGAAATCGTGCACGGCCCGAAGATCGCATTGATAGGGGATTTTGATGCTGCAGTCATTTCAGAAACTGAGCGCTGAGCCGGGCTCGCCGCTGCGCGTGCAGCCGGCCAATGGCCCGGACGTGATGGCCTGGCTGCAGCAGGCGGAAATCAAGCTCAAAGATGCGAGGATGAAGGCGGTGTCACCAGCTACCCGCATGGACGCGGCCTATGACGCCGTTCTTTTTTGCTGTCTGGCCGTTGCATGCGCCCAAGGGTATCGAGCCGGAAGCGAAAAGGGGCACCATGCAGTGGTCCTTGAGGGCGCGGCCCAAGCGGTCGGGCTCACGCAACATCAGTTCGATGAATTGGACACCCTGCGCGATTGGAGAAACCGCAAGTACCGCGCCGCTTTCAAGGTGGAGGTCGATGAAGTAGAAGAGGGAATCGCGATTGCGGCACCTTTCCTGGAAAAAGTTGGCGATTGGTTCGCGACTAAGCACGTCATGTTGCTCAAGCGCGCCGCTGGGCAGGCACGCTTGTAGGGCTGCCGACACGCTCTTCACACCCGGGGCCGCACTCCCTCAAACGCATCCTGCAGCAGTTGCCGTATCGCCGCACGCTCCAGCGGTCGCGGGTTCGGATACTGGTTCTGCATGGCGATATCGCAGGCCTTGTCCAGGTCGGCTTCTTTCATGCCGATGTCCTTCAGGGCCACCGGCGCACCGTTGTTTTTCGCCAGGTCGAATACCGCCTGCGCCGCGCTGCTGCCGCCCAGTGCTGCGGCAATCATGCGCATGGCATCTGGCGCTGCTGCGGCGTTATAGGCCAGCGCATGCGGCAGCACGATGGTGTGGGTCTCGGCGTGCGGCAAATTAAAGCTGCCGCCCAGCGTGTGGCATAGCTTGTGGTGTAGGGCCATGCCGACATTGCCGAGCACCGTGCCGCAGAGCCAGGCGCCGTAGAGGGCGTCACTTCTTGCCTGCATGTCACCGGCTTCTTTTTTGATAGCTGGCAGCGCCCGCCCCATAGCGGCTATGCCTTCTTTTGCCATCAAATCCATGATGGGATTGCTGTCCACCGCATACAAACCTTCGGCGGCATGGGCAATCGCGTTGATGCCGCTGGTGATGCTCATGCCGACTGGCAGGCCGCGTGACAGCTCGGGGTCGTAAATCACGGTGCGTGGCAACACGCGTGCGTCTTTGCCGGTTTTTTTCATGCCGGCTTCAGTGATGCCGTAGATGGTGGTCATCTCTGAACCTGCATAGGTGGTGGGGATGGCAAGTATCGGCAAACCCGAATCCAGCGCAATCGCTTTGCCCAGCCCGGTGGTGGAGCCGCCACCTATGACTACGGCGCAGTCAGCACCGAGCCTGCGTGCGACTTCTCTGGCCTCCCTTGCAGTTTCAATCGGCACATGCATCACAGCGCGGTCAAATACACCCGCAGCACGCGCACCCAGCAAGTCGGCAATCATTTCTGCCGATGCACGCTGCTCGGGTGTCGACAACACCAGCGCTTTTTTGGCCCCCAGGGCTTCTATCTCACGAACCAGATATTGCAGGCTGCCGGCACCAAAAATCACGCGTGCCGGATGACCGTTGTAGACAAAATTTTTCATGACTTCATAGTCTTGCCAGCGCGCGCCGGTAATACGACAGGTCAACATACTTCGCGTGCGCTGGTGGCAAGCCAGCCCACATGCCTTCCATTTCAGCGCGAATGGCCAGCACGGTTGCAAAGCCTTCGTCGCTGAAACCCGCATCGGGTGCCAGGCCCGAGCCAGGCTTGAGCACTGCGTCGTAAGTGCCCCGTGCAACACCTGGTGCCAGCTTGAAGCGGCTGGTCAGCAACTCAACCATTGCGCTGCGATTGGCTGGGTCCATGACGTGGCGCTGACCCTCTATATAGGCCGCAAGGTAGCGCTCAAGTGCATCGCCATGACCTGTAGCCCACTGCCGCATCACAAAGGCACCCGTGGCCTGATAGGCCCCAAGAAAATCGAACTGGGTACCCAGACTTCTCAAGCCTTTCTCGCGCACAGAAAACGAGAATGGCGGGTTAATCATGCCAGCGGCCAGTTCCGGGTCGGCCGCCATGGCGGCCGAGCGCGGTCCGGTGCCACCTGCCAGCTTGACCTTGTAATCACGGCCCTCCAGCAGGCCATTGAGTTTGAGAATTTTTTTTGCCGCCAGTGCATAGGCCGTGTTCGGCGCATCGACTGCCAGCAGCTTGCCGCGCAGGTCGGCCATGGAGTTGATCTCGGCACGCACCATGAAGTCGTTCATGCCCGCGTCGCCGCCGCAAACAATGACCGCGTTTTGACCGGCTTCGATCATGGCGACGGCGTTATCCACTGCGGCGTGAGCGATCTCGAATTTTCCTTCAGCAAGACCCGCGCGCTGCTCATCCGAGTTGGGCGTGTTCTGCACTTCTATGGTCAGATCGCGCTTTGCAAAATAACCATTTGCAAGCGCAGCAAAAAGAGGCAGGTTACTGGAAGTATTGAAAATGTTGACGCGTAGCAGCATGAGCAACCAATCCTTAAGGAGTTGGCAATTGCGAAAGTACCACCCACTCGTCATTGCGAGCGAAGCGCGGCAATCCATGAACCCCTGGATTGCCGCGCTTCGCTCGCAATGACGGGAAAAGGTACATTGGTATCGTCCACCTCCCTTAGTCGAGATGATGCCCTGCGTGGGGGCACACCGTCGTCGTCTGAGACAATCACGCCATGGACATTGCCAACCTGATTCAGACCGTTGCCATCTACGCCCTACCCGTGCTATTCGCCATCACGGTGCACGAGGCGGCACACGGGTATGTGGCCCGCCACTTCGGCGACAACACCGCGTGGATGCTGGGGCGCATCACGCTCAACCCGATCAAACACATCGATCCGGTCGGCACCATCCTGATGCCGCTGGTGCTTTACTTTGCGACGTCGGGCGCCTTTTTGTTCGGCTATGCCAAGCCGGTGCCGGTGAACTTTGGCAACCTGCGCAACCCCAAGCGCGACATGATCTGGGTCGCCCTGGCGGGGCCTGCATCCAACTTTCTGCAAGCCGTCATCTGGGCGCTTGGGCTGGTGGCGATGGTGGCCATGGGCACTGAAGAAATTTTCTTCATCAAAATGGCGCAGGCCGGTGTGCTGGTCAATCTGGTGATGTGGGCGCTCAATCTTTTCCCGCTGCCACCACTGGATGGCGGCCGCATTCTGGTCGGGCTGCTGCCGTACAAGCAGGCTCAATTCGTGGAACGCATCGAGCCTTGGGGCTTTTTTGTCGTGATGGCATTGGTGATTGCCGGTGTGGTCGGCACTTACTGGCTGCGCCCGTTGATGTCGTTTGGCTATCTTGTTTTGAACGGCCTGACTGCGCCCCTTATTTCCCTGATTCGCTAAGGGACATGGAAACTTCAAACATACCCGTTATCGTCATTGCGAGCGAAGCGCGGCAATCCAGGGGTTCATGGATTGCCGCGCTTCGCTCGCAATGACGGAAAAAGGTACATCGGTATCGTCCACCTCCTTAATTCTCTCAATGTCCATAAAACCCGAACGATTCTTGACCGGCATCACCACCTCCGGCACGCCGCACCTGGGCAACTACGTTGGCTCTATCCGGCCCTCGGTCGCCGCCAGCTTAGGCTATAACGCCGAGAGCTTTTACTTTCTGGCCGACTACCACGCGCTCATCAAAACGGGCGAGCCTGAACGCATACAACGCTCCACGCTGGAGATTGCCGCCAGCTGGCTGGCTGCGGGCCTTGACCCGGAGCGCGTGACGTTTTACCGTCAGTCAGACATTCCTGAAATCCTCGAACTGACCTGGCTGCTGACCTGCGTCACGGCCAAGGGCGTACTCAATCGCGCGCACGCCTACAAGGCATCGGTTGACAAAAACCAAGCCGCAGGCAACGACCTGGATGCCGACATTACCGCTGGGCTTTTCATGTACCCGGTGCTGATGGGCGCAGACATCCTGATGTTCAAGGCGCACAAGGTACCCGTCGGGCGCGACCAGATCCAGCACATTGAAATGGCGCGCGACATGGCGCAGCGCTTTAACCATTTGTATGGCGATCATCTGGTGCTGCCCGAGGCCCTGATTGAAGAGTCCGTCGCCACCCTGCCCGGCCTAGATGGCCGCAAGATGAGCAAGAGCTATGACAACACCATCCCGCTTTTTGCGCCGCGCGAGCAGCTTAAAAAACTGATAGCGGGCATCGTCACAGACTCACGCGCACCCGGCGAGGCCAAAAACACAGAAAGCTCGGCGCTGTTCCAGATTTACCAGGCTTTTGCGACTCAAGATGAGACCTCGGCGATGCGCAAGGCCTATGCAGACGGTATAGCCTGGGGTGATGCAAAAACAAAATTATTTGAACGCATAGACCAGGACATCGCGCCCCTGCGTGAGAAGTACCAGGCCTTGATGAATAAGCCCGAAAAAATAGAAGCCATTCTGCAAGCCGGTGCTGAAAAAGCCAGGGCCAAAGCCACGCCGCTGATGCGCGAGCTAAGGCATGCCGTCGGCTTGCGCAAGCTGGCTGCGCCAGCACCAGCACCAGCCGCAACAAAACAAAAGCTTGAAAAGACCAGCCTGCCCAGCTTCAAGCAATACCGCGAAGCCGATGGCCTGTTTTATTTCAAACTGCTGAACGGCGCGGGCAAGTTGCTGCTGCAAAGTCACGGCTTTGCAGCGCCAAAAGACGCGGCGCTGGCGATTGCCGCGTTGCTCAAGCGCGGCCCGCAGGCATTGAAAGAAATGAGCGGGAAATTGCTGACGATTGAAGACGCGCATTCCGATGCCATAGCCGCCGCGCTGCAGCAGTTGATGGATGCGTCATGAGCATTTTTGTCATTGATGAACACCCCTTGATGCGGGAAGCGCTAGCAGCGCTGATTTGTCGCCTGAACCACACAGCCCATGTGATCGAGATCGACTCTCTGGCCGCTGCCTTGAGCGTTGTGCAAGGGTCAAGCACACCGCCCGAGCTGATCTGCCTTGATCTGGCATCCGATGGCCACAGTGGCCTCACGGCCATAGCCGAACTCAAACGGCAGTTTGCCGATGTGCCCATCGTCGTCATCGCCGCCGTCCCGGCGCAGGAGTTCAAAGACCTGGCGCTGAAAGCCGGGGCGACTGCGTTTATCCACAAATCTGCCAGCGCATCAGAAATCAGCACCGTATTGCGGGTATTTCTAACGGCCAGCGAAGAAGGCGAAGGCACGACCCCGCCAGAGAAATTGTCCAAGCGGCAAAAACAGCTTTTAAAACTGCTCGACAAGGGCATGAGCAATCGCGACATTGCCGAAACCTTGCAAATCAGCGAGCACACCGTCAAGGTGCATCTGTGGCGTCTGTTCAAGCGCATCAATGTAAAAAGCAGGTCTCAGGCCACGCACCTGGCACGCACGCATGGGCTGCTTTAAAATCAGTTAATTGAAAACAATAAAGAACACTGATGACCAACGAGACACTCACCCTGAGCATTGCGCTTTCCGACAACGAACGCACCCGGCCCATCACGCAGGGACGCATCAAGGCCCAGGGCGTGCGGCTGATACCGACGGTGGTGCATCCGTCGGAAATGTTCTGGCGGCAACTGAAGTACGCCGACTTTGACGTTTCCGAGATGTCGCTGTCCTCGCTGTTCATCGCGACCGCGCGCGGCGACAGGCGCTGGGTTGCGCTGCCGATCTACACCTCGCGCATGTTCTTTCACACCAACATCCTGGTGCGCACCGACCGCGGCATCCTCAAGCCCGAAGACCTCAAGGGCAAACGGGTGGGCGTGCCGGAATACCAGCAGACGGCAGCACTTTGGTCACGCGGCATCCTGGAGCATGAGTTCGGCGTCCTCGCACGGGATATCGAATGGTTTATGGAGCGCGGCCCCGAAAAAAGCCACGGCGGCGCCACCGGCTTCAAGCCGCCCGAGGGCGTACGGCTCAACCAGATTCCTGCCAGCACCAACATCGGCGAGATGCTGGTCAACGGCGAACTCGACGCGACGCTGCTGTATCTGAGCAACCGCAACCTGGTGGACCGCAGCACAATTGACCTTGAATCCGTCGACGTTGTGAAGCCGCTTTTTGTCGATAAGCAGGCCGAAACCCGCCGATACTTTTCAAAGACCGGTATCTACCCGATCAACCACACGGTGGTGATCCGCCGCGAGCTGTACGAAAAACATCCGTGGCTGGCGCTGAATCTTTACCACGCGTTTGTCGCCGCCAAAAAGGATGTGGAGCGGGAGACCGCCGAGACGTTGCAGTCTTATTTTGAAACCGGCCTGATGGACGGCATCGGGCCGCAAGGACAGCAAGCATTGCAGGCAGACCCGAAAGCCTATGGCATGAAGGCATCACGCAAAATCATCGAAACCATCTCGCAGTATGTGCACGAGCAGGGCCTAACGGACCGCCGTGTCGGAGTAGACGAACTTTTCGCACCGTCGACGCTGGATATTTGAAACAACTTCAAAGTTCACGCCTGTGTATGAGTTGTCGCAAAGGCGGGCACGCCCTTGCGGGTAAGGCTGATGGCGTGATATTCCACATATTCGGCAAGGCCTACCGTTGTGCCGGCACGGCCGATCCCGCTTTGTTTCATGCCGCCGAACGGCATGTGCCGGCCCCCCAGCGCGGTACGGGCATGACTGTTGATGAAGGTCATCCCCGCTTCCACACGCTGCGCAAGCCGCTTGGCGCGCTCGGTATCGCGTCCCCAGATTGAAGAGCCCAGGCCGTACTCGGTGGCGTTGGCCATTGCCAGAGCATCTTCTTCGCTGTCGTAGGCCACGACCGGAACCACCGGGCCAAATTGCTCGCACATCACTATTTCGGCGTCCGGCAACACCTCGCTGATTACCGTGGGCCGCAAGTAGTAACCATTTTCCCAGGAAGCGGGATCAAGCTTGCTGCCAAGCTCGCGTACCGTCGCACCGGTTTTACGCGCGCGTTCGATCAGTTCGCGAACATAGGTAAATTGTGCCTTGTTGTTCATGGGCGCAAAGGTCGAGCGCGGATCAAGCCCATAGCCGACCTGGTATTTGTCAATGGCCTCGCACAGAACGCTACAAAAATCAGTGTAGATCCGCCTTGGCACATAGATTCTCTTGATCGCGTAGCAAACCTGGCCCGATCGCGGGAACACGCCTTTAATGAGCTCGGAAACAATCTCGTCGGGCAGGGCATCGTCCAGCACAATCGCGGGGTCGTTGCCGCCCAGCTCAAGGCCTATGTTTTTTACCGACAATGCCGCAGCCGCCATGACGGCGCGGCCGGTGCGGGTTCCGCCGGTGAAAGAGATTTTGCGGACCAGGCAATGATGGGTGAGCGCGGACCCTACATCGTCTTCGCCGTGAACAATATTGATGACCCCTGGCGGAAAGAATCCCGCCACGGTCTTGAGCGCTTCAGAGACGGCCACAGGCGCATAAGGCGAGGGCTTGACGACAATGCAGTTGCCAGCAGCCAGCGCCGGCCCGACCTTGCCCATGGTCAGGCTCATGGGGGCGTTCCAAGGGACGATTGCCGCAACCACCCCGACCGGCACCTTCTCTACGCGCACCCAGGCCTCATCATCCCTGAATTCTTCGGCCCGCAAAAAAGGGTCGGCCAGCAAGGCCGCTTCACGCAGGCTGCCCACACCGTTGGCGGCGTCGCGCAGTGTGTCGCGGCGCAGCATACCCTGCTCGCGCACCAGCAGGTCGGCCAGTTCGTTGCTGCGTATCTCCAGCGCATTGGCTGCCGCACGCAGGCGCTCTATCCGGTTTTCCAGGGATGTGCCGCGCCAGCTTTGAAATGCCTTGTGCGCGGCATCCACGGCTATGCCCACGTCTTCCGCTGTGCCAACAGCTACCTCGGCGACTGTGTCGGTCAGGCGACCGGGATCGCGTACCTTGAAGTAACTTGCGGTCGGGACATCGCGGCCGTTGATGAAGAGTTCGAGCCGGATTATTTTCAGCGCCGTCAATTCGCTTGCAGGTTTGCGATTTTCACTGCCCGGTCGAATTTTGTCTGGCTTTCCCGGAGGTATTCGCGATAGTCCTCGGGCGAAGTCCATTTGATGATCGTGGCCTGGCCCTTGAACTTGCCGATAAAGTCCGGGCTGACCGAGGCCTGCCTTAATTCGCGCGAAAGTTTGGCTATGACGTCGGGTGGTGTCCCCAGCGGCGCTAGCACGCCGAACGATGCGCCATAGTCATAGTCCTTGACGATTTCCGATAGCGACGGGACATCCGGGTGTGACGCTATCCTTTCCTTGCTTGTCACGGCAAGAAGGTTCAATGCGCCGGACAGGATGTGCGGGCCCGCAGCGGAGAAAGAGGTGATGCTGACCGGAACGTCGCCGGCAATCACCGCGAGGATGGACTGGCCGCTGCCCTTGTAGGGTATATGCACAATGTCTATGCCCGCGCCAGCCTTGAATACTTCCACCGAAATATGGTGAATGCTGCCAATGCCGGAAGATCCGTAGCTGAGCTTGCCGGGGCTGGCCTTGGCCTGACGGATCAGATCCTGCAATGTCTTGATCGAGGTCTTCCCGTGCGAAACGATGATCAGCGGTTCAGTCGTCACACGTCCTATGGGCACAAAATCCTTAAAGGTGTCTGCGCCCTTGAAAAGATGTGGCGCAAGCATCAGGGTGGCCGTGTCGGCGAAGAGCAGGGTATAGCCATCGGCCGGCGACTTCGCCACAAGAGCGGTAGACAGCGAACCGCCCGCGCCGGGTTTGTTGTCAACGATGAAAGACTGGGTCGGGGTTTCCGAAAGTTTGACGGAAAGCGCGCGCGCCACAAAATCGGGTGCGCCGCCCGGCACAAAGCCGACAACGAACTTCACCGGTTTATTCGGGTAGGGCTGCGCGACCGCACCTGTGCAGGCAAGCAGAACGGCTGCGAATATTGCAATTGACCGGATAAGCTGTGTTTTCATTTTATCTCCTGGTAGTAACCGCGCCCGATACGATATCGGCGCATGAAATCGGGATAAGAGGCGGTTGAGGGTAATGTTGAGGTAATTTAGCCACCCAGTGGCAAGGCGGTATGCGCAGCATCTTCGGGCGCATCATAGCCTACCGAAACAGCTACTGGAGCCCAGCGCTCGAACTCGGCGGAAACCGAGGCCACCTTCTTGCGCATACGGTCGAGGGCGTCGGTGCCGAGCGGCAGACGCAACGGGACTTGCGGCATCGACGTCACCCGCAAAAGGACAAGCGCCAGCTTCTTTGGATCGTTGGGCTGATTGCCGTCAGAAGCGTTGACGCTAGTGCGGCGAAGCGCGACGGGCGTCTGGGCATAGTCTTCAATACGCAGCGCGGTCTGGAGTAGTGAAGCACCCGCAAAGGCAGTGCGAAATGAACCGGGCTGAAGAATGGTCACGCGAATACCCAGCGGCGCCACCTCTTGGGCAAGCGCTTCTGAATAGCCCTCGACCGCAAATTTGCTTGATGCGTACATTGCCCAGCCCGGCGATGCCGCGTAGCCGCCGTACGACGAGGTGTTGAAGATCTGCCCGCTGCGCCGCCGCCGCATATAAGGCAGAACAGCGCGGCATGTCTCAACAAGGCCGAAGAAATTAACCTCGAACATGGCCCGGTATTCAATCGCCGAGGTTTCCTCCGCAGCGCCGAGCACGCCATAGCCGGCGTTGTTGACCAGTACATCAATGCCTCCGGTCTGGGCTTCAGCCTGCGCTACCACTTCGGCAATGCGACCGGTCTGGGTAACGTCCAGTTGATGGCCGAAGGCGCTTGCCGGGTACTGCTTGAGCAGGGCCGTAACGCTGTCGACCTGCCGGGCAGTGACTACCACGGTCTCGCCGTGTGCCAGCAGCGTTTGGGCAAGCGCGTAGCCCATGCCACTGTCGCAGCCCGTGATAAACCATGTTTTTGATTTTTGTTTGGCCACAGCCAAATCTCTATACGGAGGTAAAAGCAACACCCTCGCGGGCGACCAGCGCATCGCGCGCAGCCTCCTTGAAGGGCTGGTCGGGCGGCAGCACGATGGCTGCGGAGCGCACACGCTGCGATTGCGGATCAAGCCCGGGCGGTGCGGTTCCGTTTTCAAGCGCCTGGGCTGCACGCCGGAGGCATATGCGCGCCATGATGATGCCGTTGTCGGAGGACACCAGGTTTTCCCGGGTGCGGTCTGCGATCGGTCCCATGCTTTCATGCAGTGACGAGTCCTGCATCGCGATGCCTTCCACGCCGCTGAAGGTCTCGCCGGCTTTCTGGCTGGCCCGGTCCATCAGGTAGTCGTTGGATTTGTTCTGGGCAGCCATGAAGGTGCCAGGGATGAGTTTCGCGTGGATGCTGTAGCCGTCCACCATGGCTTGCCGCTCGTCTGCACGCAGGTCACGCAGCGGATGATAGTGGTAGCTCCAGACCCAGCAGTTTTCGTCATCGATCGGAACCCAGAACTGGCCGTACAGGGGCAATTCGCCGCGCGGCGGAATCACCACGAAATTGGGCATGATCCACTGCGTGATGCGCCAATAGAAATTGCCTTCCTCAGCTTTGCGCCTGGCACCTATCAGCAGCCCGCCGTCGGAAGGCACCACTTCAAAATACACATTGAAATCTCCCAAGCTGTACTGTACGCTTTTTCCCGCGATGGCGAAAAGAGGATCGCTTTTCAGCGACCCGCGGTGCAGCCATGCGGTGTGACTGGAGTCAATGCCGCCTTCCATGGCCTGAAGGTAGTTGGTTGGCTGGATGCGTTTGGACGCGTAGCGCTTGCCTTCGGAAACCGTCGCAAACTCGTATTCGGGCAATGCCGGCTGTTTGTCTGGCGGCCCCATATAGGTCCACAGGATGCCGCCGCGCTCGACCAGAGGATAGGATTTGAGTTTCATCTTGGCGCAAAAGCCGCTCTCCGCGGGCTCGGACGGCACTTCGATGCATTGACCGGTCACGTCGTATTTCCAGCCGTGGTAGGCGCAGCGCAGCCCGCTTTCCTCATTGCGGCCAAACCACAATGAAACGCCGCGGTGCGCGCAAAACTCGTCCATCAGGCCCAGCCGGCCTTCGCTGTCGCGAAACGCAATGAGCGATTCCGAAAGCAGCTTCACGCGCACCGGCGATCCGTCGGGCTCGGACAGCTCCTCGGCCTTCAGAGCAGGCAGCCAATAGCAACGAAAAAGATTGCCCATGGGTGTGCCGGGACCCGTACGGGTAAGGTATTCGTTTTGTTCTCTGGTGGTCAATTTCGGTCTCCAGGCGGGCCTTGCCGCGTTTGTCAGTTAATGGTGCGGGACAGCGGACAAACATGCTTCTGCGTGGGCGCGGGCTGGCCATGAGCTCGTCGTTGTGGCACTTGCGGCATCATTGACCCGGCAATTAATTTTGTCAGGACCCTGAATAATATCATTCTAAGTAAATTTTGTTGCAACAAGCCATGCCTGAGGCGTGGCTCAAAAAGTAACGTTTTTGGGTAACACGGACAATGTGAATTTTGGATGGTTTGCCAATGACTCAACCGATGGTCACCCGAAAAAGTGTTATCCGATTTTGAACCACGCCCATTAACTAGGCGTCGAGCGTGAAGCCGTCCGCCGAGGTCAGGCGGATCATCTCCTGTTTGACGTCACGCATTGTCACGCTAGGGACAGTCATGCCTTGGCCTTCTTGCGCTTGCCCTCGAGCATGAGGATGTACAGCGTGCTGCCGACGATCACGATGGCGCCGAGCAGGCTCCACAGGCCCGGCACTTCGCCGAACATGAGGAAGCCGAAGACCGCCGCATAGACGATGCGCAGATAGTCGAACGGCAGCACCACCGTGGTCTCGGCGAGCGACACGCCGCGCGTGATGCAGGTCTGGCCGACGATGCCGAAGAAGCCGACCAAAATCAGCAGGCCCAGCTCGGGCAGCGTCGGCGTCTGCCACACCAGCAGCGCCGGGATGAGCGAGAAGATCGCGCCCCAGAAGGCGTAATAGAACATGATCACGATGGTGCTCTCGGTCTTCGACAGATGCTTGATGGCGACGACGACCAGCGCGCCGAAGAAGGCGCCGAGGGCGCCGATCAACACGCCGAGCTCAAAAGTCGCCGGGCCGCCGCCGAGGCCGAACGGCCGCGTCATGATCAGGATGCCAGCGAAGCCGATCATGGTCGCCGTGCCGCGCTTCCAGCCCACCGTTTCGCCCAGGAAGGCGACCGCCAGGACGATCATGAACAGGGGACGCGAAAATTGCAGCGCCATGGAATCGGCGAGCAGTAGATGCGTGATCGAATAGAAGAAGCAGAAATTCCCCAGGATGCCGATGCCGCCGCGCGTCATATGCATCAGGGGAATTTTCGTGCGGCAGATGCCCCAGCCCTGCTGAAAGGCCAGTGGCAGGATGAACAGCAGGCCGACGAAGGAGCGGAAGAACAGGATCTGGAAACTGTCGAGCCGCGCGCCCAGGAATTTCACCAGGATCGCCATGCAGGTAAGCAGAAGCGCGCCGACCGTGACATAAACCGCGCCACGGAAATTATCGCTGAGCGAGGACCAGCGGGCGGCAATGAGCGAGAACAGATGCCCCTTTCGCAAAGTCGCAAACGAAGACGGATCGGTTGGCTGTTTCATTACGCTCACTTGCTACACGAATAGATGACTGGCCTCACTCGACTTCCAGCAACGCGACGGCACCGCAATAGGCTTCGCAGACATCTAGCTTTCTGGCATTTGTCGAAAAGCCGGCGGGCGCTCCCGCTTGCTTGAGCAGGGGCAGAAGATAATCGATCTTCACCGCATAATTGACATTTTCCGCATTTTTAAAGATAGGAAATTTAACCGCATGAGGCCAAGTATGACACCGAAAAGCGTCCTCAAGAGTCGTGCTTTCCTTGATGTGGTGATCTGAATCCCCAAGGTTTTTCCGCCCACCGGCACAAACGACATGCAAAGCTGGGCTGCGGGCACAACCCTAGCCCGGCGCAGTCGTCGCTTTTTAGGTCAGTAAATTCACCAAGTAGTGCGCTGATCGTCGGGGTAGTCGGGCGGCGATTGGTTTGTCATATCCCAATCCGGCTCAGCGTCCACACCCTCGCATGTAAACACCGGCCGTAGCACTGCCCACCACCAGCGCGGTCATGCCGGGCACGCTGCCTGTTGATTGGCGCTTCGCGCTGATGGCATCGCACCCAACATCGCAATACGGCACATCGAAAGATTTTCAGGGCTTGGGCGACCTCCTGCCCTGAATCCCCTATCATTTGGATGCTGGGCGCTGTCCGGTTTGAGTATCTATGCCACCTACCGTCAACCCATCACTTGTTGAATTGCATCACCTGACCTTTGGGTACGGGGAGCGCGCCATTCTGGATGACGTTTCCCTGCGCATTCCAAGGGGCAAGATCACTGCGCTGATAGGGCCGCAGGGCGGTGGCAAGACGACGACACTGCGTTTGATGGGCGGCCAGAGCCGTGCGTGGTCGGGGCAAGTGCTATTTGACGGGCAAGATATCACCCCCATGAATCAGAAGCAACTCTATGCAGTCAGGCGTCGCATGGGCATGCTGTTTCAGTTCGGTGCCTTGTTTGCTGACATGAGCGTGTTTGAGAACGTTGCCTTCCCGCTGCGTGAACATACCGATTTGCCCGAATCACTGATCCGTGACATTGTCTTGATGAAGCTCAATGCGGTGGGCCTGCGAAATGCGCGTGACCTCATGCCCAGCGAAGTGTCGGGAGGGATGGCCAAGCGTATTGGAATAGCGCGTGCGATTGCACTGGACCCGGAATTGGTGATGTACGACGAACCTTTTTCCGGTCTCGATCCGATTTCGCTTCGTGTCGCAGCGCGCCTGATTCGCCAGCTCAATGATGCCATGGGACTGACCAGTATTTTTGTGTCGCATGAACTCAAACAAACCCTTGAAATTGCCGACCATGTGGTCATTCTGGACAATGGAAAGGTCGCGTTCCAAGGCACTGTGGATGAGGTACGCAAGAGCACCGATCCGCTGGTGTTCCAGTATGTGAATGAACGCCCGGATGGCCCGGTGCGGTTTTATTACCCGGCCGTCGCGATTGAAGAAGATTTTGGTGTCTCCACCAAATCCAAATAAACGCCTGGTGAAGGAAATTCAACCGCATGAAGCCACGTATGGCACCACCAGCGCGGTCATGCCGGGCACGCTGCCTGCTGAATGGCGCTGGGTTTTTTATTGCGGTCACGAAAGGCGAACGGGTGTCGATCAAATACACTGTCACGGGCTGTACAGGGAAGCGATATGAAGCTGCTTGAGAGAATGAACGGCCTGTTGCCTGCCTTCAATATCGTCTGGAAAATCTGGATGCTGGTCCTGCTGATGTGGATTGGGTACAGCCTTCACCTGATTGCCGCCGGAACCTATCACGGCGTCTTGCTACCCGGCCTGTTTGCCACTGAAATCGTGAGCGACAAGGGCAAGATCAAGAAGGTCTACAGGCACGAGAATGTGAAGACCCCGCTGGAGTGTTTGGTGCAGCTCAATGAGAAGGGATTGGTCAAATTCAAAACGGGCATCACGCTTGAAGATTTACGGGCCCAGGCCAGCGAGAAAACCGACCCCTTAAACTTACACTTTTAACCCGGTCAAGCCAAGCAGCAGAAGTTTCTAACTCAAACCAGCTTCAGGCCCATACCTGGATTGGGAAATACTGCGCGTAATCCCTTATCATTGCTGTGCCGGGAAAGCCGGTTTTCTGTCTTTTTATGGCCTCATTTTCCAACCCATCCCTTGTCGAACTGCACCATCTGACCTTTGGTTACGGGGAACGTGTCATTTTGGACGACATTTCGCTGTCGGTGCCCCGGGGGAAGGTCACGGCGCTGATGGGGGCCTCCGGCGGGGGCAAGACGACCATTCTTCGACTGATTGGCGGACAGATCCGGGCTCAGGCCGGCGAGCTGCTGTTCGATGGCCAGGATGTGACCCAAATGAACCAGCAGCAGATATACGCCGCGCGGCGTCGCATGGGCATGCTGTTCCAGTTCGGCGCCCTGTTTGCTGACTTGAGCGTCTACGAGAACGTGGCATTTCCGCTGCGCGAGCACACCGGCCTGCCCGAGGCCCTGATTCGCGACATTGTGCTCATGAAGCTCAATGCCGTTGGCCTGCGTGGCGCACGCGGCCTCATGCCCGGCGAGGTGTCGGGCGGCATGGCGCGGCGCATCGCGCTGGCGCGCGCGATTGCCCTGGATCCCGAGCTGGTGATGTACGACGAACCTTTTTCCGGACTGGATCCGATTTCGCTGGGTACGGCGGCGCGGCTGATCCGACACCTGAACGACACCATGGGCTTGACCAGCATTTTTGTCTCGCATGAGCTTGACCAAACCTTCGCCGTGGCTGACCATGTGATCATCTTGGCCAACGGGAAAATTGCGACTGAGGGAACGCCCGACGAGGTGCGCCAAAGTACCGACCCTCTGGTGTACCAGTATGTCAATGCCCTGCCGGACGGCCCGGTCCAGTTTCATTATCCCGGCGTGACGGTCAAGGAAGATTTCGGTCTCGGCCTCAAGCCTGTACCGCAGCAGCGTGGAGTGGCACCATGAGCTGGTACAAGCCGTCGGATGTCGGCTTCGCCACCCGCAGCAAGCTGGCTGACCTGGGTCTCGGTGCGCGCCTGTTCTTCCGCCTTCTCCTCTCCCTGCCGTTGACTTTTCGGCGTTTTGGCCTGGTGCGCGACCAGATTCATTTCCTGGGCAACTATTCGCTGGTCATCATTGCGGTGTCCGGCCTGTTTGTCGGTTTCGTGTTCGGTCTGCAGGGCTACTACACCTTGCAGCGCTTTGGCTCTTCGGATGCGCTGGGCTTGTTGGTCACGCTGACTCTGGTGCGCGAACTCGGCCCGGTGGTGACGGCGCTGCTGTTTGCGGGTCGCGCCGGCACGTCGCTGACGGCCGAGATCGGCCTCATGAAAGCGGGCGAGCAGATCAGCGTGATGGAAATGATGGCCGTCGATCCGGTGCAGCGCATTTTGGCGCCACGCTTCTGGGCGGGCGTGATGGTCATGCCCTTGCTGGCCGCCGTGTTCAGCGCAATGGGCGTGATTGGTGGCTGGGTCGTTGGCGTGGTCATGCTCGGGGTCGATGCAGGGTCTTTCTGGAGCCAGATTCAAGGCGGTGTCGATGTCTGGAAGGATGTGGGCAACGGTGTGATCAAGAGTGTTGTTTTCGGCTTTGCAGTCACTTTTATTGCCCTGTTGCAGGGTTTTGAGGCGCAACCCACACCCGAAGGGGTGGCCGGCGCCACGACGCGCACGGTGGTGATGGCTTCCCTGACGATTCTGGGTCTGGATTTCATCCTGACCGCCATGATGTTTACCATTTGAATATATTGCGGGACAGACCGTAGCCACGCAGCGGCAAGCTCTGTCCCCAACCGTTTAAGAAAGGTGTTGAATGCAACGCTTAAAAAATGATGTGTGGGTGGGTATTTTTGTGCTGATCGGAGCCGCGGCCCTGCTGTTTCTGGCGTTGCAGGCCGCCAATCTGCTGAACCTGAGTTTTCAGTCCACCTACCGGATCACGGCCAAGTTTGACAATGTCGGCGGCCTCAAACCCAAGGGGGCGGTGCGCAGTGGCGGTGTGGTGGTCGGGCGCGTGGAGTCGCTGGTGTTTGACGACAAGTCTTTCCAGGCGCGTGTCACGCTGGCCATGGAGAGCCGTTACTCATTTCCCAAGGATAGCTCGCTGAAAATTCTGACCAGTGGCTTGCTCGGTGATCAGTACATCGGTATTGAAGCCGGCTCGGACGAGAAGAACCTGGTGGCGGGCGACACGATTTCATCCACCCAATCGGCGGTGGTGCTGGAAAACCTCATCAGCCAGTTCTTGTTCAGCAAGGCCGCCGACAGCAGCGCGCCGGAGGCCAGCAAGGCTAAAAAATGACAACAGAATTTTCCTTGCCTCGCGTTGCTCACCGCACGCGCGGGCCTGCCCTGTGGGTGGGTTTGTTGCTGATTTGTCTGTCCTTGTTCGGTTGTGCCACCGGGCCCAATGCCAATCCGCGTGATCCGCTGGAGCCGTTTAATCGCGGCGTCTTCAAGTTCAACGATGCCGTTGATACCGCCGTCCTCAAGCCCGTGGCGCAGGCCTATCGGGATGCCCTGCCGGACCGGGTGCGCCAGGGTATTGGCAATTTTTTTGGCAATCTGGAAGACGTCTGGTCGGCGGTCAACAACGCCTTGCAGTTCAAGGGGCGCAATGCCATCGACAGTTTGATGCGCGTGGGTGTCAATACCTTCCTGGGCTGGGGCGGCATTTTTGGCATTTTTGACGTGGCCACCGAGATGGGTATCGAAAAACACACCATGGACTTTGGCCACACCCTGGGCTACTGGGGGATGCCACCCGGCCCGTACCTGGTGCTGCCGCTGCTGGGGTCCTCGACCTTGCGCGATACGCTGGCCCTGCCGGTGGACCAGAAAGGCAATCTTATCGCCAATATCGCACACATCCCCACCCGCAATACCGCCATCGTGGTGAGAGGCATCGACACGCGGGCCGGTTTGCTCAAGGCCAGCGCCATGCTGGAGCAAGCGGCGCTGGACCGCTATAGCTTCACCCGCGATGCCTTTTTGCAGCGTCGGCGCAGCGTCATCTACGATGGGAACCCGCCTGACGAAGTCGATGAACACCTAAGCCCGGCTCCGCCCGAGGCACCTGCCCCCGTGCTCCCTGAAACGTCTAACAATGCCGGCCCTGCCGGCTCCGGAGAAGTCAAACCATGAACCGTCGTTTTTTGAATCAATTAATTACCGTACTGCTTGTCAGCGCCGCCAGCGCGCTGGCCTTGCCAGCGCATGCGGCGAACGAGGCGCCAGACGCCATGATCAAGCGTCTGTCAACCGAGATGCTCGCCACCATCAAGGCCGACAAGGCGATCCAGAGCGGCGATTTGTCGCGCATCATTGCGCTGGTGGACACCAAGATCATGCCGAATGTCAATTTTCAGCGCATGACCGCCTCGGCGGTGGGGCCCGCCTGGCGACAGGCCACGCCCGAGCAGCAAAAGCGCTTGCAGGAAGAGTTCAAGATATTGCTGGTGCGCACCTATGCCGGTGCGCTGACCCAGATCAGTGACCAGACCATTGTTGTCAAGCCCCTGCGCGCCGACCCCGCTGACAAAGAGGTGGTGGTGCGCACCGAGGTCAAGGGTCGCGGCGACGCTATTCAATTCGATTACCGGCTCGAGCAATCCCCCGGCGAGGGCGCGGGCTGGAAAATTTACAACCTGAATGTGCTGGGTGTGTGGCTGGTGGAAACCTACCGCACCCAGTTTGCGCAGGAAATTTCGGCCAAAGGCGTGGACGGCCTGATCTCGGCGCTGGCCCAGCGCAACAAGTCCAACGCGGGTGAGAAAAAATCCTGAGCGGGCAGTCTGCCGTGTTGACACTCCCTCCGGTTCTGACCCATGCGGCAGCAGCGGGCTTCGCCCGCGGCCTGAAGCCCGAGCTGTTTGCCGGGTCTGATGAGGTGGTGGTAGATGCTGGCGCTTTGCAGCAATTTGACTCTTCTGCACTGGCTGTTTTGCTGGAGTGCCGGCGCCAGGCGCTGGCGGCAGGCAAGCGGTTTTCGGTAAGTGGGGCGCCCGCGCGCTTGCGCGAGCTGGCCGGGCTTTATGGCGTTGCAGAGCTTATTCCGCAAACCGCCTAGTAAAATAGTGGGCTAATGCCTGCTATTTCATTTAAATCAGTTTCCAAAATCTACCGTTCCGCCAGCAACAAAACCGCCCCGGAGGTCAAGGCGCTTGACGCGGTGAGCTTTGACATCCGACAGGGTGAATTTTTCGGCTTGCTTGGCCCCAACGGTGCGGGCAAAACCTCCCTCATCAGCATTCTGGCGGGCCTGTCCCGCGCCAGTAGCGGCACAGTTACCGTGCATGGCAGCGATGTGGTGACGGACTACGCCAATGCCAGGCGCAAGCTCGGTGTGGTGCCGCAAGAGCTGGTGTTCGACCCGTTTTTTACCGTGCGTGAAGCGTTGCGCATACAGTCCGGTTATTTCGGCATCAAAAATAACGATGCGTGGATTGACGAGTTGTTGTCCAGCCTCGGCCTGCTGGACAAGGCCAACGCCAACATGCGCCAGCTATCGGGCGGCATGAAGCGCCGCGTGTTGGTGGCGCAGGCGCTGGTTCACAAACCGCAAGTTATTGTGCTGGATGAGCCAACCGCAGGTGTTGACGTTGAGCTGCGCCAGACGCTGTGGCAGTTCATCGGCAAACTCAACAAGCAGGGCAGCACCGTGCTGCTGACCACCCATTACCTTGAAGAAGCTGAGGCGCTGTGCAGTCGCCTGGCCATGCTCAAGCAGGGCCGCGTGGTGGCGCTGGCACAAACGTCCGAGTTGCTCAAGGCCGCGTCATCCAATGTGCTGCGCTTCAAGATTGACGGCGAACTGCCAGAGCACCTGGCCGACAAGGCGCGTATCACGGGGCGCATTGTGCAGTTCCCTGCACATGATGCCAATGAAATCGAGCAGTACCTGGCGACCATCCGGCAGGCCGGTCTGGTGGCTGAAGATGTGGAGATCCGCAAGGCTGACCTTGAAGATGTGTTTCTGGATGTCATGAACGGAAAAACGAGCCAATCGTCCGTGCAGCTCGACCTGGCGGGAGCTGCGAAATGATTGGCTGGCAAACCCTTTTTTATAAAGAAGTCCTGCGCTTCTGGAAGGTTGGCTTTCAGACGGTGGGCGCGCCGGTGCTGACGGCCGTGATGTACATGCTGATCTTCGGCCATGTGCTGCAAGACCATGTCAAAGTCTATGGGCAGGTCAGCTACACGGCGTTTCTGGTGCCCGGCCTTGTGATGATGAGCATTTTACAAAATGCGTTTGCCAACAGTTCATCGTCGCTTATCCAGAGCAAGATCATGGGCAGCCTGGTGTTTGTGCTGCTCACGCCGCTGTCGCACTGGCACTGGTTTTTGGCCTATGTTGGTGCGTCGGTAGCGCGTGGTTTGCTGGTCGGGGCAGGCGTGTTCGCTGTCACGGTATTTTTTGGCCAGCCTGCTTTTGTGGCCCCGCTATGGATTCTGGTTTTTGCCATTCTGGGCGCTGCCATGCTGGGCGCGCTGGGCGTTATTGCCGGTCTGTGGTCTGAAAAGTTTGACCAGATGGCGGCTTTTCAGAACTTCGTCATCATGCCGATGACGTTTTTAAGTGGCGTGTTTTATTCGATTCATTCATTGCCGCCGTTCTGGCAGAAGGTCAGTCACCTGAATCCGTTTTTCTACATGATTGACGGCTTTCGGTATGGCTTTTTTGGTATCAGCGATGTCTCGCCCTGGCTCAGTCTTGGCATCGTCGGCAGCGCCATGCTGATCGTCAGCGCGATTGCGGTCAACATGCTGCGCACCGGCTATAAAATCCGCCATTGATTGCGGCAAAAAACGCCCAAGAATAAAAACCAAGATAAAAGCATGGACAAGTTACTTATCAAAGGCGGTAAATCACTCGCTGGCACTGTCAATATTTCAGGTGCCAAAAACGCGGCCTTGCCCGAGCTGTGCGCAGCGCTGCTGACGGCTGATACCGTCACGCTTGAAAACGTGCCACGCCTGCAAGATGTCAGCACCATGCTCAAGCTGATACGTAATATGGGCGTAACGGCAGAGCGCAATGACCAGGCGGGTACGGTCACGCTCAATGCGGGCACGTTGAGCTCGCCTGAAGCGCCGTATGAGCTGGTTAAAACCATGCGCGCTTCGGTGTTGGCGCTGGGCCCTTTGCTGGCCCGCTTTGGCGAAGCCACGGTGTCGCTGCCAGGCGGCTGCGCGATTGGCTCCCGCCCGGTTGACCAGCACATCAAGGGTATGCGGGCGATGGGGGCGGAGATTGTGGTCGAACACGGCTACATGATTGCTAAATTACCCAAGAGCCAAAAAAGACTCAAGGGTTGCAGCATCACCACCGACATGGTGACGGTTACCGGCACAGAAAACTTCCTGATGGCCGCCAGCTTGGCTGAGGGCGAAACGATTTTAGAGAACGCCGCGCAGGAGCCGGAGATCGGCGACCTGGCCGAAATGCTCATCAAAATGGGTGCCAGGATTGAAGGTCACGGTACGCGGCGCATTCGTATACAAGGTGTTGAGCGGCTGCACGGCTGCACGCACCAGGTGGTGGCCGACCGCATTGAGACGGGTACATTTTTATGCGCTGTGGCTGCAGCGGGCGGCGATGTGATTTTGAAAAATGGCCGTGCCGATCACCTGGACGCATTGATCGACAAACTGCGCGAGGCGGGTGCCACCATCACCGCAGCGAATAGTTTTATTCGCGTGCAGGCCAGTGGCCGCATGAAGGCGCAGTCTATCCGCACCACTGAATACCCCGGCTTTCCGACCGACCTGCAGGCGCAATTCATGGCGCTCAATGCCATCGCTATGGGTAGCAGCACGGTGACGGAGACGATTTTTGAAAACCGCTTCATGCACGTCAACGAGATGGTGCGGCTGGGTGCGAAAATCCAGATTGAAGGCAAGGTTGCGGTGATTGAAGGCGTTGAAAAACTGTCCGGTGCAACCGTGATGGCAACCGATTTACGCGCCTCTGCCAGCCTGGTGATTGCCGGCCTTGTTGCCGATGGTGAAACGCTGGTCGAGCGCATTTACCATCTGGATCGGGGCTATGACCAGATGGAAACGAAATTGCGCGGCATTGGCGCGGACATCGAAAGGGTTAGATGAGCCCCCATGCTTGCTGTTTCGCGTTATCTAATTCATTGAAAGCATCCCTGTGATCACGATTGCTTTGTCAAAAGGCCGCATCTTCGACGACATCCTGCCGCTGCTGAAAACAGTCGGCATCGAAATCCTCGACGATCCTGAAAAATCCCGCAAGCTGATTCTTGCTACCAACCAGCCAGATCTCCGCGTGGTGCTGGTGCGCGCAATCGATGTGCCAACCTATGTGCAGTACGGCGGTGCCGACTTGGGTGTGGTCGGCAAAGACACGCTGATTGAATCCGGCAGCCAGGGTTTGTATCAACCGCTGGATCTGAAAATCGCCAAATGCCGCATCAGCGTGGCGGTGCGTGAGGGTTTTGATTACGCCGCTGCGGTGAAGCAGGGCTCGCGCCTGACGGTTGCTACCAAGTATGTGGCCATTGCGCGCGATTTTTTCGCCTCCAAAGGCGTACACGTTGACCTTATCAAGCTCTATGGCAGCATGGAGCTTGCGCCGCTTACAGGCCTGGCCGACGCGATTGTTGACCTGGTGTCCACCGGCAGCACGCTCAAGGCCAACCATTTGATTGAAGTTGAGCGCATCATGGACATCAGTTCGCACCTGGTCGTCAACCAGACCGCGCTCAAGCTCAAGCAGGCACCGATCCGCAAGATCATTGAGGCCCTCTCTGCTGCGGTCAACAAGTAAGGGAGTTGGCAATTGCGAAAGTACCACCCACTCGTCATTGCGAGCGAAGCGCGGCAATCCAGGGGTTCATGGATTGCCGCGCTTCGCTCGCAATGACGGAAAAAGGTACATCGGTATCGTCCGCCTCCCTAAGTCAACTTAAACAGTCCATTTTTACGCTATGAATTTAATAGCTTCTCCCGCCCGTCTTTCAACGGCTTCAAGTACTTTTGAGGCGCAATTCAAGGCGCGTCTGCATTGGTCAGCCGACACCGATGCAGCCATTGAGCAGCGCGTGGCCGATATCTTGAGCGATGTACAAACACGCGGCGACGCTGCCGTGCTCGAATACACCGCACGGTTTGACGCTCTGGATGTCAAAACCATGGCGGCACTGGAGCTCACGCAGGCCGAGTTAAAAGCAGCTTTTGAATCCATCCCAAACGAACAGCGCGATGCGCTCGAAGCCGCAGCCAGACGTGTGCGCAGCTATCACGAGGCACAAAAAAAGGCCAATGGCGAAAGCTGGAGCTACGTTGATGAAGACGGCACCCTGCTGGGCCAAAAAGTCACGCCGCTCGATCGCGTTGGTATTTACGTGCCCGGCGGCAAGGCGGCCTACCCATCGTCGGTATTGATGAATGCAATCCCTGCGCATGTGGCCGGTGTGGGTGAAATCATCATGGTGGTACCCACGCCAAAGGGCGAGAAGAACGCGCTGGTTTTGGCGGCCGCTTACGTTGCCGGGGTAACTCGTGCCTTTACCATCGGCGGTGCGCAGGCCGTGGCAGCGCTGGCGTATGGCACGCAGACTGTACCCAAGGTCGACAAGATCACCGGCCCCGGCAACGCCTATGTGGCCAGCGCGAAAAGGCGCGTGTTCGGTACCGTGGGCATAGACATGATTGCCGGCCCGTCAGAAATTCTGGTGCTGGCCGACGGCACAACGCCTGCCGACTGGGTGGCCATGGATTTGTTCAGCCAGGCCGAGCATGATGAACTGGCACAAAGCATTTTGCTGTGCCCTGATGCCGCTTATATCGACGCAGTGCAAGAGGTGATCAATCGCCTGCTACCGCAAATGCTGCGCGCAGAGATCATTGCCAAATCGCTCAATGGTCGCGGTGCGCTTATCCACACCCGCAGCATGGAAGAGGCCTGCGACATCAGCAACCGCATTGCGCCCGAGCACCTTGAAGTGAGCAGCCGTGACCCGCACCAATGGGAGCCGCTGCTCAAACACGCAGGCGCGATTTTTCTCGGTGCTTACACCAGCGAATCTTTAGGCGACTACTGCGCCGGCCCCAACCATGTGCTGCCAACCAGTGGCACCGCGCGCTTCAGCTCGCCGCTGGGTGTGTACGACTTTCAAAAGCGCAGCAGCATCATTGAAGTCAGCGAACAGGGCGCACAAACGCTGGGGCGTATTGCCTCAGTGCTGGCACACGGCGAAGGCTTGCAGGCACATGCGCGGGCAGCGGAGATGCGCTTTCGTTAGTGCTCGGCGGAGACGCTTTCAGCCCACCAACATCACCCCTGCATCACCATGACCGACAGCCTTCAGTCCCTCATCGCCAAGCGCATTCGCCCCGACGTGCAAGCCATGCACGCCTACGCCGTCCAAAGCGCCACCGGCATGGTCAAGCTGGATGCGATGGAGAACCCCTACACGCTTAGTCGCGAGCTGCAAGCCGCCTTGGGCGCGCGCCTGGGTGCCGTGGCGATTAACCGTTACCCCGGCGCGCGGCTGGATGATTTGAAAGCCGCCCTTGGCAGTTATGTGCAGTTGCCTGAAGGCTGCGCCTTGATGCTGGGCAATGGCTCTGACGAACTGATAGCCTTGCTGCATGTGGCTTGCAACGTACACGGGGCGACCGTGCTGGCACCTGAGCCCGGCTTTGTGATGTACGGCATGAGCGCGCAGTTGACGGGGCTGCAGTATGTTGGTGTGCCCTTGCGCACTGACTTTGAGCTGGACGAGACCGCCATGCTCGCGGCCATCGCTAGGTGCCGCCCAGCCATCACCTACATCGCCTACCCCAACAACCCAACGGCCAATTTGTGGAGCGCCAAGGTGATTAAAAACATCATCGCTGCTTGCGCACAAGCCGGTGGCATGGTGGTGATGGACGAGGCCTACCAGCCGTTCTCAAGCAGCAGTTGGCTGGATGAAATCAGGGCCAACCCGCAGCAAAACGCCAATGTGCTGCTGATGCGCACGCTCAGCAAGTTTGGTCTGGCGGGTGTGCGCCTGGGTTATATGGTCGGCCCGCAGGCCCTGATTGCCGAGATCGACAAGGTGCGCCCGCCGTATAACGTGAGTGTGCTGAATGCCGAATGTGCCTTGTTTGCGCTTGAACATACCGACGTGTTTGCCGCGCAAGCCCATGAAATACGGGCGCAACGTGCTATTCTTTTTGAAGCGCTTGGCAAATTACCCGGCGTTACCCCTTACCGCAGCGATGCCAACATGCTGCTGATTCGACTCGCGGCTAACGTCGCTGCTAACGACCAACGCGCTACGCAAGTATTCGATGCGATGAGGGTGCGCGGCGTGTTGGTCAAAAACGTTTCTAAAATACATCCATTGCTTGCCAATTGTTTGCGCCTAACGGTTGGCACCCCTGCTGAGAACCTGCAAATGCTGGCGGCACTTAAAGAATCACTATGACCACCACACCTTCACTTGCTTCGACTGCCCGCACTGCGGAGGTGACGCGCAACACCGCAGAAACCAAAATCACCGTTAAGGTCAACCTCGATGGCACGGGCGCATCCAAGCTTTCCACGGGCATCGGTTTCTTCGACCACATGCTCGACCAAATCGCCAGGCACGGCCTGATTGACCTCGACATCCACGCCGAAGGCGACCTGCATATCGACGGCCACCACACGGTGGAAGACGTGGGCATTACGCTGGGCCAGGCGGTGGCCAAAGCGGTTGGTGACAAAAAGGGTTTGCGCCGTTACGGCCATGCCTACGTGCCACTGGACGAAGCGCTGTCGCGCGTGGTGATTGATTTTTCGGGACGGCCTGGGCTGGAGATGCATGTGCCCTTCAAGAGCGGCATGATCGGCACCTTTGACAGCCAGCTCGCCTATGAATTTTTTCATGGCTTTGTGAACCACGCCTTTGTCACGCTGCACATCGACAACCTGCGTGGCGACAATGCGCACCATCAGGCAGAAACGGTGTTCAAGGCCTTTGCCCGCGCACTGCGCATGGCACTCGAGATTGACCCGCGTTCGGTGGGCGTTATTCCTTCGACCAAGGGTTCTCTTTAATCCTGGGCGCGCTCAAAACCTGATGACAAAACCCAAAACAGTCGCGGTGGTTGATTACGGCATGGGCAACCTGCGCTCGGTATCCAATGCCGTGCGGCATGTCGCAAGCGGCAGCGGTTTTGAAGTCATTGTCACCTCAAAACCCGAAGACGTGATGAACGCCGAGCGCGTCATACTGCCCGGCCAGGGCGCGATTGCCGACTGTATGCGCGAGCTGCTTGATTCCGGTATGCTGCCCGCCGTGCTGCACGCCGCAAGCCACAAGCCTCTGTTTGGTGTTTGCGTCGGTATGCAGATGCTGCTGACGCACAGCGCAGAAGGCGTGCCCGGTGACGGCGGCATCGGCACCAGGGGGCTGGATTTAATTCCCGGCGAAGTCATCAGGTTTGACCTGGCCGGCAAGACGCAGCCCGACGGCAGCCGCTACAAGGTGCCGCAAATGGGCTGGAATCAGGTTTACCAGTCAAAACCCGCGCACCCGATCTGGTCTGGCGTGCTAGATGGCGCATATTTTTACTTCGTCCATAGTTTTTACGCCCATCCGTCTGATGCGCGCCACACTGCGGGCGAAGCAGACTACGGTACACGCTTTACGGCAGCCATTGCACGCGATAATATTTTTGCAACACAGTTTCACCCCGAAAAGAGTGCTGACCAGGGTCTGACCTTGTACCGCAATTTTCTGCATTGGAACCCGTGATTTGTACCTGAACCCCAATATTTCCCGCTGACCTTTTCGCTTTTTCACCGCTACATGCTACTTATCCCCGCGATTGACCTGAAAGATGGCCACTGCGTTCGCCTCAAACAGGGCGACATGGATCAATCCACTGTCTTCAGCGAAGACCCCGCAGCCATGGCGCGCAGCTGGGTCGACAAAGGCGCACGCCGCCTGCACTTGGTCGATCTGAATGGCGCGTTTGCCGGCAAGCCCAAAAACGAAGTCGCGATCCGGAAAATCCTGGCTGAAGTCGGCAGTGAAGTCGATGTGCAACTGGGTGGCGGCATTCGCGACCTCGACACGATTGAACGCTACCTCGATGCCGGCCTGCGCTACGTCATCATTGGCACGGCAGCGGTTAAAAACCCCGGCTTTTTGCAGGATGCCTGCACCGCATTTGGCGGCCACATCATCGTCGGCCTGGATGCCAAAGACGGCAAGGTCGCCACCGACGGCTGGAGCAAGCTCACCGGCCATGAGGTGATTGACCTCGGCAAAAAATTCCAGGACTACGGCATTGAAGCCATCGTCTACACCGACATCGGGCGTGACGGCATGCTCAGTGGCATCAACATGGAAGCCACCGTCAAACTGGCCCAGGCCCTCATCATTCCCGTGATTGCCTCTGGCGGACTCTCAAACATGGCCGATATCGAAGCGCTGTGCGCGGTGGAAGACGAGGGCGTGGAAGGCGTGATCTGCGGGCGTTCGATTTACAGTGGCGACCTGGATTTTGAAAAAGCGCAGGCTAGAGCCGATGAGCTGAACGGCTAGAGGCTTCCATAAATTCCGCTAACCTAACCCGATGCTCGCTAAACGCATCATTCCCTGCCTAGACGTTACCGGTGGCCGTGTCGTCAAAGGCGTTAACTTTGTAGAGCTGCGCGATGCAGGTGACCCGGTTGAAATTGCGGCCCGCTACAACGACCAGGGCGCTGACGAGCTGACTTTTCTCGACATCACCGCCACCAGCGATGGCCGCGATTTGATACTGCACATCATCGAGGCCGTGGCATCGCAGGTCTTCATTCCGCTGACAGTTGGCGGCGGCGTGCGTTGCGTGGACGATGTGCGGCGCCTGCTCAATGCCGGGGCGGACAAAACCAGTTTTAACTCCGCCGCAATTGCCAATCCGCAGGTGATTGAAGATGCCTCGGCCCGGTATGGCGCGCAATGCATCGTGGTGGCAATAGATGCGAAGCGCCGCAGCGCCGACGATGCAAAATTACGCGGCCCAGGCTGGGACGTTTACAGCCACGGTGGCCGCAAAAACACCGGCCTGGATGCAGTGGCTTGGGCTACTGAGATGGCGCGCCGTGGTGCAGGCGAAATTTTGCTCACCAGCATGGACCGCGACGGCACCAAGTCAGGCTTTGACCTGGCGCTGACCCGCGCGGTGAGCGATGCCATCAGCGTGCCGGTGATCGCCTCTGGTGGCGTTGGCAATCTGGAGCACCTGGCCGACGGCATTCAGCTGGGTGGCGCTGATGCGGTGCTGGCTGCCAGCATCTTCCACTACGGTGAATACACCGTGCA
>JBCKNM010000007.1:0-53970 GCA_038902775.1 Polaromonas sp.
CCGACCACCTTGATGGCGAGTACCGGAAACACGCAAGGCATCAGGTTCAAAATCAGACCGCCGATAAAAGCCCCGAGCAGCGCGGCCAGCAGGCCAAATGGTGGTGTGTTGGGTGGCGCATTGCTCTGTATCGGCGCAGCACCCGCAGCAGCATTGGCCTTGAGCGCGGCCACCTTGGGCCACTCGCCTTTGACCGGTGCTTCAATCCGGTAAGCAACATTTTCAACCGCAACCACCAGAGGCATGACGGCAGGGCTTTCGGTGCGTTGGCTTGACAAGGGCAGTTGTGCTGTCCAGACACTGCCCTGCCAGGCCTGCTGCCACGCGCTAGCGTGTTCAATCACGCTGCCGGTTTCAGGAAATAGCGCCAGCGTTTTGCCCTGTAGTGCAGCGGGCAGGCCGCTCAAACTGACCTTGATGCTGTTTGCAAATAGGGCTGCAACGTCAATCTGGCTGCTGCCCACAGGCAGGGGCTTGGGTGTGGCATCAAATGTGGCCTGAAATAATTTGCCGTTCATGCCGGTCGAGCTTTTGACCGGCATGCTCAAGGCAAACTCGCCTTCTTGCGGAATGCATTCCTTGCGGCAGATCAGCCAGGCGGCTTTCAGTTTGACGTTGAGTTGCGAGGCCGTGAAGTTGGGCGTCACCGTAACCGGCACGGGCAAAAGAATGGTGTTTTCATAGCCATAGTTGAGCAGCGTGCCAAGCGGGATTTTCTTCGGCGTGGGCCAGGCGATGTCACCCGCCGTGATGCCTGCTGGCAATTGCCACTCCAGCACCGTCGGCAAGCCGGAATCACCCGAGTTTTTCCAGTAGGTGTGCCACTCGCTCTGGTGGTCAAGCCGCAAACCCAGCCAGACCTGCTTGCCAGGCTCAATGCCATCAGGTGCCCAGGCCAACAATTCAGCCCGCACCTGATCGGTGGTGACGACGCTGCTGGCCGCTCCAGCACCTTTTTTGAACCGATCAAAGCTGATAGTTTGAGCTGTAGCCCCATTAAACAGAGCGCAACCAGCTATTAAAAGCGTAGCAAACAGCGACGTGGATAAAAAGCGTTTGAGATTCATGATTGAGTAATCTGAGCAGGCGGCGATGGTATTAGTTCCGTGTGGGGGTTTTTGGGGTCAGAGCCCAAATGCGACTAGCCTTTGGCTCGCCCGTAGGGTGCAGTGCTTGCACTGCAGCGAAATTGGTGTCTGACCCCAAAAACCCGAACTCCGATAATAGGATCATGCCGAGAAGGCCGCAGCCTTCGCATAAATCAGGTAAAAACACCATGACAAGCTCTACAAGCACACCACCTTCAAATCGTTTTTGGGCTGCCCTCAAAAGCCCTGACTTCGCCAAGCTCGACTTAGAGCGCAGCATCGCGGTGCTGCCCGTTGCGGCGATTGAGCAGCACGGCCCGCACCTGCCGCTCAATGTCGATGCCACGCTGGTCGATGGCGTGATCGCCGCCAGCCTGCCCCATCTTCCAGCAGATTTACCGGTGCTGTTTTTGCCAACCCAGTCCATCGGCCTGAGCCCTGAACACACCCGCTTTGCCGGCACGCTGACACTCAAGGCAGAAACCGTCATACGCCTCTGGACAGAGATTGCCGAATCGGTCGCGACCACGGGTATCAAAAAACTGGTGCTGCTTAATTCACACGGTGGCCAGGTCGGTTTGCTCGATGTGGTGGCGCGTGACCTGCGGGCACGCCTTAGCATGTTGGTCTACAGCGTGAACTGGTTCAACCTGCCGCTGGCAGACGGCAAGGGCGGTTCTGTGGGCGATCTGTTCAGTGCCGACGAGCACCGCTTCGGCATTCATGCGGGAGAGATTGAAACCTCGATGATGCTGGCCCTCAAGCCTGAGCAGGTCGACATGGCGAAGGCACAAAATTTTCACTCCACCTCGCAAGACCGGGCGCAAAAATTCAGCATCCTCGGTGATGGCCGCAGTGCCAAGCTGGGCTGGCAAATGCAGGACTACAACCCGCATGGCGCAGCGGGTAATGCGGCAGCGGCTACGGCTGAAAAAGGGCGCGCCCTGCTCGATGCCGCAGGGCGCAGCTTGGCGCAATTGTTCACTGAGATGGACGAGTTGCCGCCTGATACGCTGCGCGATTCAACTGCGCGTTAAGCCAAAACACATAGACCATGCGGGCCACCCGAGGTGATAGAGGCCTGGCTGGTGTCGGGCGAATACGACTACCTGCTGCGCACGCTCAAAAAAGCTGATTTGCCTTTGTTGCTCTGAAAAGCGAGTTGAAAGGCTCTTTTTGAGGCCTAAAAGTGGCTACAGCCCAATCAATACGGGCGCGAGCAGCTATGCTATTTGTAGCGAATTCGGCTAATTGGGGTCTGACCCCAATTCTTCTTGTCGCCATGGTATATCGCTTTACAGTTTCCGTGATACGGAATATCATGGCGCATGATCCGTTCGTTTCTTTGCGCCGAGACTGAGCGGCTTTTCAATAGCCGGGCTGTTCCGAGGTTCAGGAACATCGAGCGAGTGGCACGCCGCAAACTGCTGCAGCTTCATGCCGCAACGGAGTTGACCAGCCTGCGAATACCCCCGGGCAATCAGCTCGAGGCGCTAAAGGGTGACCGGAAGAATCAACACAGCATCCGCATCAATGACCAATGGCGGATTTGCTTTGTGTGGCGCGACGACGGCGCCCACCAGGTCGAAATTGTGGATTACCACTAGGAGATGAAAATGGCGAAGTTGCTTGACGAAATTCATCCTGGCGAAATTTTGCTGGAAGACTTCATGAAACCCATGGGGATCACTGCGCGCAAGCTATCTGCCGACATTGACGTGTCACCCAGCCGTATCAGCGAGGTTGTTCACGGTGAACGACCCATTACCGCAGACACGGCATTGCGCTTGGGGCTTTACTTCGGCATGGAGCCACGTTTCTGGCTCAATCTCCAGTCGGAATACGACATGCGGGTCATCGCGCGTGAGCAGCGGGAGGCGATTGCCAAACGTATCCGTGTTTTCCAGCCTACGGAGGTTTGAACCTGGAAACCGCAGTGAACAATCGGGGTCAGACTCCAATGGCGCCGATCCGTGGAACTTAACCGCGCAAAACCACCTCTGATGAAAACCAACGGAGACCACTGATGCACCCTGCACCGCCCTCTTCCTCCCCAAACTCCCCAACGGCCCCTGGGCTGTTCTGCCGCCGCACCATGGCAGCCGCCCTGGTTGCCGCACCCGCACTGTGGCTCGGTCCGCGCGCCCAGTCGGCCGCTGGCCGCCGCGCCACACCGGCGCAAACCGAAGGCCCGTTTTACCCGGTGGCCTTGCCCCAGGACAGTGACCATGATTTGCTGCGCAACGGCGCACTGAGTTATCCGCAAGGGCAAAGCGCCTGGGTCGAAGGCAGCGTGAGCGACCTGGCCGGCAAGCCCCTGGCCGGCGCCCAGGTGGAGATCTGGCAATGCGACCACGCCGGCCACTACCACCACCCCGGTGACGGCAACAAGGCGGACCGCCGCTTTCAGGGCTTTGGCCGCGTGACGGTGGGCGCCGATGGCCGCTACCGCTTTCGCACCATACGTCCGGCCGCGTACGGCAGCCGCACGCCGCATATTCACGTCAAGGTCAGGCTGGGCCCGCACGAGCTGCTGACTACCCAACTGTATGTCGCGGATGACCCCGGCAATCCGCGCGACTTTCTGTGGCGCAGGCTGAACGAGGCCGACCGGGCGGCCCTGACCGTGCCGTTTACGCCAGGCAGCGACGGCCTGCGGGCCAGCTTTCCCATCGTGGTCGATGTCTGAACCACCCCATGGCTGATTGGGGTCTGACCCCAATTCTTCCCAGCGTACAACAAGTGCGCCAGCCATGCCACTGGACAGGGGTTCAGCGCTGTCCGGTGGAGGGCTGCAAGCGTTACTTTTTACCCAGCCCCAGCCGTTGCGCGCCCTCGGTGTACAGGCGCACCTTGTCCTTCATGAAGGCGTCCATCTGGTCCACGTCCACGTTGATCAGCTCGAAGCCGCTTTTGGCCGCGAGTTCCTTCATCTCGGGGTCATTGTTGAGCGCAGCCCACAGGTCGGAAATCTTCTTGCGGGCCTCAGGCGTTGTGCTCTTGGGCACGCCAATGCCGCGGTAGGCACCATCGACCCAGTCCACGCCGAGTTCCTTGAAGGTGGGCACATCGGGCAGCAGCGGGTGGCGCCTGTCCATCGCCACCGCCAGCGCGCGAACCCTGGTTTTGTTGTTGATGGCAAACGCGGTGTAGGTCACCGCACCGTCGATCTGGTTGCCCACCACCGCCAGCGCCATGTCGCCGGTCCCCTTGTAGGGAACGTAGGTGCTCTTGATGCCGAAGGCGGCATTGAGCCGCTCATGCGAAGCGTGGTTGGCCGAGTTCAGGCCAGAGCCTCCGAGGTTCATCTTGCCCGGTGTCTTCTTCGCCGCTGCGATGAAGTCGGCAAAGTTTTTATACGGGCTGGCCTCGGGCACCACCAGCGCGTCGGGGGTGAAATGGAACCAGAACACCGGCGTGATGTCGGCCGTCTTGTACTGCACTTCGCCTTCGATGGGCTGAAACACGATATGCGGCAGGTTGACGCCCACGATGTTGAGCCCGTCGCCGGGCAAGCTGTTCATCTGCGACCACATCAGCGCGCCACCGGCGCCGGCCTTGTACTGGATGATGGTGTCAATCGCCGCGCACTTTTTCTTCAGCACCACCTGCTGGTGGCGCGCCGACAGGTCGGACTCCCCACCGGGTGGGAAGGCTTGCCAGTACAGAACATTTTTGTCCGGACATGGCTGGGCCACCACAACCGGCGCGGCCGCCAGGCACGCAATACCGATCCACTTTCTGATTTCGACTTTCATGTGATGTCTCCTTGGGGTTGGGGGGGTCGCTGCTTGCGCGTTCAAGCGGCGCGCTGCTGCAAGCCATTGTCGGCAAGCAGACTGCAAACCGCATTGGTAACTTCCTCAGTACGGGCCTGGTCACCCAGGTCGCGGGTGTGCAGGGCCGAGTTGGTGGTGACGGCCTCGATGGCCTGCATCAGGCGCTATGCCGCCGCGTTTTCACCGAGGTGCTCGAGCAGCATGACGCAGCTCCAGAAGGTGCCGACCGGGTTGGCCAGGCCCTGGCCCATGATGTCGAAAGCCGAGCCATGGATCGGTTCGAACATACTGGGATAGCGGCGCTCGGGGTCGATATTGCCGGTCGGCGCAATCCCCAAGCTGCCGGCCAGCGCGGCGGCCAGGTCGCTCAGGATGTCGGCATGCAGGTTGGTCGCGACGAGGGTGTCGAGCGAGGCCGGGCGGTTCACCATGCGTGCGGTGCAGGCATCGACCAGTTCCTTGTCCCAGGTGACATCAGGGAATTCCTTGCTGATCTGCAATGCGATTTCGTCCCACATCACCATCGCGTGACGCTGGGCGTTGGACTTGGTGACGACGGTCAGCAGCTTGCGCGGACGCGACTGCGCAAGCTTGAAGGCGTAACGCATGATGCGCTCGACACCGACGCGCGTCATCACCGACAGATCGGTCGCGACTTCGATCGGATGCCCCTGATGCACGCGCCCACCGACGCCGGCGTACTCACCCTCGGAGTTCTCGCGCACGATCACCCAGTCCAGGTCAGCCGGCTTGCAGCGCTTCAGGGGCGCATCGATGCCAGGCAGGATGCGCGTCGGCCGTACTGATCGAATCCCTGGCAGATCTTCAGGCGCAGGCCCCACAGCGTGATGTGGTCGGGAATGTGCGGGTCGCCAGCCGAGCCGAACAGGATGGCATCCTTGTCGCGCAGCGCGTCCAGGCCGTCGTCGGGCATCATCACGCCGTGCTCGCGGAACCAGTCCCCGCCCCAGCCAAATGAAGTGAATGCAAAACCGAAGTTTTTCTGCGTGGCCGCCAGTGCTTCGAGCACCTGTTGGCCAGCCGGCACCACTTCCTTGCCAATGCCGTCGCCCGGAATACAGGCAATCTTGTAAATCTTCATGGGGTTTTCTTAAACAGCAAGCAATGGGGGTGAACTCTATCGATTGCGAGATTTTACAGAACGTCTAATAGCACCATGTTTTTATGAATAAGTAATCCACGTCGCATGTTCGGGCGCATCTAAGTGCGGCAGCGTGTTGTAGGTCACCAGCATGTGGCGCTTGGGGGTGAAAGCGAACTCGGTGACCGAACAGTTGCGTATGCGCAGGTTCAGCTCAATCGTGGTCTCAGGGCTGCAACCCAGCACAGGCTGATCGGGGTCTGACCCCAATTCTTCTAACTTCATTGCCGGGGGAAGCGGACGGACTTGGTAACCAGCCGCGCCATTCCCCCCGACTTACATCACTTTTGCTTCACAATTTCGCCATACAGTTTTTCCCATTTCTCGTACTGATCCAGGAATTTCGGCGGGCTGCTGATCAGGTAGGGAACCTTCGAGAACGGCGTATCGAGGGACTTCAGTGTCGGCGTGTAGTGGTTCTCGGCGAATACCTTTTGTCCGTCGGTCAGCATGAACTCATAGAACAGCAGCGCGGCATTCGGATGCGGCGCCTGGCGGAGCAGTCCCATGCTGAACGATACGGCGATGACCGGTTCGAGCAAAATGTAGTCGATCGGCGCGCCTTTTTTCTTCGCGGCGAGGACAGTGTGCGCGTATACGGTGAGGCCGAGCGGGACATCGCCGCTGACGACCAGATTCCCTAGCAGCGAATGACCGGTGCGCACAGTCGGTTTGTTAGTCGCCATCAGGTCGCGAAAATACTTCAAGCCCTTTTCTTCGCCCATGTGCATGACGAGTTCGTAGAACCATTCCTCGTCGGTCGCCTCGAACGCCAAGCGTCCTTTCCATTTTGGATCAAGCAGATCCTGCCAAGTCTTCGGCAGATCTTCTTTTTTGACGCTGTTCGTGTTGTAAGCCTGGACAAACGGATTGACGAAAGTGGCGACGTATTCGTTGTCGGATCCGACCGCGCCCTTGATCAGGCCGTCATGCAACGTGGTCTTGATCGGCACCAGCAGTTTTTCCCGATGCGCCATTTCCATTTCGAGCGTGCCGATATTGAGGATGTCTGCGACCGGACGTTTCGCGCTGCGTTCGGCCAGCATCTTTTGCAGCACCACGCGGTCACCGGCACGATACATCTTGACCTTGACGCCATACTTGGCTTCGAAATCGCTGATCAGCTTCGGCCCGATAGTACTGCTGATCGACGTATATAGTGTCAGCTCGCCTTCCTTCTGTGCAGCGGCGATCAGTTTTTGCTGGCGATCGGCACCCTTGTAGGCGAACATGGTTTGTACCGGCGTCTGGGCGGCGGCGCTGCCGGCCACGACCAATGCGGACAGCGCAACGCTCAGCAGGGCCAATGTTGGCTTTAAGCTAATGAATTTCAAAGTCGGTCTCCGGATTTTTAATTAATTGAACGAACGATTATCAATCGCTTTTCACGCGCATGGCCAGCCAATCCGTTTAAATGTCCATCGAATTGCGATGGCGAGGGCGGGGCAGCGACCTTAGAATGAACGTTTTCCAATTCGATTCAACTTACGAGGCCGCCATGACCGATTTCAGGACCTTCCAGCACGCAAAGCGCGTTCCCGCCCAGCCGATGTCGCCGGTAATCGACCCCGCGGCGTGGCAGCCGAATTCGCTCGGCGACGTCAAGAACTGGTGCTACCAGATCAGTGAATCCGATGCCCGCGCGCTGATCGACGCGACTAATCAATTGCGCCAAAACGGCTACACGGCCGCTGAAGTCAGCAGTGAAAATTTTGTGCTGAACGGTCCGTTCCGCGAAGTCATGCGCGACGTGCACCAGGAACTGCGCAATGGCCGCGGCATCGTCATGCTGCGCAATTTCCCGATCGATCAGCTCGACCGCGAAGGCGTCGCCATCGCTTATATGGGACTCGGGATCACGCTCGGCCAGCCGATTTCGCAAAACATGAGCGGCCATCTGCTCGGCCATGTCAAGGATCTGGGCGGCGACTATTCGGATGCGAATACGCGCGGCTATCTGACCAAGGCGGAGATGCGCTGCCATGCGGATAATTGCGATTACGTTGGCCTGCTGTGCCTGCAGACTTCCATGAGCGGCGGCGCGAGCTGCGTCGCCAGTTCGGTGTCGGTGTATAACCTAATGCTCGAGCGCTGGCCGGATTTGGTGAAGGTGCTGACCGAAGATTTCTACCTCTCGCTCAAGGGTGACTTCTATCCGGGTCAGGGTCCATGGACCAAGCAGCCGATTTTTTCATTCGCGGAAGGCTACTTCAGCGCGATCGGCGCCGGCTCGGCGATCGACAAGGCGCAGGGCTTGCCGGGCGTGCCGCCGCTGACGCCGCAGCAGCACGAAGCGATCGAGGTGTATCGGCAGATTTGCGAAGAAAGCCTGACCGATATTCCGTTCCAGCGCGGCGACGTTCAATTCCTGAATAATTGCGTCGCCCTGCATACCCGGCGCGCCTATGAAGACTGGCCGGAGCCGGAACGCAAGCGTCACCTGCTGCGCCTGTGGCTGTCGGATCCGGAAAACCGTCCGATTCCGAAAGCCCAGCGCGAAGGTTATCGCGGGCGCGGGGTTCTGCCCGATGGCGTGAAGCTGAACGCGCCGCTGGACGTGTACCAATTGGCCTGATCGGAGTTCCGTGGCGGATCTAGAGCGTTGTTTTAATATTGCCGACCTGCGCGAAGCCGCGCGGCGGCGTTTGCCCAAGGGCGTGTTTCAGTACGTCGACAAGGGCACGGAAGATCAGCTGGCGGTCGACAATAACCGCCTGGCGCTGGACAATACCAAGCTGCTGCATCGGGTTCTGATCGACGTCTCGGACGTGCGCACCGAGACCTCGCTGTTCGGTCACGACGCTGCCATGCCGCTGATTATTGCGCCGACCGGCGTGGCCGGCATGTGCTGGTATCAGGGCGAACTTGAACTCGCGCGCGCAGCGGCGAAGGCCGGTGTTCCGTTCACGCTGGCCACCGGCTCGAACACCTCGATGGAAAAAGTGGCCGAGCAGGCCGGTGGCAAGCTCTGGTTCCAGCTCTACATGTGGCGCGAAAAAGAACTCTCCTACGAGCTGGTCAAGCGCGCGGCGCGGGCCGGCTTCGAGACCCTGATCTGGACCGTCGACATTCCGCACAAGCCGAACCGCGAACACGATGCGCGCAATGGCTTCAGCATGCCGTATAAATTGAATGCGCGCAGCGCTATCGATGCGATGCTGCATCCCGAATGGGTGGCGACTGTATTGGCGCGCTACATGATGACCACCGGGATGCCGCGCCACGTCAACTTCCCCGAAAGATATCAGCATAAATTTACGGGCAAGGCCAGCGTCGCCACGGCGCTGCAGGCCGACAAGCTTGGCTGGGACGACGTTGACCGCCTGCGCGAAATCTGGCCGGGCAAGCTGATCATCAAGGGCATCATGCGGGTCGACGATGCGCAGCAGGCAGTCGCGCGGGGGGTCGACGGCATCATCGTCTCGAATCACGGCGGGCGCAGCATGGACAGCGCGCCGTCGACGCTGGAAGTCTTGCCCGGCATCGCGGCCGCGGTCGGTGACCGGGCTACCGTGCTGGTCGACTCGGGCATACGGCGCGGCAGCGATATCGTTAAATGCCTCGCGCTCGGTGCCAAGGGCGTGCTCACTGGCCGCGCTACACTGTACGGCGTCGGTGCCGGCGGTGAGCCGGGCGCGTCGAAGGCGCTGAGCATCCTCAAAGCCGAAATGCGCCGCACCATGGCCTATGTCGGCTGCCAGCGCGTTGACCAAATATCCGACGACGTCGTCTGGCGTCGCCCGGCTTCCTGAATAATCAGGAACGAGACTCCATCATGCAAAGCGCTCCTCCCATCAAGCTCGATCTGCTCATCAATCTGAACAAGAAGAACCTCACGAACCTCAAAGGGACAGCATAAGATGGACAAGTCAGCAGCGCGCTATACCGCATCCGATGCACTCATGTCCGGCCTGTACGAAGCCGGCGTTTCCTACATCTTCGGCAATCTCGGCAGCGATCACGCCGACATCATCGAGACCATGGCCAAGGCCGCCGACAACGGCACGCCGCTGCCGAAGGTCGTGCTGTGCCCGCATGAAGGCGCCGCCATCGCCGCCGCGCACGGTTACGCGCAGGTCAGCGGCAGGGCGCAGGCGGTGTTCGTTCACGTTGACGTGGGCACGCAGAATCTGGGCGGCGGCATCAGCAACGCATTGCATGGCCGGATGCCGGTATTCGTGTTCGCCGGCCTCACGCCGTACACCATTGAAGGGGAACTGCCGGGCAGCCGGAATCGCTCGGCCACGTATCTGCAGGATGTGTCGGACCAGGGCGGCATCGTGCGCCAGTACGTCAAATGGGATTACAGCATCCGCACCGGCAAGAACGTCAAGCAGCTGGTGCACCGCGCGATCCAGATCGCCGAGAGCGATCCCAAGGGGCCGGTCTACCTGACCGGCGCACGCGAAGTGCTGTCCGACGACGCCAACGCGACGCCGCTGCCGAGGCATAAATGGCGTCCGATCGCACCCGCGGCGCTGCCGCCCGAGGGCGTAGCGGAAATCATCGAGGCCTTGATGAAGGCAGAAAATCCGCTAATCGTGACCTCCTTCGCCGGCCGCAATACCGCCTGCGTGGCCGAACTGGTGCGCTTCTGCGAACGCCTGGCGATTCCGCTCGCGGAAGAGCGTCCGACCCATGTGAATTTCCCGGCTGATCATCCGCTGCATCTCGGCTACCTGGCCGAGCCGCATATCGTGGCGGCCGATGTGATTGTGGTGATCGACTGCGACGTGCCGTGGATGCCATCGAGTAAAGACGTCCCCAATCAAAATGCCAGGGTGTTTTACATCGACGTCGATCCATTGAAGGACACGATTCCGCTGTGGTACATGCCGTCAGACCGTTTCTACAAGGCCGATGCGCGCGTGGCGCTGGCGCAGATGAACGAATATCTTGATACCGCCGCGGCTATCGATCAGGACCGGCATGCACAGAGGCTGGCGACCTACAGCAAAAAGCACGACGACATGCAGGCCAACCTGAGCAAGAAGCGCAAGGCGCCGGCCGACAATGTCATCACGCCGGGCTGGGTCACAACCTGCCTGCGCGCGGAAGTCAATGACGACACGATCTTCGTGAATGAGTCGGTCACCAGCGCGATGTCGATCTTCAATAATCTGGCGCGCAACAAGCCCGGTACCTTCTTCGGTAGCGGCGGCAGTTCGCTGGGATGGGGCGGCGGCGCAGCATTGGGAACCAAGCTCGCGGCGCCGGATCGCGACGTGGTGTACTTCACTGGCGACGGCGCATTCTTTCTGAGTAATCCGTCGTCGGTGTACTGGAGCGCACGGCGCTACAACGCAGCGTTCCTGACGATCATCTTCAATAACCAGGGCTGGAACGCGACGCAGGAAAACTTCAAGCGGCTGTATCCGAATGGTGGCGCCGCTACGCTCGGCGACTGCGTGAGCCTGAGTCCGTCGGCCGACTTCGCAAAGATCGCCGAGGCGGCGGGTGGGGCATTGGCGCTGACGGTGACTCAGGCGGATGCATTGCCGGCAGTGTTGAAGGAGGCGATGGCGGCTGTTCGTGGCGGGCGCTGTGCGGTGGTGGATGTGCGGATCAAGGCGATTTGATTGGTTGAGGAAGCTGCCGGAAAATCGATCAGGGTCGATTTTTTATAGGGGGCAGATAGGTATTGCGCTGGCTTGGGTTGCGGCACCTTTGACTTGGCGTGCAGCGGGACATGGTGATGCCCACGCGTGTGCTGGTGCAGATGATGGGGCGGGCCTTGCATGGGGCAGCGCCAGTTCGGGTGGGGACTGGCACTACCACTATAGCGGCTCAGACCGCGCAGAACGCCGCGGTCTGAGCCAGCCACTTCGCCGACCGCAATCCCTCGTCCGGTCCAGCCTCAGTCGGTGGGCTGGATGTTGGCAGCCTTGACCACGGCGCGAATGCGTACGAGTTCCGAGGTCATGAACTGGCCGAACTCTTCGGAAGTACTTCCCTCGGGCGTGAGTTCGAGCGCGTTCATCCGCTGCTTGAAGTCAGCGGTCTTGACGATCCGGTTCACTTCCGCCTGCAGCTTTCTCACGATCGGCATCGGCGTGTCGGCCGGCGCCAGCAATCCCATCCAGCTGCCCATTTGCAGTCCTGGATAACCTGCTTCAGCGACTGTCGGAATACTGGGAAAGGTCACCGCCCGCTCGCGCGACGTCACGGCGAGCCCGCGTACCTGGCCGCCTTTGAGCTGACCCGCGACTCCGGCCGCATCCGCCATGCTCATCAACACATCGCCCGCCATGACTGCGGCGACCGACTGATTGGTTCCCTTGTAGGGGATGTATTCGACAGCGGTTCCGGTTTGGCTCTTGAACAGTTCGAAAGCGATCTGGTGAGAGCCGCCCGCACCGGCAAAATTCGCCTTCTTCGGATTCGCCTTCAGGTACTCCACCAGATCCTTGATCGACTGAAATGGCTGCGATGGATTGACCACAATGAACAACGGAAAGGTTGCCACCATCGAGATGGGAACGTAATCGCTCGATGAATACGCCAGTTTCGTGGACATCGCCGGAGTGATGATAAGCGTCCCACTGGACGCGAAGAACAGTGTGTAGCCGTCGGGCTTCGCCTTGGCCGCGTACATCGCGGCAATCGCGCCCGATGCCCCCGGCTTGTTTTCCACCACCACCGCCTGACCCAGCGATTCAGTGAGTTTTTGACCCAGCACCCGCGCCACCAGGTCGTTTGCGCCTCCGGCCGCAAAGGCGACAATCACGCGGATCGGCTTGTCCGGAAAGTTCTTTGCCGGATTGTCCTGCGCCTGCGCCGAGGCGAATGAAAGGGCGACCGTCAGCAAACCCAGCAGACGGAACAAGAATGAACGATGCATCACTAGTCTCCAAATAATTTTGAAATTGCTCTTCACCGATTGAGGGTTGCACACTATCACACTATCGCCGCGGTGCCAGCTAGTGCAACATTCTTTCTGTGAACAATCGGGGTCAGACTCCAATTGACCTTCTAAAAACGGCTGTGAAGGTCATTTTTAGGGGAAAAAATGGCGGAAATCCAATAAATACAGGCATGACCAGCTACTGATTTAATAGCATCTTACTTTTATGAATAAGTAATCCACGTCGCATGTTCGGGCGCATCTAAGTGCGGCAGCGTGTTGTAGGTCACCAGCATGTGGCGCTTGGGGGTGAAAGCGAACTCGGTGACCGAACAGTTGCGTATGCGCAGGTTCAGCTCAATCGTGGTTTCAGAGCTGCAACCCAGCACATGGCCGACGGCGGTGGCTATCGGCCCGCCGCTGGAGACCAGCAGCACATTGCCTTCATAGGTCTTGCGAATGTGATCCAGTGCATCGGTCACGCCCGCTACAAAGTCCGTGTACTCGGGCATTCCCCGCGGGCTAACCACAGCGTCCATCCACTGCTTGAGCCCGTCTTTCAGCAGGCGAAAGTGGTGGCGGTACATCTCGGGCGTGGTGGCCTTTTCAAGCTTGTGCGGGTGAATGGCGGCAATCACGGCTTCGCTGTCGTATTCGTTAAGGCCCGCAAACTGCGTTGCTTGTAGCGGCAGGCCGGCACCGGCACAAATCCCCTCGAAGGTTTTGACCTGCCTCTGCAATGTGCCAGTGAATGCCGCGTCAAAGCGGATGCCCTTGTATTTGAAATACTCACCCAGCCGCAGCGCCTGACGGTAGCCCAGATCACTGAGCACGTCATAGTCATCAGCGCCAAACGAAGCCTGGCCGTGGCGTACAAGGTAGAGGGTTCCCATGGGTGAATTGTGCTCGGAAGTGCGCGGGCCAGCCGTCTCTTTTGCGACTGGTGTGCAACTCGGGTGCCGCTGGAGTCAAAGGGTCACATGGCCGTCAATGCAGGTCACCGACTCACCACCAACCCAGACCTGCCCCGTGCTGTCGCGCTCCAGGTAGACCTGCCCGGCACGGCCCAGACAAACGCCTTGCGAGGCCAGGTAGCGCTCGGGCGCAAGGCCTTCGGCCATCAGCCATTGCGCCAGGCTGGCATTGAAGCTGCCGGTGACCGGGTCTTCATTGATGCCTATGGCTGCCGCAAAAGCGCGCACCTCCATATCGGGGCTGGCCGCAGCCTGGGCCGCGGACGTTTTACCAAATGCTTTTGCTTCGCGGTTGGCGCGCCCTATCAGTGCAGGTGCTTCAGTGTTTGGGTAGAGCGCCGCCACACCAACCTTGATCTTGAGCCGGTCCAGCTCCAGATGGTTGGGTACCAGCCGCAGCACGGTGTCGGGGTCGTCCAGCAGCAAGCCCAGCCACGCCGGGCCGTTGTCCAGCATCTGCGCGGCCATGATTTGCGGATATTTTTCCAACGGGCCGCCCCTAGGAAAAATAGCCCCCTCGGGGGGCAGGGAGGACACGCCAGTGCCGAGCGTGGGGGCCGAATTTTCCGACGGGCCGCCCCTAGGAAAAATAGCCCCCTCGGGGGGCAGGGAGGACACGCCAGTGCCGAGCGTGGGGGCCCGTTCTTTCAAACCCAGCGCTGCGGCCACCTGTGCCAGCAGCACCGGGCTGGGTGCAGAGCGCAAAAGCGGCGGTGCGGCAAAGGCCAGCCGATCGGCAGCCCCTGTACTGCCAGGTTCGCGGCGAATTTTGACCAGGCCCTGTTTGCATTGCTGGACGATGAAGTCATCAAGTTTGGGCTTGCCACCGGCTTGCAGCCAAGCGTGGCAACTGCCCAGCGTGGGATGGCCGGCAAAAGGCAGCTCACTGTCGGGCGTGAAGATGCGCACTTGGTAGTCGGCAGCTGCGTCAAGTGGGGGCAGTAAAAACGTGGTCTCTGACAAGTTAGTCCAGTGCGCAAAGCGCTGCATGGCCGCATCGTCAAGCCCCGTGCCATCGAGCACCACGGCCAGCGGGTTGCCGAAATAGGGCGTGCCGGTGAAGACATCAATTTGTTTGAAGGCGCGTTGCTTCATGTCAGTGCCAAGTCCAGCACGCCCTTGCTGGTTTGCCGGGCGCACAGGCTGGCGTACCAGCGTTCGATGTGGGGACGGCTCTGGCGCGCTTGCGGCAAGCCAAACCAGCGATGTACTTCGCAACCCAGCGGAATGTCGGCCATCGAAAAGCGCTCGCCAAGCATGAATCTGCGCTGCGCCAAGTGCGCGTCCAGTATCGCCATGAGTTTCTCAACCGCTGCGTTTGACTCGGCCATCACCAACACGTTTCGCTCCGGCTCGGGTGTGCGGATCAGGTTCCAGAAGCCAAGGCGACTGGCCGGGTTGAGTGTGGTCTGCTGCCATTCCATCCAGCGCTCGGCATCAAAGCGTTCGCGCAGGTCTGTCGGATAGAAGTTGCCGCTAGAGTGTTTTGCGCACAGGTAGCGCACGATGACGTTGGACTCCCACAGGACAAAGCCGTCATCTTCCATCACCGGCACCGTCGAATTAGGATTAAGGCGTATGTACTCTGGCGTTTTGACAATGCCAAATGCTCCGCCTGCTTCTAGGCGCTGAAAATCAAGGCCTAGCTCTTGCGCAGTCCAGACTACTTTTTTCACGTTGATGGAGCTCATGCGGCCCCAAATGCGCAAGGTATTAGCGTTCATGGCAGATTCCTTTTGAAGACATTGGAAGGCGCGGCGATGCCGGTGTTGACTGGATCTCTCGGATAAACGCAGGGTTCATTTTTTCGGCAATGCCCTCAAGGCATCAAAACCGCCACAGCAGCCGAAAAACTGAAAAACGCCAGCACTGTAGACAACAAAATAATCCGCGCAATACGTCCGTTGTCTGCCCCAAACCGCTCTGCCAGAATCGCCACATTGCTGGCGCTTGGCAGCGCGGCCACCAGCACCACAACCGTCAATGCAAAGCGATCCAGCGGCAAGCCGATGGCTATCGCCGCAAGGCCCAGCAAGCCCAGCAGCAAGGGGTGAATCACCAGCTTGATGAATGTCACAGGCAAATAGTCGCCCAGCGGTGTCCTATCGGTAGCGTTCATTTGCGAGCGCGCCAAAATGGCACCCATCGTGAACAGCGCCACGGGCGAGGCCGCATCAGCCAGCAAACCCACCGTCTCCATGATGGGCCTGGGCAACGAGATAGCAAACGCCGACGACAACCCGCCCAGCACAATCGCCCACGGCAGCGGGTTGACCAGCACGCCCCGCAGCGCCATGCGCGCTGCCCGCGCCACGCCGTGTTCGTCGGCACTGTCCAGCCGCGACAAGGCGATGCACAGCGACGATGTGAGCAGCGTGTCCACCGCAATCGACAGCATCGCTGGGCCCGCCGCCTGCGGGCCCAGCAACGCGACCAGCAGCGGCACGCCCATGAAGCCGGTATTGGGAAACGCCGCCACCAGCGCACCGAAAGACGCGTCGTTCCAGCCTATGCGCCGGTTGCGCGTGACGACAATCGTGAAGCCCACCATGATGAGCGCACACAAGGCATAAACAGCCATCAGGCTGCCGTCGAGCAACTGCGCTATCGGCGTACTGGCACCCAAGCGGTACAACATGCACGGCAGCGCGAAGTACAGCACAAAGGTATTGAGCCCCGGAATCGCAGCCTGCGGCAAAAACGCACGGCGCGCGGCGATGTAGCCGCAGAGTACGAGCGCAAAAAACGGGAAGGTGACGAGTAGGATGCCTAACACAGCGCACATTGTCGCCCGCAATGCTAGGGATCCTCTGCATAACTCTGGCGAGGCTGTGGCGTGCGGATCGGGAAGGGCCGCAAGACGTCTTTTTGCAGCCAATAGCACGGCTATTGGCAAGGAAAACAACGCAGTGGACTGCCCGAGCCCGCGCGATCACAGACCGCAGGGAGTTATGCAGAGGATCCCCATATGCACGACTCGCTATGATGCCCGCTGCTCTAGACTTTTTCGGGGCACTTCTATAAATTCATTTTTCGGGCGAATTGCGTCGTTGGGCGGTACTCGCAATCCTCACGTACCCAAGTACGCTCCGGTTGCTGCGTTCCGTCCGCCTTGCACTTCATCCCGAAAATTTGAATTTCTAGAAGTGCCCACAAGGCATCAACCAGGAAAACCGTCCGCATCCCGCCTCGCGGCGACGCACTTGCCCTTTGGCTAAGCTTCGGCTCTGCGAATACCTGGTACCGGGACTTTCACCCGGCTGGATTCGTGCCATGCACGGCACACACGTCTTGGTCAGCGGCGCGCGCTTCTTGCGCGTCCGCTGCACCTAAAGTTAGGCAACTTTATTCGCCTTTCGGCAACTACTCATTTGCTCCGACTTGGGTTCCAGCATCCTTGAGGCAGAACGCGATGTAGTTGGCCAGGGCTTCGCTCTTAGAGCCTCCTGCCCCCGTGATCGTCGCCACGGTGTCCGCTGCTGCCCTAAAGAACCGAACATTCTCGGAGAGCCGATCCACCATCATCAATGTGGCTAAGTAGTTGTGTCCAATCATGAGAGGTACTGCACGGATAATTTCTCGATACATCAGGGTGAAGTCTTCGTAGGTGAATCCCAACTCTTCAAAGAAGCCCGAGACCTGATCTAAGTTCCAGGCTCCCGTAGTCAGTTCCGCCAGAATCTCGCCCACTTGAGGGGAATCTACGGGAAACTGTTTTAGCCTGATCTGCAATACACTTTGTGCCCCACCCATTTTGGTGCGGACCGTTACAAATTTCATCGCATTGCCTAGGAGCCTGTAGGACTTAGCAAAAAAACTGCGCCGGAATTGACAGATGATGCGCGCGATGAATTTCCGCACGCCCGTTTGCACGGCGTCCGCGTTGACTGGGTGGATTGCAACATTTTTCTTTACTGCGATGCGGCCTTCGTCAAGTGCCCTGCCGAATTCACTAACCCGGTATATCGCGACGACGATGGCGTAGCCAGCGACCAAATAGAAAGCTTTAGCCAGAAGAGAGCCAAACGTGAAGGCATCAAAAAGACGCACGATACCCCACAAACCTTCGTAGAACACTAAGTAGCAGCCAAAAGCGTAAGGTGCAAAGCCACCTGCTGCAACAAGCATCGGTCCAATGCCGGGTTTTGGGCCACCCGTGTCAGCTTTACGAATCATCAAACAGACGTAGCCGAAAAGCGCGATTGGTGAAAGGAGTGCGCCCCCCAACAGAAATGCTGGGCGTGTAGAGATCCCTTCTTGGAATATGAGTATGACAGCCACAACTGCAACAAGCAGCGAAGCGATGAATCCCTTAGTGCTAAGTTCGGCAAGTAAAAGATCGAGTTCCCTCCCAAACTGAATAACAGGGCGCTCGGTGTTCTCGTGTGTGCGATTCATATGTTGGTTGAACTCGGTGCTGCAACGAGAATTAGATGACTATTTCCACTTTCGAAAGGACATGTAAGGCCCGAAGTGCTTCTTCAACTCGGGTAGTTGATCCGTTAGCCACCCAATTTCATCAGACCATCGTTGGGCAAGGCGAGACCGCTCATCGCTTACGGGAAGCGGCTTCATCGTTTCGATGGTCGTATGCACTCCGAGAGCGCGCCGATCAATTTCCAAAAGATATTGCACAAGGTCGGTGCCGAAAAGGAAATCCGCCTCTGCAATAGACGCACGATAGGAAAACAGGTCATCGAGCGTCACATCGCCCTTTTGGAGAAGAATGGAAAGAAATTTGCGGGTACCTGCAAACACCGAGAAGCGTTTCTCGAATAGATCGAGCTTAAGCTTGTTCCGTGCGACTTGGTATTGCCGGAACGCTATCCACACCGCAAACAATGCGACCAGAACGGTCACCACCTTCCAGAAGTCAATGCCTGCGACGCGGTTCATTACGTCGCAGATCAACGCCGGAAACCCCGTGCGCATGTCGGTAGCCATCTAATCGGGATAGGAAGAAGCCTCGCGGCCCCTCCCTCCCACACCACCGGACATACGGCTCACGTATCCGGCGGTTCCTTGAAACTTCGCTGTTCTCATGCTGCCCTAGGGACCCTCTGTTTCCATGCGTAGCATCGTAACGCTGTCGCACCCATTTGTCGATTTAGTAATTCTCCTTGGGGCAACCAATGTAGCCATGTGCGGGGATACTCAGAGGCATGGAAAACCCGCTTCAAACCCGCATCGGCCAGCGTTTTGTGAACCATTGGCGCAGCCAGTGGAAAAGCCACCTCGGCACGCTGGCGCTGGTGGTGGCGGTCATGGTGGCGGTGCAGCTCTGGCACACGCGCAACGTGCCGGATGGGCCCGCGCCTGACTTCACAACCACGCTTTCGAGCGGCGGGGCCGTGACCCTGCAGCAGTGGCGCGCCGCTCACCCCGGCCAGGCCGTCGCCCTGCACTTCTGGGCCGACTGGTGCCCGATCTGCCGCACTGAAGAACACAGCGTGAGCCGCATCAGCCGCGACTGGCCGGTGCTCAGCGTGGCGATGCAGTCGGGTGACGCGGCGCGCGTGCAGGGTGTGATGAACCAGCGCGAGCTGGCCTGGCACACGGCCATTGACACCGATGGCCGTATTGCCAAAAGTTACGGCCTGACCTCGGTACCCGCACTGGTGGTGCTGGACGCGCAAGGGCAGATCCGCTTTGCCGAGGTCGGCTACACCAGTGAAATCGGCATGCGCCTGCGTTTGTGGTGGGCGCAGACGTTCTGATTCCTTTTTTAGTAATTCGAGCCTGACCCCTTTGATTTGATCAATTCAATAGCGCAGAGCAGTCGGTAATCACCCGATCCGGGTTGCAGGCCTCGATCGGCTGGCCCATGTTGTAGCCATACGGCAGCGCCCAGACCACCACACCCGCGTTGCGCGCGGTGGCCACGTCGATGCTCGAATCGCCCACGAACAGCGCCCGGTGGCTCTGCACGCCAAACTGCACCAGACAGCTGTGGATGCCCGCCGGGTCAGGCTTTTTGGTGGGCAGGGTGTCACCGCTGACCACCCGATCAAAGAGTGGCATCAACTGGTGGGCATCCAGCACCGTGGTGGTGTAGCGGCCCTCTTTGTTGGTGACCACCGCCAGCTTCACCCCGCGCTCGCGCAGGGCCGTGAGCACCTCGCGCACTTGAGGGTAGAGCTGGCTGCGGGTGCCACACCGGTTCTGGTAGTGCCGGTCAAACTCGGTAGCGATCAGCGCCAGGCAGTCGCTGGCCCGCATCACGGCTACCTCGGTCCGGCTTGCATGGGCCAGGGCCTGAATCAGCAGCTCGCGGGTGCCGTGGCCGATCCAGTCGTTTACCTGCTGCTGCGTCACCTCGGGCAAGTCGAAGCGACGCAGCGTGTCGTTGACGGCGTCGGCAATCTCGGGGGCGGTCTCGATCAGCGTGCCGTCCAGGTCGAACATGATCAGCTCGAAAGGGGCGTGGTTCAAAACCGGGTTAGGCAGAAGCGTATCCCGGGTTGGGCAACACACCTTTCAACTCAGGGTTGTTAAGCTTTCTTGGCGTAACCTTGCCGCCTCGAGCTTTGAGCCATTCCTCAACGACATCCCAGACCTGCTTGTTACCCTGGGCTCTAGCTTCTTCGGCGACAGGAGCCCAGCTGGCAACCCGGTATTTCTTGCTCGCTTCAATCGGCCTGCCGTTCAAGCGCAGGTTGTCAATGCGCTTGCCCATAGCTGCCAAAGGGGCGCAACTGTATTGCAGTCCGCCGACGCGCACCATGTCGCCACCCTGCTGGTAGTAGGGGTCGGGGTTAAACAGGTTGTCGGCCACGTCTTCAAGAACGGTCTTGATGGTTTCGCCGGTCATTTCGCTCACCGTGGCGTAGGAGTAGGTGGTGGCCGTCATGTCCATCAGCCATTCGCGCGTGATGGCCTGGCCCGACAGCAGCGACGTACCCCAGCGGAAGCCAGGCGAGAACGCGATTTCGGCGCCCTGTACATCCATCAGCGCGTCAAGAATGAGCTGGTCGCCCGTTCCATTGAAATTTCCGAGGCGGTACAGCGTGCCCTCGGTCACAGCCAGCTTTTCAGCCAGCTTGGCTTCATAGGGTCCGCGGATCTTGGTGATGAGGGCATCCATCTCTTTGTCTGCCGGCAACATATTGGCGAAGATGGGTAGCAACTTATAGCGAAAGTCGGCAACCTTCTTGTCCTTGACTTCAAAGTCAAGGACAGCCAGGAACTTACCATTCGAGCCGGCGTTGGTGACCAGGGTCTTGCCGCTCTTGTTGCTGATGACGCTGGCCACGGGCATGCTGTCGTGCGTGTGACCGCCCATGATGGCGTCGATGCCCGTCACGCGGCTGGCCATCTTCAGGTCCACATCCATGCCGTTGTGGCTCAGAAGGACGACGACCTGCGCGCCCTTGGCGCGTGCCTCGTCGACCATCTTCTGCATGCTCTCTTCCTGAATGCCAAAGGACCAATCGGCAACCATGTAGCGCGGGTTGGCAATCGGCGTGTACGGAAAAGCCTGGCCGATGATGGCGCAGGGCACGCCGTTGATCTCGCGCAGCACGTAGGGCTTGAACACCGGGTCGCCAAAGTCCGTGGTCTTGATGTTCTGCGCGATGAATTCGATCTTGCCGGCAAAGTCTTTTTCGATGATTTCCTTCACCCGCTCCATACCCAGAGTGAAATCCCAGTGGCCGGTCATGAGGTCCACGCCCAGCAGCTTGCAGACGTCCACCATGTCCTGACCCTTGGTCCACAGCGCCGTGCCCGAGCCCTGCCAGGTGTCGCCACCATCGAGCAGCAGCGCGCCGGGGCGACTGGCCTTCATGCGCTTGACGAGCGTGGCCAGGTGCGCAAAGCCGCCGACCTTGCCGTAGCGCCTGGCGGCTTTTTCGAAGTCGAGGTAGGTCAGCGCGTGGGCCTGCGCCGTGCCGGGGCGCACCTTGGCCACCTTGAGCAAATGCTCGCCCACCAGGTGGGGCAATTTGCCTTTCATTGATCCCACTCCGATCTTGACGCTGGGCTCGCGGAAGTAAATCGGCTTGAGCTGGGCGTGGCAATCGGTCATGTGCAGAAAGGACACATTGCCGAACTTCGGGATGTCGTACAGGCCATTGGCTGCCGTGGCGGCATCGGCATCGGCATAAGTCCCCAAGCCCATGCCGGCCATGGTGCCGGCACCCAGCACTTCGAAAAATTCGCGCTTGGTTAAATTCATAAGTTCTCACAACTACCTGATTAACGAAAATAAAAAGACCCGGACGAGTGCCGGGTCCGGACGGGCTTACTAGTGTAGGGACATGGAAATAGCAGAAATACCATCAGCTCGTCATCGCGAGGCCGCAAGGCCGTGGCGATCCATGGTGGCGAGCCAGCGGGGAATGGATTGCCGCGCTGCGCTCGCAATGACGAAACAGGTATGTTTGAAGTTTCCAAGCCCCTTACTGGTTGACCGGAGATTTCGGATCCAGCAGCAGCGCCATGATGTGTGCGATCTGGGACTCATTCAGGATGCCCGCATGGCCGGCGCGCGGCATGTTGGAGCAGGCGTTGTAGGCCTTGCTGTTCCATATCTTGCCCCAGGTGTATTCCACAATCGGCTTGGCTGCTGCGCTGTTGGGGTCGGTCACGCCGCGCAACTTGCCGTAGTTGTACAGGCTCGGGCCGAGGGTGCCAAAGGAAATTTCTTTTTTGTCGATCTGGTGGCAGTTGTAGCAGTTGCCACCGTTGGGGGTTGCCGCGCTGTCCGTCCAGGTGCCACCACGGCCGCTTTGCGCGATTTTCTCCCCCTCCTTCCAGTCACCGAGAAACTTGCCGCTGGCCGGCCATTTCACGGTCTTGAGGTTGATTGCCTCGAGAGCTTTTGCAGTCTTTTCGTCCAGCGGTTTGCCCGCCGCATCCGCCGCGCTACAGGCGCGGTTGGTCTCATCGGTATCGAGGACGGACGCCTTGACGATGCCCTCGTCACGGAAGGCCGCCTTGATGATGCTGGCGGTCAGCTTGTCCAGATCGGCCGAGCTCGGGCCAGTTGCACAGCCGACTACCAGGGCCGCAGCGGCCAGCACGGAAAGCGTGATCTTGAATTGTTTTTTCATGAAGTTTCTCCGCTTGCTTAGCGCTTGAGGGCCGGCGCAATGGACACCGACCCTTTGCTGTTGACGCCGAGGTAAACGCCGAGCGCGACGGTGGCATCGCTGGCGAACCCGGGGTAGGGAAAGCGCATCTGGCGATAGCAGTCGTTGAGGCGCAGTTGCATGCTCCACATCTGTCCGGGGGTGATACGGTAGGCCGGCCAGGCGGCGAACCCGACGCCGTCGCCGGGGTTGCTGGCCAGCATGGGCAACTCCTGTAGGCGGATACGGGTATCTGCTGTCCCGTGGCAAGAGGAGCATGAGAAGTCGTAGGCGCCCGCACGCGTGAAGAAGATCCGCTTGCCGACCTCGTAGAAGGTCTTTTCTGCCTGGTGGGCCTGCGGCAGGTTGAACTTCATACCCTTGGACTCGGCCGAAACAAAGGTGGCCAGCGCCGTCATGTTGTTCTGCTCACCCCTGCCAAACGGTGTCTTGGCGATCTCGGCGGCGTTGAAGCCTTGCAGGGTCTCCATGCAGGTCAGCAGGCGCGACTCCAGGTCCTGCACCTTCTTGGTATCGGCAAAATAGCGCGGCAACTCGACAAAAACACCTTTTAGCACGCCGGGGCCCTTGCCCAGGTCGCAGCGTTCGAGCGACGCGTTCTTGGGGCCACGCTTTTGCTTCCAGAGGCCTGCGCCCTTGTCTTCGAACAGATCGGCCGGATTGCCGTCCGCGACCATCGCGCGGTACTCTTCAATGGCCTGAGCCGTCGTTTTCTGGGCCCAGGCCGACGTGCTCGCCAGACAGGCTAACGCGATCAGGGACAGTGTTTTTGTCATCATCATGCTCACCTCGTTTCAGGACGCCGCTCGTTTCAGGACGCCGTGGCTTCGTCGCTGCGGGTGCCGCCCTTATTGTCTTTCCAGGTCACGCCAATCTTGTCGCCAACCTTCGCGCCCTTGACCACGAATTGCAGGAACGGGTTCTTCGACACGGCGGTCCCCCATTCGACGTTCAGCACGGTCTTACCGTTGTGGGTGACGGTGACCTCCTGGATGAACCAGGCCGGGATGGTATTGCCGGCTGCATCTTTGCGCTGACCGGTTTCCATTTCATGCGCCATCAGGACGCGAACGGTGGCTTTGTCGCCAGCTACTTGGGCGCGAATGCGCATCGGATCTGCCATTTTTAGCTCCTAAATCTGAATTGAAAATATGTCATATGTCTGTTGAGGGATGGGCTATCAACCGCCGCAGCCGCCGAGCGTGACCTTGACTTCCTTCTTGGCAAACAACGCCCTGCCATCGCCCATGATGGCGACGGCGTACACGTCGGAAGACTGACCCATCTTGGCGCGGCTGGTGAAGGCGGGATCGACACTGTCGGACACATTGAACAGGGCGACCAACGGGAATGGATTTTTGTCCACCAAAATCAGCAGGCGCTTGACACCCGGCAGCGTGGTGCTGACACCGAGCGGAACCACGGCACCGTTTTCGGCGATGTCCGGGGCGGTAAGGGTGACGTCCTTGCTTGCGACGAGGACGCCCGCACCGAGTGCCTTGATCGCATCCTGGATGCTCTTGGCTTCGAAACCGGCCCTGCCGGAGACAATGGAGGCAAGGGCGAACTGGGGGAACAGGCCGGTGGAAGCCAAAAGGCCGGCCACGACGGCGGTTTTCTTGAGTGCTTGTCTGCGTGATTGCATGCGATTTCTCCTGATAAATAAGTGAAGACTAATAAGTTTATGAGAGCCGGTCAATGGTGTAAGTTCCCTAATTATTGTTATTTTGTTATTTTTCGGCGCCGGCTGCCAGCCAGGCCGCAATGGCCTTGGCATCCGCCTCGCCCAGTGACTGGGCCGGCATCGGAATCGGGCCCCATACCCCGGAGCTACCCGACTTGATCTTGCCCGCCAAGTAGTCCGCCTTGCCGGCGTGCTTCCTGGCAATATCCGCAAAGCTGGGGCCTATCCCCTTTTTGTCAATGGCATGACAGACCATGCAGTTGTTCTTCTGGGCCAGCGCCTGGGCGGCCTTGCTGTCGGCCCCGCCTGCAGGCGCTGCGGCAGGCTTGGGTGTGTCCGCAGCCTTGACAGCGGCAGGAGCCTGCGCCGTCACGGCTGCAGCGGGAGCCATAGCAGCGCCGGACACGGAAGCCTTGCCTTCCAGTCGGGTTGTATCAGCACCACGCTGGGCGCCCACCAAGCGGTTTTGCTCCGCCAGGTTGCCATGGGCATCACGCGCATAATCCGGCAGCAAGGAAGCCACCTTGGGCTCGGTTGCACAGTTTTTCATGCACGCCGTATTTTTAACGTCGGGCACCTTGCTGCCTTTAAATTCATTGCCTGGCCACATCGCATGCTGGGTCGTCATGCCATTGCGGTTGGGCATGCGGGCTTGCACCTCGGCAATGTTCTTGTCGGAGAGTGTGAAGTTGTCGGGCACCACGCCGGCCAGGTTCAACATGAATGCCGTGACCGCATACACCTCTTCGGTGCTCAGCGACTTGGGGCTTGTCCAGGGCATGGCGCGGTTGATGTAATCCCACAACGTCGAGAGGGTCGCCACCTTCATCATGGTGGTGCGGCCACCGCTAGGGTCGATCAGACTGGCCACCCGACCGGTCTTTACATCCGCAGCCGTGGTGCCGCCGATCAGGGGGCTGAACACCTCGGTCGCTTCACCGAAGACGCCGTGGCAACTGGCACACTTAGCCTCCCACACCCCCTGCCCCTTGGCAACGGACCCGGCTCCAGCCGGAAGCCCCTTGAAGTCCGGCCGCACATCGATATCCCATGCCGCCACCTCCTTGGGAGTAGCCGCACGGCCGATACCAGGATAGGCATTGCCTGCCTGCGCCGCCGCAAGGCCGACTGCAGCCATCGCTGCGGCAAGGATGATTGAATTACGAAAGCTGAACATTTTTCACTTCGCCGCTTTCCTGAACCAGCCACGATTGAATGGCGTTGTTGTGATAGATCGAACGCGTGCCGCGCACGGCCCGCAATTGCTTGTAGCTAGCTTGCACATAGCCGGTATCGTCCATGGCGCGGCTTTGAATGATGGCCGGCTTGCCATCCCAGACCCAGTCGATGTTGAAGCGCGTGAGCGCTTTTGACAACACCGGCATCTCGAGTCGGGCCTGGCGCCAGTTACGACCCCCGTCCACAGACACGTCCACCTTCTTGACCTTGCCCCTGCCCGACCAGGCCAGGCCCGTGACGTTGTAGAAGCCCTTGTCAAGCAAGACCTGGCCACCGGAGGGCGTCGTCACCACGCTCTTGCACTCCTGCAGGCTGGTGTACTGGCGATGCAAGCCGTCGGGCAGCATGTCGATGTAATGGATGGCATCGTCCTTGGTGGCGTAAGGCTTGTCGCCGACCTCGATGCGGCGCAGGTATTTGACCCAGCTCACGCCCTGTATGCCGGGCACGACCAGGCGCAACGGGTAACCGTTTTCGGGACGCAGCATCTCGCCGTTCTGCCCGTAGGCCACCATCACCTCACCCGAGGTAATCATGCTCATCGGGATGGTGCGGGTCAGGGACGATCCATCAGCCCCCTCGGCCAGCACAAACTTGCCGTTCTTGAGATCGGCGCCCGCCAGTTCGAGCAGGGTGATCAGCGGCACGCCGGTGAACTCGCTGCACGACAGCATGCCGTGGCTGTATTGCGCTGTGGGCACCGCCACGTTGCCCCACTCCATGCCGGTGTTGGCGCCACACTCGATGAAATTGAAACGGGAGACCGATGGCAAACGCATGATCTCGTCCATGGTGAACACCTTCGGCTTGCTGACCATGCCGTTGATCATGAAACGGTGCTTCGAAGGATCAATGTCCCACCAGCCCTGGTGATGCCGCTCGAAGTGCAAACCACTGGGCGTGACGATGCCGAACAACGACTGCAAGGGCGCAAACGACACCGAGGACTGCGTGCTCTGGGTCAAGCCCGGACTCTGGCGGCGCTGCAAATTGCCCTCGTACTTCGAGGGCTTGCCGTAGCCCTCCGTGGCCACACCCTGCCCCAGGCCCGTGCTGTGCTCGGGCAGGTTCAGAATGTTCGGGTCACCGCCCCCGGTGGGTACCGGGTTGCTTTGGGCCAGAACACCCGTCGTCGCTGTGCCAGCAAGGGCCGCTGCGAACGCGTTGCGAATAAAGTCGCGCCGACCACGCCGGGCCTGCTCAAACACGGTTTTGACATCGTTCTGACTGATGAAGTTTTCAGGCGCTTTTTGCACCCTGCCGAAAGGAATGTCTTCTTGCTTCATACAAACTCCTTGATGCACGCATCATTGATTGATTGCATAAGAATATTATTAATGACGAATATACATGATCCAGCGCAAACCTTTCTAAGGGTTTACACGGAGTTTTTGGGGTCAGACACCAATTTCGCTGTGGTGCATCGGAGTTTTTGGGGTCAGAGCCCAAAAACTCCCGGGCAATGTGAATTTTGGATGGTTTGCCTATGACTCAACCGATAGCCACCCGAAAAAGTGTTACCCGTTTTTGAAGCACACCAGAACCTGTACTATCAGACCATCTCTTAACCAGGCCATACCGATGCACCGTAGATGCAGAAACAACACCGGCGGCGGCAACACCCTCCGAACGCTCTCATGACTGTGCTTGCCACCCGCGATCTGCCCCCCTTGATATCGATGTCGGCATTGCGCCGGACATGGGCGCTGCCAGCGCTCATTATCTTGCTGGCCGTTCCGGCGCAAGCCGCCCAGAGTGTGCTGCCTGCCTCCAGCCTGCCCTGGTGGTTCTGGCCGCTGGCCTTGTTTGTCACCTGTTTTTTTATCGGCATCGTGGCAGTACCCGCCGGTATTGGCGGCGGCACGCTGTTTGTACCCATCATCGGAGGGTTCTTCCCCTTTCATCTGGACTTCGTGCGCGGTGCGGGTTTGCTGGTCGCACTGGCCAGCGCGCTGGCAGCGGGGCCGCTGCTGCTGCGCGGTGGGCTGACCAGTCTGCGCCTGGCACTGCCGTTGGCGCTGCTCGCTTGCATGAGTTCCATCGCAGGTGCCATGCTGGGTCTGGCCCTTCCGGCCTCGACCATCCAGACTGCACTGGGTGTGATCGTGCTCGGTATAGTGGTGCTCATGCTGGCCTCCAAAAACTCTGAGTTTCCGCACGTGGCGCAACCCGACAGGCTGTCCTCGGCGCTGGGCCTGCACGGAATTTTCGTGGATGGTGCCTCCGGCCGTGCCATCGACTGGCAGGTGCATCGCACCCCCTTGGGCCTGTTGCTGTTCCTAGTCATCGGCGTCATGGCCGGGATGTTCGGCATCGGCGCGGGCTGGGCCAATGTGCCCGCGCTGAACCTGCTCATGGGAGCGCCCCTGAAAGTGTCGGCGGGCACTTCGGGGCTGGTGTTGTCGCTGGTCGATTCTTCCGCTGCCTGGGTGTACCTGAACCGAGGCGCGGTATTGCCGATGATCGCCGTGCCCTCGGTGGTGGGCATGATGCTGGGTGCGCGTATTGGTGCCCGGCTGCTCCATCTGCTCAAGGGTTCGGTTATTCGCAAAATGGTCATCGCACTGCTGCTGTTTGCTGGTATTCGCTCCTTGCTCAAGGGCTTGGGCCTTTGGGTCTGAAGGCGTACGACGGATGAAACCCACAAGCGCTACCCACGCCCAACAGCAGCAGGCCGACGCGTCTCGCTACGCCCATTTGCTGGATTGGGGTACGCGCGTCGGCCTGGTGACGCTGGTACTGGGTTTCGCGGCCTACCTGTTCGGGCTGCTCCAGCCGCACGTGCCTCTGGAGCAATTGCCCACGCTCTGGAACCTGCCTGTGGCCACCTACCTGCAGCGCACAGATACGCCTACGGGCTGGGGCTGGCTGGCGTTGGTCAACAAAGGAGACTTGGCCAACCTCATCGGTATCAGCCTACTGATGGGATGCTCGGTGCCGGCCTTGCTGGGCTTGATTCCCCTGTACCTGAAACGGCGTGACTATGCTTACGCCGGGATTTGCGCCCTGATTGTGATGGTGCTGGTACTGGCCGCCTCGGGCATTCTGACGGGAGGCCACTGAACATGGCGGAACTTTTTACGCGCCTGTTGCTGGCCACCGAACACACCGAATTCGATTCCGGGGCCGAAACGCTGGCATTGGCCATGGCGCAGCGCTGCAAGCTACCGCTGGCGGCAATTTTTCCACTGGTGAGCAACCCGGAATATGAGGCCCTGGCACCGCAGATTGCGGCACGTGCCGAGCGCGATGCGGCACAGAAGATCGCTCAATTGCGAGCCCAGGCCGATGCCGCGGGCGTGATGATTGATCTGCGTGTGCGCCGCGGTGAGGAGCCCTATCAGGAGATCGTGGACGAAGCTCGAGAACAAGCCAGTGACCTGATCATCATCCGCCGCCGTGGCAAGCGGGGGTTTCTGGCGAATCTGCTGGTGGGCGAGATGGTGAGCAAGGTGGTGGCGCACGCCCCATGCCATGTCTTGATCGTGCCGCAGGAGGCTCGCATGTGGCGCCGGCGTGTGCTGGTAGCGGCAGCGCCTGGTGCACAAGGGCGGTGGCTGGTGAGCACTGCCGCTGCCGTGGCGGCAGAGTGCAACTTGCCGTTGCACGTGGTTTGCGTCGCTTCGGGCGACGCGCAACGCCAGAGCGTCGATGCCTTTCTCGCCGACGCCTTGCAACTGGCCCGCCAACATGGGGTCAGCGCGCAGGCAGAGGTACGCATTGGAAAGCCATTTACGGAAATTCTCGCGTTGGCGACCCGGTGTCAGGCCGACCTGATCGTCATCGGCAGCCGCAGTGACCACCGCATTGGCCGCGCCTGGATTGGCGGCGTGGCGCAGAAAGTCATGGGCCTGTCCGAAAGCCCAGTACTGATTCTGCATGTTGAAGAAACAACATAAGGGCGCTTCTAGAAATTCAGATTTTCGGGATGAAATGCTAGCAGCCTGTCGGACTTAGGAATCGTCGACTGCAAATCGACCGCAGCGGTCTATTTTTCGCCGCTTTCTTACCCAATATCCAGATATTGGGCGGCGAAATCGTCAAAAACTATCCTCGCTTGGGCCGATTTTCGATTTCGACGACCTAAGTCCGACAGGCTGCTAGAGATCTGCCTCAATCGCAATTTGAGTACACACTGCTCTACAAAGCGTCACCACCCTATCATTGATAATCCGGTAAAAAATCTGTACGCCATCACGTCGCTTGCCGAGCACGCCCGCTTGATATAGCGTATTTAAATGCTGTGACATATTCGGCTGGGTTGTGTCAACTTGGGCCAAAAGTTCTGATACGTTCTTTTCACCGTAGCACAAGCAGCTAATAATTTTTAGCCTCATCGGGGCCGACATGACACGAAAAACCTCCGCCGCCAGTTCGAAAACCTCATCGGATTCAATCTTTGCTTGGCCATCAGATTTACTAGCTCGTAGCGCCATTAGAGTTGGTTTCATGTTGCCTGTAGAGAGAGGGTGCATCGTATTGTGCCAGTAAGCTTTCAAGGCTTCAGGTAAACATATCTCCCTCTTGCCAATATGTAAGAGATGGCTTATATTATCTTGCAATTCTGAGTATTGCAATGGGTGCCTTGCCAGAGATGTTCCAAATGGAGAGCTGAATGGCAGTCTGGTGTTTTTTGCGCTGGCATTTGGCGGCGTTCGCAATATTTTCGATAACGGCCTGCGCAGGCTATGAGACGCAAACGAAAGCGGGCAGTCATATGCTGCCTCGCCAGGTGTCAGCATCTGCGTGGTACGTTGAGGGCGAGTCGGCGCTTGGCAGTGCTGCCAATCGGAACTTTATCTCCAATGCGGGTTTCGTGGTGACCCCTGCTGGGGTCGTTGTCATTGATGCGCTTGGCTCGCCTGAACTGGCTCGCGAGTTGATGCGCGAGATTAAGCGCCTGACTGGCAAGGTGGTCACGCATGTGATCGTCACGCATTACCACGCAGATCATATTTATGGGTTGCAGGCCTTTAAAGACGCTGGTGCGCACATCATTGCAGCTCGTGCCGCGCTTGAGTATTTAAATTCAGAAACTGCCCAGCTGCGCCTGGAAGCATCTCGCAACGAGCTATTCCCATGGATAGACGAGAAAACCCGTTTGGTTTTAGCTGACGAGTGGCTTGATCGTGAGCGTGATTTGGTTGTGGGTGGTGTCCGCTTTGTCCTGAAGCCAGTTGGGCCTGCGCACACTCCGGAAGACCTTGTCGTATATATGCCTTCAGAAAAAGTGCTTTTTGCCGGTGATCTGGTTTATCGGGGGCGTCTGCCCTTCGTCGGTCAGACCGCCGATAGCAAAAAATGGATTGAGTCACTGGATGCGCTGCTCCTTTTTGATATCCAAACAACTGTGCCTGGGCATGGGCCGGTTTCATCGTCTGCAAGCGATGACTTACGGCAGACCCGGGACTATTTGACATATTTGCGGGAGAGTATGGGCAAAGCTTCGCGCAATCTTGAGCCTTTCGACGAGGCCTACAAGGCCACAGACTGGTCACGTTTTGAACAGCTGCCGCTTTTCCGTGCAGCTAACCGCATGAACGCATATAACACTTATCTGTTAATGGAGCGCGAATAGGCTGCCATGGTGAATCAAAACATGTCCAAACCAAGCAACATCCAAAATGCGCCCAAGCGCCGCGAGCTGCTGGCTACGCTTGGCGCGCTGGCCGCGTGGCCCTTTGTAGTCGCGCCAGCACTTGCGGGCGAGCGAGTGGGCCATGGATGGGCCAAATTTGGGTTAGACAACAAAACGCCCACATGAAGTGGGCGTTTGCTACTAGCTTGGTTAGCTAGGTTATTGGTTGCGCGGGCAAGATTTGAACTTACGACCTTTGGGTTATGAGCCCAACGAGCTACCAGGCTGCTCCACCGCGCGATAAGTTGTCATTCTAGCTTACTCTGCCTTGGCCGTGTCAGCTGTAGTGGTATCAGCATCCACATCCGGCCGGTCTACCAGCTCGACGAGTGCCATGGGAGCGTTGTCGCCAACACGGAAGCCCATTTTCAAAATGCGGGTGTAGCCGCCAGGACGTGCCTTGTAGCGTGGGCCGAGTTCTGCAAACAGCTTGACGACCATGTCGCGGTCGCGCAGGCGGTCGAATGCGAGGCGTTTGTTGGCCAGCGTTGGCTCTTTGGCCAGCGTGATCATGGGTTCAACAACGCGGCGTAGCTCTTTTGCTTTTGGCAGCGTCGTTTTGATGGCTTCGTGCTGTAGCAGCGAGTTCATCATATTGCGCAGCATGGCGAGGCGGTGCTCGCTGGTGCGGTTTAGTTTACGTAGTCCGTGTCCGTGACGCATGGTGATTTCCTTTTTTAGTATCCGGGCAGCCGTATCAGGTACTGCCCGTGCGCCATCCCATTGAAGAGATGGTCTTCGATTTTAAATTAATGCTTGTCCAGCCCGGCCGGTGGCCAGCTTTCAAGGCGCATACCGAGGGTCAAACCACGCGATGCGAGCACTTCCTTGATTTCGTTGAGCGATTTACGGCCCAGGTTCGGCGTTTTGAGCAGCTCGTTTTCAGTACGCTGGATCAAGTCGCCGATGTAGTAAATGTTTTCGGCCTTCAGGCAGTTTGCAGAACGCACGGTGAGCTCAAGCTCATCAACCGGGCGCAGCAGAATCGGGTCAAACTGCTGTGAGCTGCGTTGAATTGGCGCATCAAACGCGGCGAGTTCATGGCCTTCAAGTTGCGCGAATACTGCGAGTTGTTCAACCAAAATTTTGGCTGACGCGCGCACGGCATCTTCTGCCGACACTGCCCCGTTGGTTTCGATTTCGATAACCAGTTTATCGAGGTCTGTGCGCTGCTCGACGCGGGCGCTTTCAACCGTGTAGCTGACGCGCTTGACGGGCGAGAACGATGCGTCCAGAACAATACGACCAATCGATTTGGTGGACTCGTCACCATAACGACGAACGCTACCGGGCACATAGCCACGGCCCTTTTCAACCTTGATCTGCATGTCAATTTTGCCGCTGTGCGACAGGTTAACAATCACATGCTCAGGGTTGATGATTTCAACATCATGCGGAGTCTGGATGTCAGCCGCCGTCACCGGGCCAGCGCCATCTTTGCGCAGACTCAATGTCACTTCATCACGGTTGTGCAGCTTGAAAACCACACCCTTGAGGTTAAGCAAAATATTGACGACGTCTTCTTGAACACCGTCAATAGACGAGTACTCGTGCAGCACGCCAGCGATGGTGACTTCAGTGGCGGCATGGCCGACCATGGACGACAGCAATACACGGCGCAGGGCGTTGCCCAGGGTGTGGCCATAGCCACGCTCAAATGGTTCGAGCGTGACTTTTGCGCGGTTGGCGCTCAGTTGCTCGACGTTGATGGTTTTTGGTTTCAGTAAATTAGTTTGCATGCAATCTTCCTATGTCAATACCCTCGGTTCGTTACACCGATAAGGCCGGCGGTACAAAAACCTGCATATTCCACATATGCAGCGCCTCGTACCGCAGGAACGAAATTAGCGTGAATACAACTCGACGATGAGCGATTCGTTCACGTCAGCGGCGAACTCGTCACGGTCAGGAACCTTCTTGAAAGTGCCTTCGCCCTTCTCGATGCTGACCTCGACCCAGGCAGGCATACCCACCTGTTTGGCCAACTCGAGGGCTTCTGCCACGCGAGCCTGCTTCTTCGACTTCTCGCGGACGGCAATCACATCACCAGCCTTGACCATATACGAAGGAATATTGACCGAGCCGCCGTTGACGGTAATCGCCTTGTGCGACACCAGCTGGCGTGCTTCAGCGCGGGTTGAGCCGAAGCCCATGCGGTAGGCCACGTTGTCCAAACGGCATTCCAGAATGAACAACAGATTGGCACCGGTGTTGCCTTTGCGGCGATCAGCTTCTTCGAAGTAGCGGCGGAACTGCTTTTCCAGCACACCGTACATGCGCTTGACCTTCTGCTTTTCACGCAGTTGCAGACCGAAGTCAGACGTGCGAGTGCCAGAGGTGCGGCCATGCTGACCCGGTTTGGAGTCGAATTTTGCTTTGTCGGCGATGGCGCGGCGAGCACTCTTTAAAAAGAGGTCGGTGCCTTCACGACGGGATAGTTTGGCCTTGGGGCCTAGGTAACGTGCCACTTTGAATTCCTTTTGTCATCTGCTGCATCGCTGCAGGAGCCTTCGGCCTAAACTTTGACGGTTAGCCTGATGGCGGTGGGCTTTGGTAAAAAGTCCTGCGCCGGGTAATTGCCAAAAAAGCAAGCCGCCCCGCCAGAACACGGTGGATTAAATACGGCGGCGTTTTTGTGGACGGCAGCCGTTGTGTGGAACCGGGGTTACATCAGCAATCGAATTGATCCGGATACCGAGAGCGCCCAGCGCGCGAACCGAAGACTCACGACCTGGACCGGGGCCCTTGATTTCAATATCAAGGTTTTTAATGCCTTGCTCAATAGCTGCGCGGCCAGCCACCTCAGATGCTACCTGTGCAGCAAATGGAGTCGATTTACGCGAACCCTTGAAACCCTGACCACCTGACGAAGCCCACGACAGGGCATTGCCCTGGCGATCGGTGATCGTGATGATGGTGTTGTTGAACGATGCGTGAATGTGTGCAATGCCGTCGGCAACGTTCTTGCGAACTTTCTTGCGAACGCGTTGTGCTGCGGTATTGGTTGGTGACTTAGCCATAAGAGAACCTCTTGATTATTTCTTCAACGACGCTGCGGCCTTGCGCGGGCCCTTGCGGGTGCGGGCATTGGTACGCGTACGCTGGCCACGCATGGGCAGGCCACGACGATGACGGAAGCCGCGATAGCAGCCGATGTCCATCAGGCGTTTGATGTTCATCGTAGTTTCACGACGCAAGTCACCTTCAATGGTGAACAGTGCGATCTGATCACGAATTTTTTCCAGATCGCCGTCAGTCAGGTCTTTGACTTTCTTTGAATAGGCGATGGCACAGGCGTCGCAAATTTTGCGAGCACGGTTGCGACCGATGCCAAAGATTGCAGTCAAGCCGATTTCGGCGTGCTGTTGCGGCGGAATATTAATACCAGCGATACGGGCCATGTTCGTCCTCTAAAACTCTTAAAATCAGCCTTGACGCTGTTTGTGACGTGGTTCTGTGCAAATCACGCGTACAACGCCCTTGCGACGGATAACTTTACAGTTGCGGCAAATTTTCTTGACCGAAGCTGAAACTCTCATTTTTAATTCTCCTAAATTACTCGTTAAACGCGAACTTTTGCCTACGCGCCGGGCGATGTCTTGAAGTTTGCTTTTTTAAGCAAGGACTCGTACTGCTGCGACATCATGTAGTTCTGCACTTGCGCCATGAAATCCATGGTGACAATCACAATAATCAGCAAAGAGGTGCCACCGAAATAAAACGGCACGTTGTACTTCAAAATCAAAAACTCAGGCAGCAGACAGACGGCGGTGATGTAGATCGATCCGGCCAGCGTCAAACGCACCAGAATCTTGTCGATGTAGCGCGCCGACTGGTCGCCCGGACGTATTCCCGGAATGAAGGCACCGCTTTTCTTCAGGTTGTCTGCAGTTTCACGGCTGTTAAAAACCAGTGCCGTGTAAAAGAAGCAGAAGAAGATGATGGCACTCGCATAAAACATCACATAGATAGGTTGGCCGGGAGTGAGCGTACTGGCAATATCCTTAAGCCAGCGCATGCCGTCGCCGGTGGCAAACCAGCCCACGACGGTCGCCGGCAACAAAATAATCGAGGACGCAAAAATCGGGGGGATGACACCGGCCATGTTCAGCTTCAAAGGCAGATGGGAGGATTGCCCGCCATACACCTTGTTGCCAACCTGTCGCCTGGCGTAATTGACCAGAATTTTCCGCTGGCCGCGCTCTACAAATACAACAAAGTAAGTGACCAGCGCGACCACGATCACGATCACGATCGCCACAAGGATACTCATGGCGCCGGTACGCACCAGCTCAAGCAGACCGCCCATTGCACTGGGCAAACCGGCCACAATACTCGCAAAAATCAGAATCGAGATACCGTTACCCAGGCCACGTTCGGTAATCTGCTCACCGAGCCACATCAAAAACATCGTGCCGGCGGTCAAGCTCACCACCGCTGTCATGCGAAAACCAAATCCGGGTGCCAAGACCAAGCCTGGCGAGCTTTCCAGTGCAACCGCAATCCCCATGGACTGAAACAGCGCCAGCCCCAACGTACCGTAGCGGGTGTACTGAGTAATCTTGCGGCGTCCGCTTTCACCTTCTTTTTTCAGTTGCTCAAATGTTGGAACAACATAAGTGAGCAGCTGCATGATGATAGAGGCCGAGATGTAAGGCATGATGCCCAGCGCGAACACCGCGAACCGCGACAGCGCGCCACCGGAGAACATATTGAACAAACTCAATATGCCGCCTTCCTGCCCTTTGAAAAGCTGCTGCAACTGCCCGGGGTCAATTCCGGGAACCGGAATGTGCGCACCAATGCGGTACACCACCAGTGCCAGCAGCAAAAACACAAGCCTGCTCCGCAAATCGCCGAACTTGCCGGATTTTGCCAATTGAGCCGAGTTAGTTGCCACCGATGAATCCTGTCAATGCTTTAAAACTTAGGCAACCGAGCCGCCAGCGGCTTCAATGATGGCCTTGGCAGCAGCAGTTGCACCAATACCATTGAGCTTGACGGCTTTCGTCAACTCACCCGTCTTGATGATCTTGACGTTTTTAGCCAGTTGGCCCACCAGGCCAGCCGTCTTCAAAACCAGCAAGTCCACTTCAGCCAGACCGAGTTGCTCCAGTGCCGTCAACGTGACTTCAGCATTGAACTTGAGCAAATGCGATTTGAAACCGCGCTTTGGCAAGCGACGTTGCAAAGGCATTTGACCGCCTTCAAAGCCGACCTTGTGGTAGCCACCGGCGCGAGACTTTTGACCTTTGTGGCCGCGTCCTGCGGTTTTACCGATGCCAGAGCCAATGCCGCGACCGACACGGCGTTTGTAGTGCTTTGCACCAACGCCAAGCTTGATTCCGTTTAATTCCATAATAGGCCTTGCTTAAACAATCTTGACCAGGTAACTGATCTTGTTAATCATGCCGCGCACTGCGGGCGTGTCTTCCAGTTCGCTAACGCTGTTAACACCGCGCAAACCCAGACCACGCACAGTAGCGCGGTGTGACTCTTTGGTGCCAATCGGGCTGCGGATCAGTTGGACTTTTACTTTATTTGCTGTCGTCATTTGAATGCCCCTGCGCCTTAGCCGAAGATTTCTTCGACTGATTTGCCACGCTTGGCTGCAATATCAGAAGCCGTGGTGGAGTTGTTCAGTGCGTCCAGCGTGGCGCGTACCATGTTGTACGGGTTGCTCGAACCATGGCTCTTGGCCACGATGTCGGTGATGCCCATGACTTCAAAAACAGCGCGCATCGGACCGCCAGCAATGATGCCGGTACCTTTGGCCGCTGGCATCATCATGACGTTGGCTGCACCCCAATGACCAAACACATTGTGGTGAATCGTGCCGTTTTTCAATGCCACCTTGGTCATGTTGCGGCGCGCTTCTTCCATGGCTTTTTGCACGGCTGCAGGCACTTCTTTTGACTTGCCCTTGCCCATGCCGACGCGACCATCACCATCGCCAACCACTGTGAGTGCGGCGAAACCGAGAATACGGCCACCTTTCACCACTTTGGTGACGCGGTTGACCGCGATCATCTTTTCCTTCAGACCATCGTCCGGAGCGTCGTTTGCGGATTTTGCTTGAAACTTTGCCATACTTTGTATCCAGTCTGCTTAGAACTGCAAGCCAGCTTCGCGAGCCGCATCAGCCAGCGCTTTGACGCGGCCATGGTACGCAAAACCGGCGCGATCAAACGCCACTTTTTCTACACCCGCTGCTTTTGCTTTTTCAGCAATGCGCTTGCCAATGGCTTGCGCAGCAGCAACATTTCCACCTTTACCAGACGCGCCGATTTCCTTGCGGACTTCGACTTCTACGGTAGATGCAGCAGCCAGCACTTTGGTACCGTCGCCAGAGATAACACTGGCGTAAATGTGCAGGTTGGTACGATTTACCGTCAAGCGGGCAACGCCTTGTGTGGCGATGCGAATACGCGTTTGACGTGAACGACGAAGGCGCTGCGCTTTTTTGGTCAACATGATACAGCTCCTTATTTTTTCTTGGTTTCTTTGATCGTGATCTTCTCATCCGAATAACGGATGCCCTTGCCTTTGTAAGGCTCAGGAGGACGAACAGCACGAACTTCAGCGGCGATCTGGCCAACACGCTGGCGGTCAGAACCCTTGATAACGATTTCAGTTGGCGTAGGCGTTGCAACTGTGATGCCTGTAGGCATATCCATCACCACAGGGTGTGAATAACCAACCGTCAAATTCAGCTTGGCACCTGCCGCCTGGGCTTTAAAACCCACACCGATCAGGCTGAGTTTTTTCTCGAAGCCCTTGGTCACACCGGTCACCATGTTGTTCACGAGCTGGCGCATCGTGCCGCTCATGGCATTGGCTTCGCGGGAATCATTGGCGGGCTCGAACGTCAGCTTGCCAGCATCATTCTTGATGGTGACGAGTGCGTTTTGGCTCAAGGCCAAAGCGCCGAGGGCACCCTTGACATTGATCTGATCTTCTTTGATGGTCACATCCACACCCTGGGGAATGGAGACTGGCATTTTTCCTATACGGGACATTTCTTTACTCCTCTATGTCGCCGTTAAGCCACGTAGCAAAGAACTTCGCCACCGATACCGGTAGCGCGCGCCTTGCGATCAGTCATCACGCCTTGCGGGGTGGTGACAATTGCTACACCCAGGCCATTCATGACCTGAGGAATAGCGCCGTGGCCTTTGTAAACGCGAAGGCCGGGGCGACTAACACGCTCGATGCGCTCAATCACGGGCTTGCCTGCGTAGTACTTCAGGGCGATTTCCAGCTGCGACTTGCCGTCCTCGGTTTTCACCGCGAAGCCGTCGATATAACCTTCGTCTTTCAAGACTTGCACAATGGCAACCTTGACTTTGGACGATGGCACCCGCACAACGGCTTTTTCAACCATTTGTGCATTCCGAATGCGTGTCAGCATGTCGGCGATAGGATCACTCATACTCATTTTGCGGCTCTCCTATTACCAGCTTGCTTTGGTGACACCAGGGATATCACCAGCGAAGGCCAATTCGCGGATCTTGGCGCGAGCCAGACCGAATTGACGGAAGGTTCCGCGTGGGCGGCCCGTGATCGCGCAGCGGTTACGCTGACGGGTCGGGTTCGCGTTGCGGGGCAACTTTTGCAACTCCAGACGGGCCAGGGCGCGCTCGTCGTCGGTTTTCTTGAAATCGTTGGACGTAGCCTTGAGTTCAGCGTGTTTTTTGGCGAATTTAGCGACCAGTTTGTCGCGCTTGATTTCGCGTTGCAGTAATGCTTGTTTTGCCATCTTGCGCCTTCAGTTCTTGAACGGAAAACGGAAGGCGGTGAGAAGTGCCTTGCACTCTTCATCGGTCTTGGCCGTTGTGGTAATACTGATGTTGAGTCCGCGCACGGCGTCAACCTTGTCATACTCAATCTCAGGGAAAATGATCTGCTCTTTCACGCCGATGTTGTAATTGCCGCGGCCATCAAAGGCCCGGCCGGAAATACCACGGAAGTCACGAACGCGCGGCAGGGCCACGGTCACGAAACGGTCGAGGAACTCATACATCTTGACACCGCGCAGGGTGACCATACAGCCAATTGGCAGGTCTTCGCGGATTTTGAAACCGGCGATAGCCTTTTTGGCCTTGGTCACCACAGGCCTCTGGCCTGCGATTTTGGACATGTCGCTGACGGCGCTGTCCATGACCTTCTTGTCGGCAACCGCCTCGCTCACACCCATGTTGAGCGTGATCTTGGTGATACGGGGCACCTGCATCAGCGATTTGTAGCCAAATTTTTCAATCAGGGCTGGCGCGATTTTTTCGCGGAACAGGGCCTGCAGGCGAACCTGGGCAGGAGCAGCTTGGGTAGGTGCGGTCTTAGCCATGTTCATGCAGCCTTAATTTCGTCGCCACTGGACTTGAAGACGCGCACTTTTTTGCCGTCAGCCAGGAGCTTGATACCAACCCGATCCGCCTTGCCGGATGCCGCGTTGAAAATCGCGACATTGGATTGGTGAATCGGCATGCTTTTTTGAACGATGCCACCGGTCGTGCCTTTGAGAGGGTTTGGCTTGGTGTGTTTTTTCACCATATTCATACCCTCAACCAGCACGTAGCTGTCGTCGATGCGCAGCGTGATCGTGCCGCGCCTGCCCTTGTCGCGACCTGCGATGACGATGATCTCGTCGCCTTTGCGAATTTTGTTCATGGCTTGCTCCCTTACAGAACTTCAGGAGCCAGGGACACAATCTTCATGAACTTTTCAGTGCGCAACTCGCGCGTCACTGGTCCGAAGATGCGGGTGCCAATGGGCTCCAGCTTGGCGTTAAGCAACACGGCTGCGTTGCCATCGAATTTGATGAGCGAACCATCGCCACGGCGAATGCCCTTGGCGGTGCGAACGACCACAGCAGTGTAAATCTCGCCTTTTTTGACGCGGCCACGTGGGGCGGCTTCTTTGATGCTGACTTTGATGAGATCACCAACGCTGGCGTAACGGCGCTTGGAGCCGCCCAGCACTTTGATGCACATCACGGATTTGGCACCCGTGTTGTCAGCAACGTCGAGTTTGGATTGCGTTTGAATCATTAAATTTAGTCCCAACTTGCACCGAAAGCAGTTTTTACAAACCACACCATCGGTCAGTCTTGGGCCCGTCGTCCACACCGCGAATTATTCGCGCTGCTTCCCGTTAGGCAAGTTATTTCAAGTTATTTGCGCATTCCGTAATTAAACAGAATACCTCGCTTTTTTTGGAGCGAAGCCTATGATTATCATCAAACTGGGTGGCTGTGTCAACACCCTGGGGCAAAAATACCCATTAATTTTATGCTGGTCATGGCGGAACATGCAAATACCGGTCGAAATACTGGTCACATAGCGCCAAGAAGTCCTTGAGTTGCGGGTCAACGCCAGTCTCTTTCTGGAGCAAGTCCGCCACCTTGGCCGCCATTGACTTGGCCAGCGCGGCATCCAGAAACAGCAGCCGTGAGCGCCTAGCCAGCACATCTTCAACCGTTAATGCGTACTCATACCTCGCCGCAAACCGCACCATCGCGACGGTCAAACCGCCGCCCAGTGCCTCGTCTTCGGCCATGGCCTGAACCGCGCCCGCCTCGCTACCATACAGATGCAGGCCGGGTGCATCGCTGATTTTTTGCCCTGCAGTTTTACCATCAGTGTGAGCGCCGACTAACCGCAAATTAGCTGTCACACGGGGCTTGGCCGGGAGCAGGTTTGCCGCAAAGCACCTGTCCAGCACGTCCTCGGCCATGGCGCGGTAAGTTGTCCATTTGCCACCTGTCACTGTGACCAGCCCGCTTTTACTGACCAAAACCGTGTGCTCACGGGAGATGCCTTTAGTTTGTTCTTTGGTGCTGTCAGCGTCTTCATCAGCCAGTTTAACCAGTGGCCGCAGGCCGACCCAGATACTTCTAATGTCAGAGCGAGTCGGCGCGCGGCTCAGGTACCGAGCCGATTCGCCGAGGATAAAGTCCACCTCTTCTTTAAAGGCCAGCGGCTCGCGCGCCAGGTCATGGCGCGGCGTGTCTGTTGTGCCCAAAATAACTTTGCCCAACCAGGGAACGGCAAACAGCACCCGGCCATCAGCCGTTTTGGGGATCAGCATGGCGTGGTCGCCGGGTAAAAACTCGCGATCCACCACAATATGCACGCCCTGGCTGGGCGCAACCATGGGCTTGACGCTGCGGCCAATCGCCACGCCGTCTTCCATACGCAAATGGTCTACCCACACGCCTGTGGCGTTAACCACACAGCCAGATTTGATGGCGTAGTTTTTACCGGTTTGTTGATCCTTCACCTGCAGGCCAACGACCTTGCCAGCCTCGTACAGCAAGCCGGTGGCGCTGCAATAGTTGACCAGCAGCGCGCCCTGCTCTGCGGCGGTACGGGCCAGCGCCAGCGCTAACCTGGCATCGTCAAACTGGCCGTCCCAGTACTTGACCCCGCCACATAATTTGCCGACCGCGCCTTGCCGCTTGCTGTTTGGCAAAAGCGCCAGCGTCTCGTCACGGTTTAAAAATTCAGTCGCGCCCAGACCCGCCTTGCCCGCCAGCGCGTCATACATCTTCAGCCCCACGCCGTAAAAAGGAGCTTCCCAGAACTTGTACGACGGCATCACAAAGGCCAACGGCTGCGCCAGGTGCGGAGCGTTGGCCAGCAGCGTGGTGCGCTCGTGCAGGGCTTCGCGCACCAGCGCAATGTTGCCCTGCGCCAGATAGCGCACACCACCGTGAACCAGCTTGGTCGCCCGCGACGAGGTGCCCTTGGCAAAGTCATGCGACTCCACCAGCAGCACCGAAAACCCACGGGCGGCAGCGTCCAACGCCACGCCAAGCCCAGTCGCGCCGCCGCCGATCACGGCCACGTCGTAGGTGACGGGCCGCGCCAGTTGCTGGATTAAGTCGGCCCTGTTTGTGGGTTTCATATTTAGGAGATTTAAAAAGCTATTTTTAAACCATTTTTAGACACATTTTAGGTCTGCAACTCAATAAATACAGGCGCGACCAGCTGCCAAATCAATAGCAAAAACTTTTACGATTCAACCCAGCGTATGGACTGCCCCACCGCCTTGTGCCAGCGCGCCAGCTTGGCGGCGCGTGCATCCGCGCTGATTTTTGGCTCGAATGTTTTGTCGATTTGCCACAGGGCAGCAAGCTCCTCGGTACTGACCCAAAAGCCAACCGCCAACCCCGCCAGATACGCTGCGCCCAGCGCGGTGGCCTCCAGCACTTTGGGCCGCACCACGGGTACGCCTGAAAAGTCGGCTTGCATCTGCATCAGCAAATCATTTTTGCTGGCACCGCCATCCACGCGCAGGGCTTTGAGTCCCAAGCCTGCGTCCAGGCTCATGGCCGTGAACACGTCGGCGCTTTGCAGGGCGATGGCCTCTAGTGCGGCTCTGGCGATGTGTGCCCTGGTTGTGCCGCGTGTCATGCCCAGCAACGCGCCGCGCGCATACGGATCCCAGTACGGTGTGCCCAGGCCTGCGAAGGCCGGCACCAGGTACACATCACCAGTGTCTGGCACGCTGGCGGCGAGTAGCTGCACGTCTGCGGCTGACTGGATGATTTGCAGGCCGTCGCGCAGCCACTGGATGGTCGCGCCGCCCATGAAGACGCTGCCTTCGAGGCAATACGTGGTGTGCGCCTTCACCTTGTCCTTTGTATCAAGCTGCCAGCCGACGGTCGTCAGCAGTTTGTTCTTCGATAGCACCGGTTTGCTGCCCGTGTTCATCAGCATGAAGCAGCCCGTGCCGTAGGTGTTTTTGGCCATGCCTGCCTCAAAACAGACCTGGCCAAAAGTGGCGGCTTGCTGGTCGCCCGCGATGCCTGCAATCGGGATGGCCGCACCTAGCAGCCCCGCGTCAGTGCGGCCCAGCATGCCGCTGCTGGCCACCACTTCAGGCAGCACGGTGCGGGGAATATTGAAGAGCGCCAGCAGCTCGTCGTCCCACTGCATGGTGTGCAGGTTAAACAGCATGCTGCGGGAGGCGTTGCTGACATCGGTGACGTGTACGCCGCCCTGAGTGAGGTTCCACACCAGCCAGCTGTCTATGGTGCCAAAGGCCAGCTCGCCTTTTTCGGCTTTTTCACGCACACCGGGGATGTTCTCTAACAGCCATTGCAGCTTGGTGGCCGAGAAGTAGGCATCGAGTACCAGCCCGGTTTTTTGCTGGATCATGTCTGCATGACCCGCTTGGCGCAGCTCGTCGCAGCGGCCTGCGGTGCGCCTGTCTTGCCAGACGATGGCGTTGGCAACGGGCTGGCTGGTTTTGCGATCCCACAGCACCGTGGTTTCGCGCTGGTTGGTGATGCCGATTGCGCTGATAGATGCTATTGAATCAGTAGCTGGTTGCGCACGTATTGATTGGCCTACAGCCGTATTTGGCATCATTTTTAGGCATTGTCTAGCTACTTCTAGCTGCGTAGACCAGATTTCACGCGCATCATGCTCCACCCAGCCGGGCCTGGAGAAGATTTGCGCAAACTCTTGCTGCGCCTGCGCCACCACCGCGCCCGAATGGTCGAACAGCATGGCGCGGGAACTGGTGGTGCCCTGGTCGAGTGCGAGGATGTAGTTCATCGTCCAAAGGTTAACGCAATCAATCTGGCGACGGCATGCGGATATACCATCACTGCTTCAGGAGCACCCACATGACAGTCAAGCAGAATCAAACAATTGCCTTGAATATCGCATTTATAGGTGGCGGCAACATGGCCAGCGCCATCATTGGCGGGCTTATCAAGCGCGGCCTAGCTGCCAGCCAGATCCAGGTCGTTGAGCCTTTTGACGAGCAGCGCGCCAAGCTCAAGCAAGAGTTTGGCCTGCAGGCTGAAGCGACGCCGGGCGCGGCGCTGGCCAGCGCCGCCATCGTGGTCTGGGCCGTCAAGCCGCAAACCTTCAAGGATGCCGCGCTGGACACCCGCTTCCACACCACAAAAGCCCTGCATTTAAGCGTGGCCGCAGGCATACGCTCGGACAGCATTGCCGATTGGCTGGGCATCGAACGGGTGGTGCGCGCCATGCCCAATACACCGGCACTGATAGGCAAGGGCATGACCGCGCTGTACGCGCGTGATGCCGTCACATCCTTTGATAAGCTGGCGGTGGAGAGCGTGATTAAAACCACCGGCGACTTCGTCTGGCTCGATGATGAAGCGCAGCTCGATGCCGTCACCGCGCTGTCAGGCTCGGGCCCAGCCTATGTCTTTTACTTTATCGAAGCCATGATCGAGGCTGGCGTGGCCATGGGATTGAGCCGGGAGCAGGCGCACAAGCTGGCAGTCGGCACCTTTGTTGGCTCCTCTGCTCTGGCCAAGGCATCTGATGAGCCGCCCGAAACGCTGCGCGCACGGGTCACGTCCAAGGGTGGCACCACCTATGCGGCCATCACCTCGATGGAGCAGGACAACGTGAAAAATCTGTTTATGCGGGCCATGCACGCAGCTAGGCAGCGGGCACGCGAGTTAGGCGACGAGTTTGGCGCGAGCTGAAAGGATAAAAATCCAGCCCCAACTAACCCTCGGGACTTGGCGCTGACCGCACGATTGACAGCAAAGCAATGTCAAATGTGAGTAGCTCAAGACCATGATGAATAGCCGTCGCCGCAATAATGGCATCGGGTAACTTGACCTTGCGCGCACGACGCAGGGCGATGGCCAAGTCTTCAATCTCGGTAGTGATAGCTCGGTATGTAAATTTCGATAACCTATCGTCAATCAAGCGTTCTTCCGCCGCAGTTATGCCAGGATAGCCCAACAACTCCATCCGAGTCACTGCGCTGTAAGCACATTCAGAAGCCAACAACGTCCGCTGTGACACCATCTCAAGCACTTCGGGCGTTGCTTTGAGCAAGCCCAAAATGCAGTTTGTGTCCAACAAATACTTAATGCCATTCATCGCGCAACTTCTGCTGAATAGCCATTGGGTCGGCGTTAAATGTCAAGGAGTCTTCCAAGCCACCACAAAGGTCAGACAAGCGCAGAGACGGGGCAACGTGTTCGATGGGGCCACGTTTGAGCCGCAAAAACTCAGCAAAGTCCAATACCTCAGCCAGCAAGGGCTCAGGCAGCGTACGTGTGGCTTCCCATAGTTTTTCCGCTGTCGTTGGCATTGTGATCTCCTACAAATGATTGCATCTTACAAGACCATCAGTTCGGGAGAAAAGGAACTGGAACTAGGCTCGGATTCTCCTTGAATGACTGGCTTATGAGCGCGCCTTGGCCTTTGCCGCCACGGCCAACGCCACCACCACATCACACACGGTTTTGCGATCTGCCAGCGACAGCGTCATGTAGCGCGCCAGCATCTCGCGGTCTTGCATGGTCAGCACCGTCATATCCGTGCCTGAATCCTGCGCCTTGAAGGTGGGTGCCAAGGTGCCATAGCGCAACTCGTCCGGGCTGACATGCAGCCAGTCGGCCAGTACGCGCAGCTTGTCCTGCATGGGAATGGATTTGCCGAGAAGCCAGTTGCGCGCAGTGTGGGACGTGATGCTCTTGCCCCAGTAACGGAGATTGAACTCATTGACCACCAACGTGGGGGATGGCCGAATGCCAACGCAGGACCTTCGCACAAGGGGTATAAACTGCGACGGATGCCCACTGTCACGGACCAAAAGGAGAAATAGTGAAAATCATCAAAACATTGCTGCTGGCCCTGCTGGTTAGCACTGGGGCTCAAGCCGCCGATCCAGCTAGGTTGGAATTCAAAGATATTTACATCGGGCAGCAGGCGAAGGAACTAGAGGGCAATCCAAATAGATTCACCTGCAAGGAAAGTGCCGCATCGGATGAGATGTGCCACCTTCGGATTGGCATCATTGAAACAATCGCAGGTGTACCGTCTAAAGCGGTGATGGCCTTTATTCACGATGGGATTGTTCATAAAATTATGGTTGGATTCCATCCAAGGGAATTTTTAACCGTCGGTCACGCGCTCAAGGAAAAATATGGCACTCCTACTGTTACATCAACAGACATTGTTTCCGGAACTGGTGCTCATTACAAGAACAACATCTGGAAATGGAAGTTACCTGATGGCACCTTGACCGTTGAACAATATGCAAGCCGACTCGACAGTACTTATGCCTTTTTTGAAAGCAATGACTATCCGCGCCTGGCTGTCGCGTGGGCTAAGAAAAAGGCTAAAAAAGGCTCTAGTGATCTTTGAGCCGCAGTCCGTCGATGGAACTCAATTAGCGAGCCAATCCCGATGAAGAAACCACCATCTGGAGAGCCGTGTGCGGAAAAACCGCACGCACGGTTCGGAGGGAGGGGAGGACGGTGTCCTTCTCTACCCCTATCATGAACCCCTGGATTGCCGCGCTTCGCTCGCAATGACGGAAAAAGGTAATCGGTATCGTCCACCCCCCTAAGACGACAGCGCGATGCCGGCAAACACGGCAAACCCCAGCCAGTGGTTCAGCCTGAAAGCCCTGAAGCAGCCGTCACGCTGACGTTTGCGGATCAGGGTAAAGTGCCAGAGCGCCTGCAAGGCAGCAGCTGCAATCCCCAACAGAAATAACCATGCAGGCCATGCCTCGGTCTGCGGCCACAAAGCCAGCAGCCAGATGCACAGAAAAGCCGCGTAGCAAAACATCACCGCTGCGACGTCAAAACGCCCGAACGTGATGGCCGATGTTTTCATGCCGATGCGAAGGTCGTCATCCCGGTCGACCATCGCGTATTCGGTGTCGTAGGCAATCACCCAGAACAGATTACCCAGCAACATCACCCAGGCCAGCAGCGGCACACGCGATTGGGCGGCGGCAAACGCCATCGGGATGCCAAAGCTGAAAGCCACGCCCAGCACCGCCTGCGGCATGGCTACAAAGCGTTTGGCAAACGGGTACGCGAGCGTGATGGCGAGCGCAGCAAACGACCAGGCGATGGCCGTGCGGTTGGTGGTGAGCACCAGGCCAAAGGCCAGCAGCGCCAGCAGCGCGCCCAGCACCAGCGCCTCTTTAGCCGACACCTTGCCACTGGTCACGGGCCGCCCGGCAGTGCGCTTGACGTGGCGGTCAAAGTCGCGGTCGGCCACATCATTGATGCAGCAGCCCGCACTGCGCATTAAAAAAGTCCCCAGCGTGAACACCAGCACCATGTGCCAGCCCGGAAAACCCTGCCACGCAACCCACAGCGCCGACAGCGTGGGCCACAGCAAAAGCAGCCAACCCGCAGGACGATCCCAGCGGATGAGCTGAAGGTAAAGGCTGAGTTTGTTTTTCAAACCGTCAAGACAGCCGCGTGACACCCGGTAGCTCACAGGCGTATATCGCGTTGCGCAGCGCTGCAATGGCTTCATAGCGCGTAAAACTGCGGCGCCAGGCCAGCACCACGCGGCGGCTCGGTATGTGGCCTTCAAAGGGCAGGTATTTGATGAAGGATGGCTGCTCGGCGGCGACCTTATTGACTTTACTCACTTTGGTTTTACCAGTTTTCTTTTTCGCCGACTGCTCGATCAGCGCTTCTTTCGGCACGCCCAGCCGCGGCACCAGCGTGATGCCCATGCCGGCCGCCACCATGTGTTTAATGGTCTCCAGCGACGAGCCCTCGAAGCTTTTGCTGATGCCATCTGCACTGCTGGAAAACCGCGCAAACTCTGGACACACCTCCAGCACATGGTCGCGGAAACAGTGGCCGGTGCCAAGCAGCAGCATGGTTTCCTTTTTCAGCTCTTCGGCAGTGATGCTGCTGCGGGCCGCCAGCGGGTGGGTACTGGGCACGGCCGCCATGAAAGGCTCATCGTACAGCGGCGCAATCGCCAGGTTGGTGTCGGGAAAGGGCTCGGCCAGAATCACGCAGTCGATCTCGCCGGTGCGCAGCTCTTCCAGCAGCTTGACGGTGAAGTTCTCTTGCAGCATGAGCGGCATTTGCGGGGTGTGCGCAATCGCCTGGCGCACCAGGTCGGGCAGCAGGTACGGGCCTATGGTGTAGATCACACCCAGACGCAAAGCGCCTGCGAGCGGGTCTTTGCCGCGCTTGGCAATTTCACGGATGTTGTCGGCCTGCTCCAGCACGCTTTGCGCCTGGCGGATGATTTCTTCACCCAACGGCGTGACGGTGATTTCATTGGCGTTACGCTCGAACAGTTTGACCTGCAGCTCTTCTTCAAGCTTCTTGATGGCCACACTGAGTGTGGGTTGCGACACATGGCAGGCATCTGCGCCCTTGCCGAAGTGCTTTTCACGAGCGACAGCCACGATGTATTTGAGTTCGGTCAGCGTCATGGCTTGATTGTGATGCTATTCGGTGCACCAATGGGTCGCTATTTTATAGTTTTGCGGCCTCCAGCAGATCCCGCGTGCGCAAGGCTTCGCGGCGCGCAGCAGCGGCAAAATCGTCCCCGCTTGAGGCATACAAAATCGCCCGCGAAGAATTCACAACAATCGGTGCGCCAGGCCTCCAGCCGGCTTTGACGGTGGCTACCGCATCGCCACCCTGCGCGCCCACACCTGGAATGAGCAAGGGCAAAGTCGGTGCCAACGCGCGCACACGCTCGATCTCGGCCGGGTAAGTCGCGCCCACGACCAACCCCAACTGGCCATTGAGGTTCCACGGCCCCTGCGCCAGTTGCGCAATGTGTTCATACAGCAGCGGCGTGCCGTCAACCGATGCCAGGCGCTGGTTTTGCAGGTCGTCACCGCCGGGGTTGGACGTGCGGCACAGCAGGAATGCGCCCTTGCCGTGGTACTTCAAATACGGGGCAATAGAATCAAAACCCATGAAGGGCGAGAGCGTGACGGCATCCGCGCCATAGCGTTCAAACGCTTCGATGGCATATTGCTCAGAGGTAGAGCCAATGTCGCCACGCTTGGCATCCAGAATGACAGGCACTTGCGGCGCAGTACGTTTGATGTGCCGGATCAAACGCTCAAGCTGCTCTTCGGCGCGGTGCGCGGCGAAGTAGGCGATCTGCGGTTTGAAGGCCATCACCAGGTCGGCCGTTGCGTCAACGATGGCGGCGCAAAAGTCGTAGATTTTGCTGGCATCGCCTTTTAATGTCGCAGGAAATTTGGCCGGCTCAGGGTCAAGGCCAACGCACAGCATGGAGTGGTTTTGCAGCCCGGCTACGGCCAGCATGTCAATGAAGGTTGTGGGCGTCGCTGGCTTGGTCATGCGTTGATTGTAAGAACTACGAACCGCTGGCCAAGCCGATGGCCAAGCACAGGTCTTCCCACGCTTTTGCCTTTTCGAGCGGATGACGCAGCAGACTCGCCGCGTCATGCGTGACGACGGCTTGTCGGCCGTGCAGCTCATGCACCCTGCCGCGCAGCTTGCCAAGGGGCTCGCTTGACTGCAACAGCGCCTGCGCTGCGAGCCGGCCCATGACCAGCACCACATCAGGCCGCACCGAGGCGAACAAGTCCGTCAGCGTGCGGGCGAGATGGACGGATGCGCTTTCGCCTCCGGCCTGCCGAACCAGTGGTGCCAGCAGCGCTGCGCCGGCCTTGTGCAAACCCGCCGCACGCAGCATGTTGTCAAGCAGCCTGCCTGCGTCGCCGTCGAAAGGCTGGAACACGCCAGAGAGCAACACCGCAGCGGGTGCCTCCAGCAACACCAGCCAGCGCGGGCCGCTGCCTGTGCTGGCATCTGCCGCATCTCCGTAGAGCGAAACCGCCTCGCCAACACGCCAGGCAGCCACCGCGCCGTCTAGGAGCCTGTCGGACTTTGGAGGTGCTGTTTTAGGCTGATTTTGACCCTCAAAAGTGGCTGTAACACCCTGAATACGGGATTGACCAGCTACTAAATCAATAGCATTTACAGCACGAGCAGGCGACAAAGGCTGCCAGACCCGCACACCCATCTCGCGCAGCATGGCGCGGTGGCGTTTGTCCAGGTTCAAGCTCATGGGTAAATGACTCATTCCATTTTCAGATCGATAGGAGATTAGGCGCGAAGCCGCAGACAGTGCTGTAGCACGGCAAGGCGAAGCAACAACATATCGTATTGATCTGGAAATGGAATCACAGGGCAAAGCTCATCACGCTGGCATCTTCACGTGTGGGCGGCTGGCCTGCTGCGTTGCCGCCCTTGGGGTAGTAGTTGCGGCGCAGGCCGACCTCACGAAAACCGTAGTGTTCGTAAATCGCTTTGGCTCTGACGTTGCTCACCCGCACTTCCAGCCACAGCCACTGCGCCCCGTGGCCGCGTGCCCAGATGGCCAGTACATCGAGCATCACACGCGCCCAGCTCTGCCGCTGATGCGGGGGCGCAACCGTGAGGTTGAGCAGATGGACTTCATCAACCCCCTTCATGGCGACAAAGTAGCCCAGCAGTTCTGCGGTGTTCGGCTCTGGCGAAGTACCTGCCACCAACATTTGCGCCTCATAGCCCGATTTCAGCGAATCGGTGAAATTGCCGATAGTCCACGGATGGGTATACGCGCTTTGCTCCACGCGCACCACGCTGTCCAGCCAGGCGGGTGTCATGGCCTGGAACTGGGCTTCGAGTACCCTCAGGGGCTGTGCGGGTTTAAAAATGGCATTCATGTGCAATATCAGCAATGCAGCGTGGTCTAGTACTGCAACTCAGAAATAAAGAAACATGAAAACGCGTCTTTTCCCGCCTGGCGTTGTTGCTCGTCGTTGCCATAGCTACGGCTATGTCGCCTCCTCACGCCTAACCAGACGGAAAAATTCATCGTTTTCATTTTGTTCCTCTATTTCTGAGTCGCAGTACTAGGCTTTTTGCTCTTTAACGATGGCCCGCTCTTCGGTCGTCAGTGCTACTTTATCGCGAACATAAAGCGGCAGGGCCAAAGCCGCATCCACACAATGACCGCTAGAGGCCAGCGCGGGTGCCAGCCGCAGCAAGGCCGTTGCAGTCGGCAGGGCACGTACGACATTCACACCATGTGGGAAGGTCGGCAGCCTGCCCTGATACACATCAAACACATTGCCAGCCAGCAGGCTATCGGTTGCGTCAGCAACAAGATGAGCTGCGAGGTTTTCAGGCCGGATCAGCTCGCACGCATCAACGGCGGTGCAGTGCTTGCCGACAAATTGAAAGCGCTGCACATACATTTCGTCCATACGGGCATCCAACAGCGCGGTGATGTGCAATGGCGTCATATCAGTGGCTGCAACCGCCTGCTGAAAGCGCGCTTCTTCAGCCACGGCCATCAGCGTGTCAATCGGCAGCACCTTGATGCTCACACCTCCACCGGCTCCGTAAGCCAAGCCCTGCGCCACCGCACAGGCTGTGCGCAGGCCGGTAAACGAGCCGGGGCCACGGCCAAAGGCAATCGCATCAAGATCCACCAGCAGCAAACCAGATTCAGCCAGCAACGCCAGAATCGCCGGGATCAAGGTGGTCGATGCCTTGGCACCGCCAGGCCCGGTGTGCTGCCACACACGCGCACCATCGGTCACGGCGATGGACATCACGTCGGTACTGGTATCAAAAGCCAGAAATTTCATTTTTCAGGTAAAAAAATAGCATGATATGCAGAAAATGTTGGCATGGGTACTTCTAGAAATTCAGCTTTTCGGGATGAAGTGCAAGGCGCGTGTCGCATCGCCCTTTGGGCTCATGCGAGGGTCGCGCAGGAACCTCAGGTACGTGAGGATTTCGAGCACCGCGCAACGCCGCAATTCGCCCGAAAAATGAATTTATAGAAGTGCCCGCATGATTATCTCCGCCTGCGGTGGTTTGCGAGTCCATCCCCGATAATTGCCACATGATTCAAGACCTGGTTGCCCTGCGAGCGCTGCGCCCCAAAGCCCCCCTGGTTCTTCTCGCCCTGGGTGTTTTATTCACCTTTGCAAGCAGCCCAAGCCAGGCCCAGAAATCGCCAGCACCGCGCCTGCCAGCCGCCATCGAAAAAGCCCTCACGCGTGCGCAGGTGCCGCGCGATGCGGTGTCGCTGCTGGTCATCGACAGCTCTGGCAAACAGCCACCGCGCCTGAGCTACCGTGCTGATGTACCAATGAACCCGGCATCGGTGATGAAGCTGGTCACCACGTATTCAGCACTCGACGCGCTGGGCCCGGACTTCACCTGGAAAACCAAAATCACGCTGGACGGCAGCGTAGTGACCGATGACCCGACCAACGTGCTGCTGAACGGCAATATGGTAGTGCAAGGCGGTGGTGACCCCAAGCTGGTGGTCGAGCGCCTGCAGGCCCTGTTGATGCAGGTGCAGGCCACTGGCGCGCGTGCCATTCACGGCGACATCGTGCTGGACCGCAGTGCCTTTGCGGTGCCCGCCACTGACCCCGGCGAGTTTGATGGCGAGCCGCTGCGGCCCTACAACGCGCGGCCTGATGCGCTCTTGATTAATTTCCAGTCGCTGGTGATGACCTTCACGCCTGACTTGCCCAGCAACCGCGCGCTGGTGCGCTTTGAACCACCACTGGCCGGTGTGCAGGTGGCCGAGACCGTAGCGCTAGTACATGTTGCCCGTTGCGGCGACTGGCGCAGCGAGCTGCGCGCCAGCGTGGACAACCCCAACAAAATAGATTTTCTGGGCAGCTATTCATCGGCCTGCGGCGAGAAGGTCTGGTCCAGCGCCTATGCCGACCCGGCCAGCTTTGCCGCGCGTGCGGTGGAGGGCTCATGGCGCTTGCTGGGCGGGCTGTTGACGGGTGTGGTGCGCGATGCAAGCAGCCAGGAGCTGGCTATGCTGCGCCAAAACCACGCCACTGGAACGCTGTCGGGCGCAAAGGCCGCAGCGCAGTTTGAAGGCCAGTCACTGCCGCTACTCGACGTGGTGCGTGATGTGAACAAATATTCAAACAACGTCATGGCCCAGCATCTTTTTCTGACGCTGGGGCTGCATTCCAACCTGGGCCAGGTCAAAAACGGAACGCTGGAGTCAAGCCGGGCGGCACTGGCCAACTGGTGGCTTAAAAACCTGCCCGGCAGTGCAGCGCCCCTGATGGACAACGGCTCCGGCCTGAGCCGCAATGAACGCATCGCAGCCAGCAGTCTGTCAGCCCTGTTGATGCACGCGGCCAAAAGCCCGCGCGCCAACGACCTGGCTGATTCGCTGCCCGTTGCTGGAGTCGATGCCGCCATGCGCGAACGCGCCAAAGGCGTGGCGGGCCAGGCCTTTGTCAAAACCGGCTCGCTGCGCGACGTGGTGGCGATTGCTGGCTACGCCAACGGCCAGAGCGGCGCACGTTACATCGTGGTCGGCCTCATCAACCACCCGAATGCGCCCGCAGCGCGTGGCGCACTCGATGCACTGCTGGACTGGACTGTAAAGGAAGGCAAGCGCTGATGGTGAACCTGTTCTGGACCGACGTTGTCGGCTCGCTCGCCGCCTGCCTGACCACGGTGAGCTTTTTGCCGCAGGCCTGGCACAGCTTCAGGACGCGCGATGTCAGCGGTGTGTCGCTCGGCATGTACAGCCTGTTCACCGCAGGTGTGGCGCTGTGGCTGGCTTACGGGCTGCTGCTGCGCGCCTGGCCCATCGTGGTGGCCAACGTGATCACGCTGGCTTTGGCGCTGGCCATTTTGTTCATGAAGCTCATGTACGGCCA
>JBCKNM010000008.1:0-46873 GCA_038902775.1 Polaromonas sp.
CTGCTGATGATCAGCCACGGCCCGCGGCAGCACATGCGCTTTTTTGTCCTGGCCGCCATCCCTGTACTCTCGCTGGTGCTGGGTGCGGCCACCCTCTGGACTTTCCTGGATTGAACTTCCCACCATGACCCTGACGGCTGCCGCCGCCGCGAACCGTCGCGGCATTGTTTGCATGGTGGGCGCCATGGCCTGCTTTGTCACCAACGACGCGCTGGTGAAGTTCGCCAGCCAGAGCATGCCCAGCGGGCAGCTGATATTTATCCGCGGCCTGATGTCGGTGCTGCTGGTGCTGGGGTTGGCCCATGCGCTGGGTGCCACTGCCAGCCTGCGCGAAGCCACGCGCGGCTGGGTGGCCGGCCGCGCCGTGGTGGACGCCATCGCGACCATGCTGTACTTGGGCTCGCTGTTTCACCTGCCCATCGGCAACGCCACCGCCATCAACCTCGCGGCGCCGCTGTTCATGACGCTGTTTGCCGCGATCTTCATGGCCGAGCGGGTACGCGGCGCGCGCTGGCTGGCCGTCTGCGCCGGTTTTTTGGGGGTGCTGTTGGTGATCCAGCCGCGCGCCGAGGGCTTCAACTACTACGCGCTGGTCTGCCTGGTGGGCACGCTGTTCCATGCGGCGCGCGATCTCATGACACGCCGTATCCATGCCGGCATTCCGTCCATCCTGATCACGCTGGCCACCGCGGTAGCGGTCACCGTGGTGTCGGGCGCGTGGTCGCTGCTGCAGGGCTGGAGGGCCTTCGGGCTGTTCGAGTTCGGCCTGCTGGCGCTGGCCTCGGTGTTTCTCACCGGCGGCTACTACTTCATCATCAGCAGCATGCGCCACGGCGAGATGACGCTGGTCGCGCCCTTTCGCTACAGCGGCCTGCTGTTTGCGCTGATGCTGGGCTACCTGGTCTGGGGCGAAGTCCCCAACACGCTGGCCTGGAGCGGCATCGTGCTGCTGATCGCCTCGGGCCTGTATGTGTTGCACAGTGAAAGGCGGCGCGGCCATGCCGACAGTCAAAAATAGCCTCTCTGCCTTGCCGCGCCTGTTGATGCCCGCTTGAGCCCTTCCTGTGCCAGCAATCCCCATCGATTTTTTCTTGCCCTCGCCTGCCGTTGCGCACCGGCTGATAGGCTCGACCCTGCTGGTCGGGGGCGTCGGCGGGCTCATTGTCGAGACCGAAGCCTATGACCGCGAGGACCCGGCGTCGCACAGCTTTTCCGGCCCTACACTGCGCAACGCCGCCATGTTCGGCCCACCCGGCCACGCCTATGTGTACTGCTCTTACGGCATCCACTGGTGCCTGAACCTGGTCTGCAGGGAGGAAGGCCATGGCGCCGGGGTGCTGATACGCGCCATCGAACCTCTGGCCGGACTGGCGCTGATGCAGGCGCGGCGCGGGCTTGACGACGTGCGGCTGCTCTGTGCCGGGCCCGGGCGCGTGGGGCAGGCGCTGGGCATCACGCGGGAACACAACGGCCTGACCATCGATGCGCCGCCCTTCGAATGGCTGCCGGCACCCAAAAAAGTTCAGGTGATCAGCGGGCCACGCATCGGCATTTCCAAAGCGGTGGACCAGCCGTGGCGCTTCGGTCTGGCCGGCTCACGCTTTTGGAGCCGGCCCTTCCGCGAGTAAGCTCGCGCTTCAGGCTGCAACCAGCGCCGTGCGCCGCACCCGCCGCACATGGAAAGCGCTTGCAATCTCGCCAGCTTATTTAAACCGGTAAGACAGCGCTATCAAACCAATGTCCTGCGTTTTTCTTGCTACGAGCGGGCTGTTGTAAACCGATGACGAGAGCCACTTGCGGCGCAGTTGCAGATTGATAAGCCACTGCGACTCGCCAAGAGGCACATCCACACCCAAGCCCAGAATCGGCGTTGTGGAAGCCCCCACGTTATAGGCCGCATAGCCACTGGCAATGGACTCAGTCGTGGTCACACCATATAAATAGTTGCTGTATTTGGCGCTACGATGCTCGAAACCCGCTTGCGGAAAAAACGAAGCCCGGCCCAATTTGAACTTGGCCACATAGCTGGCTTCAAACAGCGAGCCGCGTGACTTATTGGCATCGACAAAAGCGTTGACGATAAACACGCCATACGGCGTCTGCTGAAAAGTGCCAATCCCCAGGGGAACCGGTGTCTTGCGGTCAGCAAGGCCGCCAAGCGCCGCCGTGTTGGCCCGCCAGCCCTCGGTGCTGGCCCGCCCGACCAGCTCAAGGTAGCCGTAGCCGATGGGCAAGGTCTTCACACCAAAGGTATCAATGCGGGCAAAAAAACGTCCGTAATCTGCAAACAGATACGGCTGCACTGTGGTGTCGTTTGCCTTGCTGCGAATAACCGTTTGCGTGGCATAAACGGCACCGCCTACATCACCCACCAGCCTGTCGGTCAGAAGTTCAGCCTGTGCATGTGCGACCGACGTGCCAGCCAAGGCGGCTGTGACCATAAAGGCCAACGCGACAGACAAAGCCCTGGTGCGGGAAGCCAGATTTTTCAGATACACGCAACGCTTGTTGATGTTCATACGTGCAAGTATAGCGTGGCAACTCCATACCGGGCATAGGGAAAATCAGGCAATCAGGCAGTCACCAGCACCGTCCGCCGTACCCGCCGCACATGGAAAGCGCTGACAATCAGCACGCCCTGCATCAGCGCCAGCCCCAGCAGCACACCGCGGTACTGGCCATGGTCCATCATCATGCCGAAGATCAGCGGCGAGAGCGCCTGGCCGATGTCCAGGCCCGCATACACCACGCCATACACCCGGCCCGAGGCGTTTTCAGGCGTCGAGCGTTTGACCAGCAGGTCGCGTGACGGCGCGGCGATGCCGGACGCAAAACCCATGGCGCCAAACAGCACGGGCACCAGCCACGCGGGAAAACTGCCCAGAGCCAGCAGCAGCGCAACGAGTGCCGCCACCCCGAAGCCGGCGCCGACGATACGCTCGCAACGCGCCGGGTCCGACGCCAGAAAACCGCCCAGCACCATGCCTCCTGCGCTGCACACCATGTAAATCGTCAGGCACATGGCGACCAGGCCCAAGGGCACGTCGTGCAACTGGCGCGCGGCTTCCGGCGCAAAGGTCTGCACCACGCTGAGCACGATGCCGGACCAGAAGAAAAAGGCAAAACACATCCACACCGCAGGGATCTTCAAAAAGCCAAGACTGCTGTCCGCAACCGGCGCGCCCTTGACGGACGGCGCCACCTTGAGCGTCAGCTTGTCGCGATTGAGCAGCAACACGGCCAGCACCACAAACGTCAGCACACCGGCGGCGGCCAGCGCCACGCGCCAGGAGTAGGCCAAGGTCAGGCTCACCACCAGCGCCGGCGCCAGCGCCCAGCCCAGGCTGCCGGTGATGCCATGCACGCTGTAGGCATGACCCAGGCGCAGCGCACTGACCTTGCGGTTGAGCAAGGTGTAGTCCACCGGGTGAAACACGCCGTTGCCCACACCGGCCACCACGGCAAAGCCAGCCATCATCGAGTAACTGGTGCTGATCGAGTAACCAAAGGCCGCAACACCCAGCAGACTCAAGCCAGCAAACAAAATCGGGCGCGGGCCGAAGCGATCGACCACAAAACCCGACAGGGCCTGCACCGCGCATGAGACAACAAAGAAAATCGTCATCAAAAAACCCAGCTCCGCGTAGCTGACGCTGAACTCGTCCTTGAGCCAGGGAAACAGCGGCGCCAGCAACAACTGGTTGAAGTGGCTGATCAGGTGCGCGCCACCGACCAGGCCAATCACGCTGGCATCGCTGCGCAGCGGTGTGCCCGCCGGCAATTTCATCATGGTTTGCCCGGTTTCCAGCGCTTAAGCAGCAACGCATTCGTTACCACGCTGACCGAGCTCATGGCCATGGCGGCACCTGCAATCACAGGGCTCAAAAAACCCAGGGCGGCGAGCGGGATGCCTGCTGCGTTGTAGACAAACGCCCAGAACAGGTTTTGACGTATTTTGGCGACCGTGCGGCTGGAGATTTTCAAAGCGGCCGCTACCAGCAGTGGGTCACCGCGCATGAGCGTGATGCCTGCGGCGTGCATGGCCACGTCGGTGCCATTGCCCATAGCCATGCCAACATCTGCCGCCGCCAGTGCCGGTGCGTCGTTCACGCCATCGCCGACCATCGCGACGGTGTGACCGCCCTCCTTGAGTGCCATCACCCTGGCGGCCTTGTCACCGGGCAGTACTTCGGCCATGACTTCTCCCTCTTCAGGCCGCAGGCCCAAGCGGCGCGCCATGGCTTCGGCAGCGCCGCGGTTGTCGCCGGTAATCATCACCACCCGGATGCCGCTGGTGCGCAATGCAGCCAGCGCCTCTTTGGCACCGGGTTTGGGTTCGTCGCCAAACGCCATCAAAGCGCGCAGCCTCAAGCCGGTCGTTGTGCGCTCGGCCATGGCCGACAGCGTCGCTCCATTTGCCTGCCAGTCTGTTGCCTGTCTGGCAACCGCGCGCATGTCTACCTTGAGCAGATCCATCCAGCGCAGGCTTCCAATCAGAAAACTGCGCCCACCCACTTCACCTTCCGTGCCTTGGCCAGGCACGGCGTGTACGTTGCCGGGCGCATCAAACGCTAAGCCCCTAGCCTGCGCACTGGTGACCACGGCGCGGGCCAGCGGATGTTCACTGCCGCTTTGCAGGCTGGCGGCGATTTTCAAGGCCTCATCCTCATCCATCCCCGGCACTGCGATCAACGCGGTCAATTCGGGCCTGCCCAGCGTCAGCGTTCCGGTCTTGTCGAAGGCGACCACGTCCACCTTGTGCGCCAGTTCCAGCGCCTGGGCATCCTTGATCAGAATGCCGTTCTTCGCTGCCACACCGGTACCGGCCATGATGGCCGCTGGCGTCGCCAGCCCGAGCGCGCAGGGGCAGGCAATCACCAGCACCGCAACCGCATGAATCAAGGCCATCTCGAACGCGTGGCCGCTGAGCCACCAGCCCAGCAGGGTGATGATCGCCAGCAGCAGCACCACCGGCACAAAAACGCTGCTTACCTGATCCACCAAGCGCTGGATGGGTGCCTTGGCAGCCTGCGCGTCTTCGACCAGGCGAATGATGTTTGAGAGCACCGTCCCGCTACCGACAGCGCTGACCTGCATCACCACGCGGCCATCACCATTGATGGAGCCGCCCGTCAGCTTGTCGCCCGCCTCCCGGCTCACGGGCAACGGTTCACCCGTCAACATGGATTCATCCACCTGCGTATGGCCTTCCAGCAGCTTGCCGTCTACCGGAACCCGCTCACCGGGTTTGACCACGATACGGTCACCCACCAGTACCTCGGCCACGGGTATATCAACCGTACCCCCACGCTCAATCACTGCGTGTATTTCGCTGCCCCCCGAGGGGGCCATGCCTTGCTCGGGGCGGCCCGTCGCGGCAGCCACTTCACCGTCCACAACCACCAAATGCGCCACATCAGGTCGCAACGCGTGCAACGCGCGAATCGCAGAGGTCGCCTGGTGCTTGGCCCGTGCTTCCAGCCATTTACCCAGCAGCACCAGCGTGATGACGATGGCCGAGACTTCAAAATACAGATGCACCATGGTGTCAGGCTTGGCGGTAAGCCAGAGCCACATCGACAAGGCCCAACCCGCCGATGTGCCGAGTGCCACCAGCAGGTCCATATTGCCGGTCAGCGCCTTCAGGGCACCCCAGCCCGCCTTGTAAAAGCGCGCACCCAAAACAAACTGTATCGGTGTGGCCAGCAAAAACTGCCACAGCGCAGGCAACATCCAGTGCTTGCCAAGCAGATCGCCAACCATGGGCAGCACCAGCGGCACTGACAACGTCAGGCCAATGCCCACGGGCATGAACCCGGCCCATAGCAACGCATCTGGCGCATCAATTGCAGCATCTGCGGCACGCGGCTCATAGCCCGCATCACGCACCGCACGGCGCAGCAGCGCCTCCATCTGTTCGCCGGGCGCATACACAATCCGCGCCGACTCAGTGGCCAGGTTGACGCTAGCCGTCTCCACGCCGGGCACTTTTTTCAGCACCTTTTCAACCCTTGACACACAGGACGAACAGGTCATGCCGCCTATGCCGATATCCAGAAGAGCGACGGTCAAAAGGGGTGTAGAAAGGGTATTCAAGTTGATGAGCTTAATCCTTTCCATGCAAGATATGCTTTGCATCAACCGATTCACTTACAGGAGTACCTTGGATGAACCAGACCTTTACCTTTACCTTTACCGTTACCGGCATGACTTGCGACCATTGCGAAAAAACCGTGACCCGCGCCATCAGGCAGCTCGACCCGCAAGCCGAAGTGAAGATAGATCGCGCCGCCAATAAAGTGCAAGTGCAGTCAACACAAGCGCGTGATCTTTTGAGCCAGGCCATTGCTGAAGAAGGCTACGCTGTCGCGGCATGAGCACCTGTTCGACCAAATCTCAAAGCTGAAAGTCGTTGCCCGTCGGCGTTTTTGCACCGGGCTTTGTTATTCAAACGACAGCACCAAGGGTTTTCGGCGTAGTTCAAAAAGTAACGTTTTTGGGTAACACAGACAATGTGAATTTTGGATGGTTTGCCTATGATTCAACCGATGACCACACGAAAAAGTGTTACACGGTTTTGAAGCACACCACATCATCCAACAATCCAATGCGCCAGCCGCTGCCGAATGGCCACAAGCCGATCATTCGCGATGGTGCCAATGCTGCCCACCATGAGTGCGCCATCCAGCACTGCAAGCCGTGTGAGGCGCAGCAGGCTGGGGGTTTTGAGTCCGCTGGCGACAAAATCGGCATCGGCGGGCATGAGGACTTCGTCCACTTGCGCATCGGTTTGGTGCAGTTGCGAGGACACCATGCACACCAGCCAGTCGTCAAATTGCTCTGACGTTTGTCGCAGCAACAAGACCGGGCGCAGTTTGGTGCCAGAAAGGTCAGTGTAGGGAAAAGTCGTGACAACAATCTGCCCAGGCTGCTTCATTTCCAGCGCTCCTTGATGTCTGCGAGGTCGTAGGTAACCGGATCGTCCTCCAGGCCGCGCATGGCTTGGGCCATGGATGCTTTGGAAAAGTCCACGCCACGCCATTCGTCCCCAACGATGCTGGGCAGCGCATGGCCTGCCTCGGCTTCGTCATACATCACGATGACTTTGGCGCGCGCTACATTCGTCGGCAGTTGGTCGCTGCTGACGCTGATGCGGTGGTTGATGATGGGGGCTTCCATTTCAATGGCAATCATTTGCGGCTCCTGCGGTTGTGGTTCCACGTTCAGTTTAGTCGTTTGGTTTAGTTCTCTGCAAGCGCCACCCGCAGCGCCTCCACTTCTTCCACGATTTCTACCTCAATCGCCGCCAATTCCTCCAGCAGTTCACGCGGGTCACGGTGGGCCCCTGTGGTCTGATTCATGGCGCACTACCGCACCGGCAGCAAACCGATTCCCAAAGTGGTGGGCCTGGCCTGCAAAGGCTGGGAAGTGCAACACACAGGGCACCGCTGACCCTGCCAGTGCCAAATAGGGCGTGGTTCAAAAAGTCTTTGGTTGACACGGACAATGTGAATTTTGGATGGTTTGCCTATGACTCACGCCTTGACTTTTGTCACCGTCACACGTCAAATGAGCGGACTGTAAGCAGCCAATGACAGGATTATGAGTTCTTAAATAGCACTTGTCATGCTGCACGACAACTTTATGGAGTTGAATGAAAGCTTTCGTATTGCGTGCCAAGCTGCGCACACCGATCATCAAACGGGGGTTTGTGACTCTTGACGCCCTGCTGATGTCAATACTGGGCCGGGGTGATGTCAGTGACCTCATCCAATGTGATCAAGGCCTTTACCTTGCCAGTGCGGGGTTTCCAGTTGATGCTGTAGCAAAACAGCGCGCATCTTTCGTTGCCAGCTTGCGGCCAGAACATACCCCTGAGTGGCTGGATGTCATCAAAACAAATACCAGGACAGACGACCTGCAAATAGGCCTTTCTCGTCAGAGCACAGGGGGCAACATCATCAACGCGTATGACGCGACGGTCGCCAGCGCCGTGGAATGGTATGCCACGGGGCACATGCAGCAGATTCTTGACCTTGTATCTGGAGTCGTATCCATAGGAAAGCGTCGTGCCTCCGGCTTTGGGGAAGTAAGCTCTTGGGAGGCTGAGGAAGGCGAGCTGGATGGCCTTGTTGGGTACAACAGCGAACCGCTTCGTCCAGTACCCACAGAACGATGGACCGAAGGAGGCGACTGGGTACCTGTTGAAGCAGCATGGAAGGCACCGTACTGGGATGTGCGCAACCGCACGAAATGCTTTGTTCCAGAGGTGCAGCAATGAACGGCGCAGAGTTCTTCATGCACCATGCGGGCTATCGACTCCTGCCTTTAGACCTAAAAACGGATGATCCAGTCCATGACGCCAACAAACTATTCCGTCACTCTCCGCCGCTGCATACGGGTAATAAGTTGCGGCTCTCGTCTTGCTGGATGGTGGTTACGCCGCAATGGGTTGCCACGAGCTTCAAGGCATTGCCAGAGACCGGCTTCCGACTCGATATGGAACGCAAGGTCGCCATTGATACAGCGCTGAAAAGCAAGCAGCCATGCATGGTTCTGGCGTTGGGCAAAAGAACAATGACCGCGCGTGACCTGTTCGTCACATACGACCCAAGGGCTACGCGCATGTGCAGGCAAGGCGAAACCAAGACATACGACGCCACCAAGGAGAAAACATGGACATCGTGATCGACAAACCACCTCGGATTCGCGGCTACGCCTTGCACCGGATGGTTGAACAACTGCAGCAGGGCAAGCCAGCCTTGTGGGCAGATGAGGGCTCGCAGCTAAGGATCAGGCCGCACGACGCAGAGCCGCCGCAGTATGAAGTAGGGAAATTGCTCGCCTTCACAACGACGGCCTGTGTCGCATTCAGCAGCGGTCACAAGCATAAGTACTTGCCACTAGCCGACTGGCGCGGCCGCAAGATGTGGCTGGAAAAACAGGCTCAAAAGCACGGCTTTGAGCTGCTCGGCGTTCACGTTTCGGGTGGGATGCAAGTGGTTGAAACCCATGATCGCAGGAAGTTCACCATTGACGCCACTGAATTCACCGGATTGCTTCGCGTCCTTGACCCGGCGGCTTTCGCCAATTGCCTGGTCAAGGGCATAGGCAAAGTCGGCAAGGCGTTTGGCCTCAATTTACTAATCGTTCAATGAACACCAACAAGAGAGCAATGCCATGAGCAAAAATCGAGAATTTATCGTTGCTGATGTCAGCATCGACTGCATCCAGCCGCTTACTTTCACGCACCATGGCGTTACGGACTTGCCCCAAATGACGCGGGGCGTCGATCAAGAGGGACGCCACCAACGAACGGTGTACATACCAGCAGCCCAGTTTCGTGGCCGCCTTAGGCACGAAGCCGCTTTGAGCGAGATGCGTGGCAAGCCAGAAAAGGTCAAGCTCGAAGAGGCCTACCTGCTGGCTTTGGGGCAAGACCTGCGCCGGGATGAAGAGGACGCGCCTGAACAGGTAAGGCTCAAGGATCAGTTGAAGTTCCGGGCTGCCAACCCGCTGCTGGACCTATTCGGCACTTGGAAGGTTTCCAGCCGCCTGTTCGTCTCTCACTTTCTTCCCGGTGTCAATGTCGCACCCGACAAGGTCAGCCACATCCGCAGGGACTTGGACACCAACGAAGACATCATGGCCGAGTTGGATGAGTTGCAGCAGGACCGCCTATACAAAAGGCAGGACAAGCAGGGGCTGGCGTCGAAGGCGGGAACCTTGATCAAGTTGACAGAGCGAGAGTTGAAGACGGCGAAGAGAGCCAAGGACACAGCCAAGGTCGATCAGCTTGAAGCCAAGCTGCAAGAGTTCAAAGACCTGAAGAAGACTCAAAAAGGCGATGACGAGTCGGACAATACCAAGCATCTTTTGGTGCTTGAAGTTATTCCCGCAGGGATTACCTTGAACGGCAAGCTCACGGTGCATGGCCCAAGCCCATACGACCTGCGAACGTTGATAAATGCGTTGGATGGCTTCAGCTTCAAGCCTTATCTGGGTGCGCAACGTGCAAGGGGCTGCGGGGAGGTTCGCGGAACCGCAAATTTCAAGAACCAAGATGGTGCAGTGTTGGCTGCCGTGACGTTTGGTGGACTTTGTGCAGCGAAGGTTGAGTGGACCGAAGCTGGAAAGCAGTTCCTGACTGCCGCCGATCAAGTCGCTGCATGAAATTTCGCAGCAAAGAGCAGACGCAGTACGCCAAACTGATCGAAGGTGCCTTGCAGCCCGGCCCACCGCTTCTGGCGGGTGCTGCGGCGGGGCTAGGCAAGACACACGGTTACAGCATCCCGCTGATTCAATCCGGCAAGCGAGTCGCAATCGCCATGAGCACCCGGCAGTTGATCGACCAGTACTTGGAAAGCGACGCCCTGAGGGTGGCAAGCTCTGGTAAAGATGTGGTCGTGGTGGCCCTGCACTCGCGCAGGCAGTTTGAGCGCAAAAGTGAATACAGGGAGCACCGGGAGAAAGCGATGGCCGCTCAAGTGCTAGTGCTCACGCATGCCGCCGCGTTCATCGACAGCTTCAGTCCGGGCTATGCCGGCTTGCGCAGCCGCGATGTGGTCCTGTTCGATGAAGCCGACCTGCTGGCCGACGCTGCCGATTTGCGCAGCACGTTTAGCATCAGCGGGGAGGACCTAAAAGACTGTGGCGCAACGGGTCTCGGTGCCGACACTGCGGCCAAGAAAGTGAAGGAAAATGCGGACGATCTGGAGGATAGAGGCGCAGCATCTGCCATTCTTTATGCATTGGCAAACCCTGCCTGGTACAAGGTGGTGGGGTATGAAGACGACGGATCGCTGACCCTGAAGCATCGCCTGCCCGGACGCATGCTCAAACCCTTGGTGGCAGACCTGCCGCGCTGCATTTTTACCAGTGGAACATTACAAGTTTCCGGCAGGTTTGATTTCTTTGTCAAGTCCATCGGACTGACCGCCATTGCGCCAGAGAGTCGTCACATTGATCCAGTGCACCATGGAGAAGTGGTCGTTGAATTGGCCGCGGATGAAATGCACATTGAGGAAATGGCTTCCCGCATAGCGCAGGCGGCGCGGCCGGTTCTTGTTCTCACCACCAGTCACGACATGACAACCAAGCTGGGCACACACCTGCCTGACGCTACAGCCAGAGGGAAAGGCGAGCCCTTAGCCGATGCGGTTGAGCGATGCGCTGACGACGGCATTTTGATAGCCGCGGGTGCCTGGTCGGGCTTGGATTCGCCGAGGTTGCGCTGGAAGACGGTGGTGATTCCTAAAACACCATACGGCGCTCCACCGGTTCTGGATGGGCAGCACGTCAACCACTACATCGACAGCAAAGTGGTAGCCATTCGCCGCACCTATCAGGGCCTGCACCGTGGGCTGAGAACCCCAGACGCGCACTGTACGCTGCTGTTGCTCGACCCACGCAGCGGGCGCGACGAGTTACGGGAGGCTATTCCGGCGCGCTTCCGCGTCGATTGGGCAAGTTTTGAAGAAGGTGCCAAAGAGCTTAAGAGCCACTTCAAGGCCGATCGCAAACCCGGTCTGCGCATGGCAGCGATCAAGCATCACGGCGCACGCTGTATGCAGCCGGGTTGTGAGGTTGCGGCTTTGCACCTTCTGGATGTTCATCACAAAAGGCCGATTTCTGAGGGCGTGAGAAGGACCACTATGGAGGACGTCATCGTGCTCTGCAAAAACCACCATGCGGATGCGCATCACCGGATGCGCATGGTTCTTTTGGAGGAGGCTGATGGGGTCGGATGTGCAATAGAATCAACGGCGTAGCGCAAATCCGTTCAAGCTGCCATGTGAATGTGCAGTTACTGGAACACTGCACGGCATGCCGTTTTTGCCTAGCTAGTTCAAGCTGCCATGTGAATGTGCAGTTACTGGAACTGTGAGCGTCAGAATGACTTACCGATAGGTGTTCAAGCTGCCATGTGAATGTGCAGTTACTGGAACTGGTGCGCGTCGTTCGAACCTTGCGAATACGTTCAAGCTGCCATGTGAATGTGCAGTTACTGGAACATCGCGTGTACTGCATCAACATACGTGCCCGTTCAAGCTGCCATGTGAATGTGCAGTTACTGGAACGATGGTGATGATAGTGATGATAAAGACGGCGTTCAAGCTGCCATGTGAATGTGCAGTTACTGGAACGATGGGGTGTGCATTGATGCTGGTAATATCGTTCAAGCTGCCATGTGAATGTGCAGTTACTGGAACTGGGCATACGACCTTTTCGATGATTCAGTTGTTCAAGCTGCCATGTGAATGTGCAGTTACTGGAACCGGAACGCGCCGGGATTGCTTCACCCAACTGTTCAAGCTGCCATGTGAATGTGCAGTTACTGGAACGCCAACTAGACGGCCCAGCTTTGTCATGCAGTTCAAGCTGCCATGTGAATGTGCAGTTACTGGAACTGTGAATTGCAGCGGTTGCAAATTGGTTGCGTTCAAGCTGCCATGTGAATGTGCAGTTACTAAAAAAACCCGCTCAAGGCGGGTTTTTTATTGGTTAGGGCACTTCTAGAAATTCAGCTTTTCGGGATGAAGTGCAAGGCGCCCGGAGCGCAGGAACCGGAACGTACTTCAGGTACGTGAGGATTTCGAGCACCGCGCAACGCCGCAATTCGCCCGAAAAATGAATTTATAGACGTGCCCTCATCAGCCCATGTGCAAGCCACCGTTGAGCGAGAAGTCTGCTCCCGTTGCGTAGCCGCCTTCGCTGGAGGCAATCCATGAAATGATGGAGGCAATCTCTTCGGGAAGGCCGAGTCGTTTGGCGGGCACGCCAGCGACGATTTTCTCCAGCACATCGGGCCGGATGGCCTTGACCATGTCGGTGCCGATGTAGCCAGGGCTGACGGTGTTGACGGTCACGCCCTTGGCGGCAACTTCCTGCGCCAGCGCCATGGTAAAGCCGTGCAGGCCAGCCTTGGCGGTGGAATAGTTGACCTGGCCAAACTGACCCTTTTGCCCGTTGACCGACGAGATGTTGATGATGCGGCCAAAGCCCGCCTCAACCATGTCTTCAATGACCTGCTTGGTCACGTTGAACATGCTGTTGAGGTTGGTTGAAATAACGGCATCCCAGTCGGCCTTGCTCATTTTGCGGAACTGGCCGTCGCGCGTGATGCCGGCGTTGTTCACCAGAACGCTGACCGGGCCATGCTCGGCCTTGACCTTGTTGAAAGCCGCAACCGTGGAGTCCCAGTCGCCTACATTGCCGACCGAGGCGTAGAAGGTGTGGCCGAGGGCTTTTTGCGCGTCAAGCCACTTGCTGAAGTCGCGTGTCGGGCCGCAGCCCGCCACCACGGTGAAGCCATCCTTGGCTAGCCGCTGACAAATGGCGGTTCCGATACCGCCCATTCCTCCGGTGACATAGGCTACTTTTTTTGACATATTGCACTCCAAAATATTAACTTGTCTGTCGTGTATTTTTACCCGAAATTCAGGGCACTTCTAGAAATTCAGATTTTCGGGATGAAGTGCAAGGCGCCCGGAGCGCAGGAACCGGAACGTACTTCAGGTACGTGAGGATTTCGAGCACCGCGCAACGCCGCAATTCGCCCGAAAAATGAATTTATAGAAGTGCCCTTAGCGTTCGATAGTCAGGGCAACCCCCATGCCGCCACCAATACACAGGCTGGCAATGCCTTTTTTTGCATCGCGGCGCGCCATCTCGTGCAGCAACGTGACCAGGATGCGGCAACCAGACGCACCAATCGGGTGGCCAATCGCAATTGCGCCACCATTGACGTTGACCTTGCTGGTGTCCCAGCCCATTTCTTGATTGACGGCGCAGGCCTGTGCGGCAAAGGCTTCGTTGATTTCCAGCAAATCAAGGTCTTGCGCCTTCCAGCCTGCGCGTGCCAAGGCTTTGGTCGATGCCGGTATCGGGCCCATACCCATATAGGCAGGATCTACGCCGGTGGTGGCGTAGCTGGCGATGCGGCCCAGGGGCTTTAAACCCAGAGCGGCAGCTTTTTTAGCCGTCATCACCATCACGGCGGCGGCACCGTCGTTTAGGCCTGATGCATTGCCCGCCGTAACACCACCGGCTTTGTCAAACGCCGGGCGCAAGCCTGCCAGCACATCAGCACTGGTTTTGCGGTTGATGAACTCGTCGGCTGCAAACACAATCGCATCGCCCTTTTTCTGGGCAATGGAAAACGGCACGATTTCGTCCTTGAACTTGCCTGCATCCTGCGCGGCAGCGGCCTTAATTTGGCTGGCGAGTGCCAGCGCGTCCTGTGCTTCGCGGCTGATTGAGTATTTTTTGGCTACGTTTTCAGCCGTGATACCCATGTGGTATTGGTTGTAGACATCCCACAGGCCGTCAACAATCATGCTGTCAACCATCTTCCAGTCGCCCATACGCTGGCCGTCACGCGAGCCGTTCAATACGTGGGGCGACATGCTCATGCTTTCCTGCCCGCCTGCAATCACGATCTCACTGTCGCCGGTGGCGACCGACTGCGCCGCCAGCATCACGGCTTTCAGGCCGGAGCCGCAAACCGCGTTGATGGTCAGGCCCGGAATACCTTGCGGAAAACCAGCCCTCAGCACGGTTTGGCGCGCCGGGTTTTGGCCGACGCCAGCCGTCAGCACTTGGCCCATGATGACTTCGCCAATTTGGTCGCTTGATAAGCCTGAACGCTCCAGCACAGCCTTGATTACCGCAGCGCCCAGCTCGGTTGCGGGCGTTTTGGCCAAAGAGCCACCAAACTTGCCGACTGCGGTACGACCAGCTGAAACGATAACGATGTCTTCCATGATGTCTTTCCTTTCTTTAAAAATTTTGCGATGAACGTGAAATCAAATGTAGGGCACTTCTAGAAATTCAGATTTTCGGGATGAAGTGCTAGGCGGACGGAGCGCAGCAACCGGAACGTACTTCAGGTACGTGAGGATTGCGAGTACCGCCCAACGACGCAATTCGCCTGAAAAATGAATTTATAGAAGTGCCCTTCAGGCTTTGGCCTTGACGTAGCGGCCGGGTGCGGCCTCTATTGGCTTGTGCGTGCGACTGCCATAGGCCTTGGGTGCGGCGATCTGTTTGCCTGCATGACCCTTGAGCCAGCTAGACCAGTCGGTCCACCAACTGCCGGGGTGCTCAGTTGCTGTTTTGAGCCAGTCGGCATGCGCTGCGGGGAATTTGTTGACAGGCAGTTTGTCGTTCGTCCAGTAACTACGTTTGTTTTTAGCGGGGGGGTTGATAACACCCGCGATGTGGCCAGACGTACCCGTGACGAAACGCTTTTTACCCGGCAAGTGCTGTGTCGATGCATACGCACCGCCAATTGGCACGATGTGGTCTTCACGCGAGCCATAGATGTAAGCGGGGATATCGATTTTGTTCAGATCAATTTTTTGTCCGCACACAACCAGTTTGCCGGGCTTGATGAGGTTGTTTTCAAAGTAGGTGTTGCGCAAGTACCAGGCGTAAAACGGGCCGGGCAAGTTGGTTGAATCACTGTTCCAGTACAGCAGGTCAAAAGGCGGCGGGGTTTCGCCTTTCAGGTAATTGCCGACCACGTAATTCCACACCAGATCGTTCGGGCGCAAAAAGCTGAAGGTCGATGCCAGGTCTTGCCCTTTTAGCAAACCGCCCTGCCCCATTTCCTGCTCGCGGTATTTGACCGAGGTTTCGTCGATAAAGATGTCGAGAATGCCGGTGTCGGTGAAGTCGAGCAGTGAGGTCAGCAGCGTCACGCTGGCAGCAGGCTTTTCGCCCTTGGCCGCCAGCACCGCCAGCGCGGTGGCCAGTATGGTGCCACCTACGCAAAAGCCCAGTGTGTTGATGGTTTTAGCACCGCTGATGGCTTGTACAACACTAATCGCCTTGATGGCGGCATGCTCGATGTAGTCGTCCCACTTCTTCGTAGCCATTGACTCATCGGGGTTGCGCCAGCTCACCACAAATGTGCGGTGTCCTTGGCTCACAGCATAGCGAATGAGGGAGTTTTCGGGCTGCAAATCGAGAATATAAAACTTGTTGATGCAGGGCGGCACTAGCAAAAAGGGCCTTTCATGCACCTTGGCCGTCAAGGGCTTGTATTCAAGCAACTGGAAAAACTCGTTTTCAAACACCACAGCACCCTCAGTGGTGGCGATGTTTTTACCGACTTCAAACAGGCTCTCGTCGGTCATCGACACATGCCCCTGCTTCATGTCGTGCAGCATGTTTTCAATGCCTTTGCCTATGCTTTGGCCCTGCGTGGCAATCGCTTTATGGATGGCCTCGGCGTTCATCGCCATGAAGTTGCTGGGCGCTGAGGCGGCAACCGCCTGCTCAACCGCAAAGCGCACTCTGGCTTTGGTTTTTGCATCACCTTCGACGGCCTCGGCCATGCTCATCAGGGTGCGGGCATTGAGCAGGTAGTTGGCAGCAGCAAACTTGGCAACCGGGCTATCAGCCCAGGCTTGATTTGAAAACCGCCTGTCAGACGCAGCCGAAAGTGCCTCAGGTATGGCAGAGCCAGCCTGCATGCCCTGGTTCCAGAGCGCCGCCGCGTCTGCCAGGTAGCGCTGCTGGATTTGCTGTAGCTGGGCAGCATCAAAGTTGATGGCTGGCAGGCCGCCGGGTGGGAAGCCCGTACCAGCAGAAGGACTGCCCCCGCCAAAACCGCTCATGGCCTGCTGCAAACCTGCGGTAAAGGTTTCTTGCATCTGTTGGGCGGCATCGGCCCAGTTTGCGTCAGAATTCATGCCTGTCTCCCGAGTCGTTTTTGCTGGCGATTGATTTTTCGTGTTTTTGCGTTACCGCAACACCAAAGTTTGATTCTAAAGCGCCTACCCACCCAGATTGTCATGTACCTCGTTGTTATCGCCTGGATTTATGTCGTGCTGTTCTTCGTCGATAACATCTACCGTCACACCCGCCAGATACAGGCGGCCATCCGGCCTGTCACTCCAAAACCATTGCCGTTCAAACCCGCATCACGGCGATGCGAAAAAAATCTTGCTGGGTTGCTGACCGTACACCACGGCGCGCTGCCATCGTTGCCGTAGACCTGCTTGATACCCAGCGCCTGCAATCTGTGCCGCGCCAGCCCAGGCAGGTCAGCCATGTATTTGTCGCTGCTACTGCGTACGAAAAAACGGCTCGCGTCAGGTTGACTGGCCTCAAACACAGCCTTCACCTCGGCACCCACTTCAAACGCCGATGGGCCTATGCATGGCCCCAGCCACGCTATGATTTCAGGAGCTTGTCGCGCCCTTATTGATTGGACTGCAGCACTAAAAGCACCTTGAAAGGCACTAAAAACAGCCTCCAAAACACCTTTGTAGCCGAAATCAGCCACACCAACCAGGCCGCGCCAGCCCGCATGGGCTGCAGCGACCACCGTGCCGTCCCTATCCGTTAGCAAAATCGGCAGGCAGTCGGCCACCATGATGGTGCAGGCCAGTTGGCGCTGCGTGGTGATGCAGGCATCGGCAGTGAGGCCGTTTTCAGTCGCCGCATGGAGCGTGAGCACGTCTGCACCATGTACCTGCTGCATAAAAACTGGCCGGGTTTGCATCAGCCTTTGCAACTCTGCGCGATTCGCTTCGACGCTGCCGAGCGAGTCGCCCACGTGGTCACCAAGGTTCATGCTGTCCCACGGCCTAGCGGACACACCACCGCTGCGCGTGGTGAAGACGGCCCGCACGTTAGATGGTGCGGGCCAGTCGGGGACTATCCAGTCAAGGCTCAAAGTCAGGGCAAGCCGAGGGCTGCGCTTGTTGAAATGCTGGCAAGGCCATACAGGCATCAAACGCGGCCATGGTGCGTACCAAGCCTTCAAGCGGCACGTTAAAACGCTGTGCATTGAATATTTGCGGCACCAAGCAGCAGTCCGCCATCGTCGGCGTATCGCCATAGCAAAACTTGGCGGGGGGAAGTTGCGCTAGTTGCCTCTCAAACGCCTCCAAGCCTTCGCGGCACCAATGCACATACCAGGTGTTTTTGGCCTCTTCGTCAACCTTCAACACCCGGGTTAAGTATTTCAAAATGCGCAGGTTGTTAAGGGGATGGATCTCGCAAGCAATCGACTGCGACAAGGCCCGCACCCGGGCACGACCCAGCGCGTCTTTTGGCAGCAGTGCGGGCTCAAGGTATTTGTCGTCGAGGTATTCAATGATGGCCATGGACTGCGATAACTTGACACCATCAATCTCCAACAGCGGCACCAGGGCATCAGCAGACAGTGCGGCGTAGGCCGGCAGCTTATGCTCGCCCCTGGCAAGATGCACCGGAATGTAGTCGTAGCTCAGGCCTTTAAGCGCCAGTGCAATACGTACCCGAAACGAGGCGGACGAGCGAAAGTAGTTGTGTAATCTCATGGTCGATATTTGTGGGTTTGTGGGTGATGGGGTCTTTGAAGCATAAACCGAAACCACTGGCGCGTACTCGACGGGCCGCCCCTAGAAAAATTAGCCCCCTCGGGGGCAGCTGGTTTTTGGGGTCAGAGTCCAAATTCGCCGAGCCACCGGCTCGCCCTTCGGGGAGCGGTGCAATGCACCTCTGCGAAATTGGCGTCTGACCCCAATAACCAACGGGGCACAATACAGCCGTGAGCATTCCCCAATCATTTATCCAGGAACTGTTAGCGCGCGCCGACGTGGTCGATATCGTTGGCCGCTATGTGCAGCTCAAAAAAGGCGGTGCCAATTTCATGGGCCTGTGCCCTTTTCATGGCGAAAAGTCACCGTCCTTCAGCGTCAGCCCGGCCAAGCAGTTCTACCATTGCTTTGGCTGCGGCAAAAATGGCAATGCCATCAGCTTTTTGATGAACCACGCGGGCATGACGTTTATCGAAGCCGTGAAAGACCTGGCCCAGCAATACGGCTTGCAAGTGCCCGAAGACGATGTATCGCCGCAAGACCGGGCCAAGGCCGCGCAAATGCGCGAGCAACAGGCCACGCTGACCAGCGTGCTTGAAAAGGCCGGTGTGGCTTACATCAAGCACCTGCGCAGCTCTGAAAAAGCCATTGCCTATTTCAAGGACCGTGGCCTATCAGGCGAGATCGCCAAAACCTTTGGCTTGGGCTATGCGCCTGAAGGCTGGCGCAGCTTGGCCAGCGTTTTCCCCGACTACAACGACCCGCTGCTGGTTGAAAGCGGCCTGGTGATTAGCGGCGAGCCGGGGAAGGAAAACGCTGCCGGCGAAGCCAAGCGTTACGACCGATTCCGCGACCGCGTGATGTTCCCCATCCGCAACGTCAAGGGTGAATGCATTGGCTTTGGCGGTCGCGTGCTAGGCGACCGTGACGCAACGTCACCTAGCGGTGCCGGACCAAAGTACCTGAACTCGCCCGAGACCCCCGTCTTCAGCAAGGGCCGCGAGTTGTACGGCCTGTTTGAGGCACGCACCGCCCTGCGCGAACACGGCTACGCCCTAGTGACCGAGGGCTATATGGACGTGGTGGCGCTGGCGCAACTGGGCTTTGCCAACGCCGTAGCCACGCTGGGCACAGCCTGCACCACCGACCATCTGCAAAAGCTGTTTCGCTTTACCGATTCGGTCGTCTTCAGCTTTGACGGTGACAGCGCTGGCCGCCGGGCAGCGCGCAAGGCGCTTGATGCCGCTCTTCCCTTTGCCACCGATGTGCGCAGCGTCAAGTTTTTGTTTCTGCCTGCCGAGCACGACCCCGACAGCTTCATTCGCGAAAACGGCACCGAAGGTTTTGCGGCGGCTGTCAGCAAGGCCGTACCCTTGAGCAAGTTCATGCTGGAGGCCGCTGGGCAAGCTTGTGATCTGGACACCGCCGAAGGCCGCGCCCACATGGCCAGCAATGCACGACCGCTGTGGACGCTCTTGCCTGACGGCGCACTTAAAAAGCAGCTGCTGGCCGAGATTGCCGACAAGGTTCTGATTGATGTGCGCGACCTGCTGGAAGTGTGGCAACCGGCCAGCACAGGCTACAAAGGTAGCAAGCCCTACTTTCCGGCATCCGAGGCCCCGGCCCCCAGCTACTCCTATGCAGCCACCCGCACGCCGCGCCCCCCCCGCAAGACGTATTACGGGCCGCTTGCTGCCAGCCAGCCGAGAAGACCGCGTACTGCGCCTGCTGCTAACCGAGCCGCAAAGCTGGGATCGCCTGAACGGCGAAGAGCACGTTCTGCTCTCCAGCTTGCCCGTACCGCACGGGCCGCTTTTTACCTGGTTTGAAAGCCAGTTGCACGAGCACGGCCCACAGCCCTGGGCGGCGCTGCGCGAAGGCCTGCGCGGCCACGCGAACGAGACGCACGCGATTGCGCAAATCTCGCAAATCCCCGAAGGCATAGAGGGCGACTGGGTCGAGGTACGCAGCATCATCGACCAGCTGTTAAAGCTTGCGCGCCAGCAAGAAATGAAAGAGCTCGCCGCCCGCGCCGGCTCAGACCCCGAGGCCATGCAGCGCTACAAAGAGCTGGCGGCGAGTTTGAAAAACTAAAGACTCCAGTCTTAAACCCGTTTTTATTGCGCAAAAAAACAGGCATCAGGGTATAATCCACCTTTCGATACGGCAAGCGCGACAGCAACACCTCCGGTACCGGCCTCCTGAGACCTCAGGAAACTCACAATGAGTGGTCATATTCCCCCAGGGGATTTCCGCAAGGACTGCACACCAAATGTTCGCCCAAACAACTTGCCGCCCATCCCCGTGGGCATTTTTTGCGCCCTGCGTTTTGCCGTCCGTGGTTTCAGGATTTTTTCATCCTGACCGCATGGTCACGAGCGCGGTACTTTGTGCATATGAAGGTTTTTGACACCCTAAGGAGATCGCCATGCCTTTGCAAAAGTCCAAGAAGCCACCCGTAAAAGCGGTAAAAACCAAAGCTGCGCCAGCTGCAAAATCGCCAACCAAATCTTCAGCCAAGGCGTCAGCCAAGCCAAACAGCAAGATTGCAGCGGTTGAAAAAGTCAAAAAACCCGCCATATCCACCAAGTCACCCGCCGTTAAAAAGCCTCAAGCGCCCGCCAAACCCGTGGCCAGCAAAGTTCCCCTGAAATCTGAAAAGTCCCCAAAGAAAGCCCCTCCAGTGCCCTCCAAGTCCAGTCCTGAATCCAAGCCCGTCGCTAAAGCACCCGCCAAGGCCGTTGCCGTCAAGCCAGTTGCAGCCACAGTCGCCGAAGCCCCGGTCAAAAAGAAACCCGGCCGCCCACCCAAAAGTCCTGCCGCCGATGTAGAAGGCGCAGCCTCTGCTGGTGGTGCCAAGCGTGGCCGCAAGCCAAAACTCGCCCTCAAGGGTGATGGCGACAAAGACCTGTCAGACGTGGTTGCCAAGTTTGAAGAACCCATCGCCGAGACGACCGAAAAAGTCAAACCCCTGCGCATGAAGATCAGCAAGGCGAAAGAGCGCGCCTTGATGAAAGAGTTCGGCCTGGACGAAACCGTGCTCTCGGAAGAAGACATGGCCAAGCGCCGTGCGCGACTGAAGGCGCTGATCAAGCTGGGCAAGACGCGCGGCTACCTGACGCACGGCGAAATCTCCGATCACCTTCCCGACAAGCTGATCGATGCCGAAACCATGGAGGCGGTCATCCTCACGCTGAACGACCTCGGCGTGGCTGTTTACGAGCAGACGCCTGACGCCGAGTCCCTGCTGCTGAACAACACCGGTCCGACGGTCGCAACCGAAGAAGAAGCCGAAGAAGCTGCCGAAGCCGCGCTGTCAACGGTTGACAGCGAATTTGGCCGTACCACCGACCCCGTGCGCATGTACATGCGCGAGATGGGTACGGTCGAGCTGCTAACGCGTGAAGGCGAAATTGAAATCGCCAAGCGCATCGAGGGCGGCCTGATGAAGATGATGGAAGCCATCTCGGAAAGCCCGGTCACGATTGCAGAAATCCTGCGCCTGGGTGAAGGAATCCGCGAAGGCAAGATCGTCATCTCCACCGTGGTTGACGGCTTTTCAAACCCCAATGAAGCCGACGATTACGTGGCCGAAGAAGACTTTGACGAGTTCGACGAAGACGACGAAGACGGCAGCAAAGCGCTGACCAAGAAGCTTGAAGAGCTGAAAAAAGAAGCCTTGAGTCGCATCGACAAGATCGCCTCCCTGTTCGAAAAAGTCCACAAGACTTATGACAAGGAAGGTTACGGGTCGCCGCTGTACACAAAGAACCAGAAAGCCCTCAGTGACGAGCTGATGACCGTGCGCTTTACCGCCAAGACGATTGAAAAGCTCTGCGACCTGCTGCGCGGCCAGGTGCTGGACGTTCGCAAGAAAGAGCGTGAACTGCGCCGCATCATCGTCGAGAAATGCGGCATGCCGCAGGAAGTGTTCGTCAAGGACTTCCCGCCGAATTTGCTGAACCTCAAGTGGGTCGAAAAACAGGTCGCTTCCGGCAAGCCATGGTCGGTCATCATGGCGCGCAATATTCCACCGATTCAGGAACTGCAAACCAAACTCGGCGAGTTGCAGGCCCGTGTGGTGGTGCCACTGGGCCAGTTGAAAGACATCAACAAGCGCATGATCGAAGGCGAGACCAACTCGCGCTATGCCAAGAAGGAAATGATCGAGGCCAACTTGCGCCTGGTGATTTCGATTGCGAAGAAATACACCAACCGTGGCCTACAGTTCCTCGATTTGATCCAGGAAGGCAACATCGGTTTGATGAAAGCCGTGGACAAGTTTGAATACCGTCGCGGCTACAAGTTCTCCACCTATGCAACCTGGTGGATTCGCCAGGCGATCACCCGTTCCATCGCTGACCAGGCGCGTACCATCCGCATCCCGGTACACATGATCGAAACCATCAACAAGATGAACCGCCTGAGCCGCCAGCACTTGCAAGAGTTTGGCTTTGAGCCGGATGCCAGCGTGCTTGCCGCGAAGATGGAAATTCCTGAAGACAAGATCCGCAAGATCATGAAGATCGCGAAAGAGCCGATCTCGATGGAAACGCCGATTGGTGACGATGACGATTCGCACCTTGGCGACTTCATTGAAGACAGCGCCAACACCGCACCACTGGAAGCTGCGATGCAGGCCGGCCTGCGCGATGTGGTCAAAGACATCCTCGACAGCCTGACCCCACGCGAAGCCAAGGTGCTGCGTATGCGCTTTGGTATCGAGATGTCAACCGACCACACGCTGGAAGAAGTCGGCAAGCAGTTCGACGTGACGCGCGAACGCATTCGTCAGATAGAAGCCAAGGCCCTACGCAAGCTCAAGCACCCATCGCGGTCGGATAAATTGCGCAGTTTTATTGATACGCTGTAAGCAGCTATCAATCACTAAAAAGACCAGCTACCGATTGCGGTAGCTGGTCTTTTTTTATGTTTTTGACGGTTTGAGATTGGTCTTCAAATCCTGTTCAGGTGTTCAAAAACTCGTTTTTTGACACGCAATGGGTCACCACTTCCGATCCCGGCGACGACGTCCTGATGATGCCGCCACGGTTTGCAGGGTTCTGTCGCATTAACTTCGAGTTGATTGTTGGCGTATCCTAACCACCCTTGTCCCGTCCACAGGACATCATCAGCCAATTTTCCAACGCCAACGCTACCGCTTGTGGTTGCTCCATCGTCGTCATGTGCCCGGACATCTCGATGATTTTCAAGCGCGAGCCGGCAATTGCGCGCTGCATCTCCTCGTGCCGCGCCAGCGGGCTCCACTGATCGTCGCGGCCGCACAGCAGCAAGGTGGGGCAGCGGATCTGAGGCAGAAGTGAGGTCGCGTCGGGCCTGGCGAGCAGTGCTTGAATCTGCGACTCGAACATGGTAGAGGTATTGCGGGCGATCATCTCCAAAATCGTGTCAAACACCGGCGTGTCGATACGCGTCGGATGGACCATGCCACGCGCCCATTGCTGCCCCATGGCCCGCATGCCCTCGGTCCGGGCGCGTGCGAGCAATTGATGTCGCCCGGCACGCTCCTTGTCTCCAGCTTCTCCGGCTGCCAAACCCTGAAAGCCAGTATCGAGCAAGGCCAGGCGGTCCACACGTTCGGGTGCACGCCGAACCACCTCCAGCGCAACCCTTCCCCCCATCGAATGGCCAGCCAACGCGAAGCGTCCGGCCGGTGCCACGGTTAAAACGTGTTCAGCCATCGCTTCGATGCTGTCAAGCGTCCGGTAGACGGGGACCCGGCAGTCTGCAACTTCGGCAAGGTGGGCACATTGAGCCGCCCAGTTGGCTTTGTCGCAAAGCAGGCCCGGCAATAAAAGAAGGACCGGTTTTGTCATGGTGTGAACTGTGAAAACAAGGCTTGGCTGCTCATGCGATCTCAAGGCCGATCAGCGACACGAGAACGGCTGGATCAGCCGCAAGGGCCAGGCTCGATGGCAAAATCGAGCCTGGCCCCTTTACCTTCACGCTTTCAAGGCGGCCAATACTCGTTGCGGCGTCATCGGCATGTGCCGCAGGCGCTTGCCGGTGAGGGTAAAGATCGCGTTGGCCACGGCCGGGGCGACACCGGGCACGGAGAGCTCGCCGACCATGGTGGGCAGCGGCGTAGTGCTCAAAATTTCCACATGCATCTCCGGCGTTTCCGACATGCGCAGGATCGGGTAGTCGTGGAAGTTGGACTGCTGCACCACGCCTTTCACCATGCTGATGCGCTCCTTCAGGCAACAGCTCAGGGCCCAGACAATGCCGCTCTCCAGCTGGGACTTGATACCGTCCGGATTGATCGCCAGCCCCGCGTCGGCAGCCACCCACACATTGTGCACGCGGATGACCCCGGTTTTTCTATCGACCGAGGCTTCCGCGACAGTGGCAATCATCGAAGCTACATTGATGTTCGGACCGTAGTCCGCAAAGGCGATGCCCAGCGCGGTATTGGCACGCTTGCTGCCCCACTTGGACATTTCCGCCACTTTTTCCACCAACGCGCGGGCGCGCGGAACCGCCATGAGGGACAGGCGCAACTGCACCGGATCCTGCTTGGTCTCATGTGCAATTTCGTCCAGCATCGACTCGATGGCGAACTTGGTGTAGCCCGAGCCGATGCCGCGATAGGCTGCAGTACGGGCGCGCTGTTTTTCGAAGACATGCTGGGAGCGGTGGTGCTCTACCTTGTAGAACGGCAATTCCGCGCCCATCATGAAAATCGTGTCGCGATTGCCTTGCGAGGCAAGGCGGCCCGGAAAATGGACGTAATCAGTTGGCGACTCACCGACGACACGCTGCTTCCAGCCGATGATTTTTCCAGCGGCATCCAGACCGACATCAAGCTTCTGTGCTGTCATCGGGCGGAAATTAGCGGTGGCCAGATCGTCCTCTCGCGTCAGCAGCAGTTTGACCGGCTTGCCGACCGCCTTGGAAATCAGCGCCGCATCCACTGAAATGCTCCAGAACGTCCGCCCGCCAAAGCCGCCACCCATGTACTGCTGGTTGAGCTTCACCTTGTCCGGTGTGGTCTTGAGCGCGGCGGCCACACCATTGACCGTGCGTGTAGGCGCCTGGGTACCCACCCAGATCTCGGCCGTATCACCGCGCACATCGGCCGTGGTGTTGAACGGCTCCATCTGCGCGTGATACACATGGTCGGTCAGATACTCCCGGGTCACCACTTTCGCAGCCCCGGCTATCGCCTTGGCGGCATCGCCGGTTATGCGGAAATCCTGGGCGGGACGCCACTCCTGGCGACCATGCTCCACATAGTCCTGCAGGACCAGATCGGAATTCAGTCCGTTGCCTGGCAGGCCATCACGCCAGACCACTTTCAGCGCGCGCCTCCCCTTGACCACGGCGTTGAAGCTGCTTCCCACCACGGCGACGCCGTTATCCAGCGTGAGCACATGGGTGATGCCGGGCATTTTCTTGACCGCCTCGGCATTCGAGGAAACTGCTCCACTGTCGCGCACCGGGGCACGCGCCATGGTGGCGTAGAGCATGCCCGGGACACGGATATCGATACCGTATTTGGCGCTGCCATTGACTTTGGCCGGCGCGTCCACGCGCTGAATGTTCTTGCCGATGATGCGGTAATCCTTCATCGACTTCAAATCCTTGGCAGGATCGAGTGTCGGCATCTGTTCGGGCGGCGTGGCGAATGCGGCGATCTCCCCATAACTCATTCTGCGGTTCGATTCGGCGTGCACTACCATGCTGGGCTCGGTTGTGAGGCTCGAGACCGGTACATTCCAGCGCTGCGCAGCGGCAGCCATCAATACGCGGCGCGTTTGCGCGCCGGCCATGCGCAGCGGCGTCCAGTAGCCGAAGGTGCTGATGCTGGCCACCACGAACTGCTCCCTGAAGATTGGATGGTTAAAAGGTGCCGCGATGGGTGACTGCTCGACCACCACCTTGCTCCAGTCGGCATCCAGTTCTTCGGCAATGATCATGGGCAATGTGGTCTTGATGCCCTGCCCCATCTCCGGTGCCGGCGACTGGATGGTGATGGCACCGTCGGGCGCAATCGAGATATAGGCGTTGAAGCTGCGCTTTTGCTGCGCCAGTGCGTCGCGCGAGGACATCACTCCGCCCAAGCCCAGTGTCACCACAACGCTCAAGCCGGCCGAAGCGCCGAGGAATTCGCGGCGGCTTACCTTGATGCCGACCAATTCAATGTTTTCATGTTCTTTCATGATCAGGCCTCCTTCGCCGCGCGTTCAATGGCCTTCACGATGCGGCTGTAAGTTCCGCAGCGGCACAGGTTGCCGTCCATGTGGCGCACTATCTGCTGGCGCGTGGGTTTCTTGTTGGTGGCAAGCAGCGCGGCCGCCTGCATGATCTGGCCCGATTGGCAGTAGCCGCACTGCGGCACCTGCTCGGCCACCCAGGCCTGCTGCAAGGGGTGATTGCCGGTTGGAGACAGGCCCTCGATGGTGGTGACTTTCTTGCCTTCGGCAGCCGACAGGGGCGTGCTGCACGAGCGCACCGGCGCGCCATCCAGATGCACCGTGCAGGCCCCGCACAGGGCTATGCCGCAACCGAATTTGGTTCCCGTGAGCCCGAGCTCATCCCGGATGACCCACAACAGCGGGGTATCCGCCGGCAGCCCGGATTTCACCGCCTTGCCATTTACTGCGAAGCTGACCATACTCGACTCCTCCAAGGTTTAGGAACCGGCATGCTATGCCGGGCCGGGCGGTTTGTCACGCTTGCCCACTGCAAAAAAACTTCTTGACGAACCATCAACGTTCGCGCGCCCGCCTCGTGTAACGTTTTTTTCACCGGCGAGAACACATACTCGATGATCGAGCCCCCAGCGAGAAGCTCAGTCGGCCCGAATATTGCGTTCTTTGATGATGGCTGCGTAGCGGCGGCTGTCGCTTTGAATCACGCTGCCAAACTGCGCCGGGGTTATGGGCGTGGGCTCGGCGCCCAGCGCGAGGATGGCCACCGCCACCGCCGACAGGGCGAGCGCGCGGTTGATCTCGGTGTTGAGCCTTTCGATGATGGCCGGCGGCGTGCCCGCAGGCGCCCAGAATCCATGCGTGGTGCCGACATCGAAACCAGGCAGCCCGAGTTCGGCCAGCGTGGGCGTGTTGGGAAACAGCGGCGAGCGCTTGGCGCTGCCCACCGCCAGCAGCCGCAGCCGGCCCGATTCGATGTGCTGAAAAGCAATGCCTGGGTCAAACGCGTAGTCCACCGCGCCACCCAAGAGGTCTACCAAGGCTGGGGCCGAGCCGCGGTAGGGGATGTGCACCGCAAATATGCCGGCCTGCGCCTTCAGCATCTCACCGGCAAGGTGCGGCGACGAGCCAGTGCCAGGTGAGCCATAGCTCAGTTTGCCCGGGTTGGCTTTGGCGTACTTGACGAAGTCGGCGTAGTTGCTGAACGGCAGCCCGCTGCGCGAGACCAGGAACAATTGGAGCCGCGCACCCGCAGCGACCGGCAGCAGGTCCTTGTTGTAGTCGTAGGGAAACTTGGGCGTGATGTGCGGCGCGATGGCCATCGTACTGCCCGCAGACAGCAGAATCGTGTAGCCATCCGGCGCGGCCTTGGCGACGACATCGCCACCGATAATGCCACTCGCACCGCTGCGGTTGTCAATCGTCACCGGCTGGCCGAGTGCCTGCGACAGCGGCGTGGCGATGGCGCGTGCCACCACGTCGGGTGAACTTCCGGCGGGGAAGTTGACGATCAGGCGGATCGGCTTGGTCGGCCAGGCCTGCGCCAGCGCCACCAGGGGCGAGCCCAGCGCGAGTACCAGGAAGGCCACCGTGGCGGAACGTAGAAAGTCGGTGCGTTGCATGGGGATGTCTCCGTTGTTGTGATGAGGGGTTGTGCGGGTTGTGCGAGTGGTGGTGGGTAGTTTCAATACCAAATACGACCACCCACGCCACTATGCAGGCAAAAACAACTTGCGGCAATACTGGCTTGGGTTGGTTTTGTGTTGGTCATGTAGTAGCCACCTTCTTTGAAGCCCAAACCCAGAGCCCAATATCCGCCACGATCATGGGTACACAGAGCCACTGGCCCATGTTCATGTCCAGGCCGGCGATCCCTGCGCCGACAACGGCAATTTTCATGCGTTCTGTCTCGTGGTGAGGTCGGGAGATCATTCGGCTGAGATCGCGTTCCGCTTGATCACGGCACCCCAGCGCTGATAGTCCTTGTTGACCAAAGTGGCAAGCTCGTTCGGCGTGGACGAAGCCGCATCGAGTCCGGCACGACCCAGAATATCACGAATTTCAGGCTGGTTCATGATGGCGCTGATCTCGGTATTGAGCCGATTCACGACGGGAGAAGGTGTTTTGCTAGGCACAAAGAACGCATACCACATGTCCACATTTACATCCCTGATGCCCTGCTCCTCGATGGTTGCGAGGCCGGGTGCTAGCGGATGGCGCTTGTGGCCGCCGACCGCCAGCGCCGTCAACCTGCCCGCACTCACAAAGCCCTGGGCAACATGAACCGGCAAGAAACCCACCATCACCTCACCCGAGAGCAGGTCCTGCACGTAACCCGCAGAGCCCCTGTAAGGGATATGCAGCATGAAAAGCTGCGCCTCAATCTTGAACAGCTCCATGGCCATGTGATGCGGCGTACCTATTCCTGGTGAACCATAGGCGATGAAACCCGGGCGAGCCTTGGCCTGGGCGACCAGCTCCCGCATTGACTTGATGCCCGTCTTGGGATTCGCCACCAGCATCAAGGTTCCCCACGCAGTCATGGACACTGCCGAAAAGTCCTTGAGCGGATTAAAAGGAACGTTCTTGTAGAGTTGTGATGCCATCAACATGGTGTTGGCGGTCATCAACACGGTGTAGCCATCGGCAGCCGCTTTGGCCACATTGTCCGCCCCGATATTTCCACTCGCGCCGGGAACATTCTGGACGATAACGGGCTGCCCGAGCCGCTCGCTGAGCCGGGGCGAAACCGCCCTGGCAATCGTGTCCATGCCGGTGCCGGGAGTAAAGGGGACGACGATCTTGATGGTCTGCCCGGGCCATACCTGCGCCTGGGACACCATGGCCACGGCCGTCAGCAAGCCACCCAGAACGGTCCGAATATTAATGAGTTTCATAGGGTTTCCCGCTTTCACAATTTAAAAATTTTCCACTCTCCGCCTGCTACAGCCTGGGGCTGTGCCGGACACGCATGCGCGTCCGGCCTTGAAAACTTCACCTGATCTTGAAAACGGTTTCGGCGTTGGTCTGGAAGAACTTCTTCTTGTCTTCAGCGCTCATGGTCATTTTATCCAGCGCAATCACCTCGTCAACCTGGTATTGATAGGGGTAATCCATCGCGTACAGCACGCGGTCCACACCCAAAACCTGCTGCGAAAACTTGATTGCCGGCTCCCATGCCACGCCGCTGTTGGTGATGTAGAAGTTCTCGCGCAAATAGTCGCTCGGCTTTTTCTTGAGCGGCTTGACGCTTTCGTAGCGCTGGGAAACCACGGTGGCGCGGTGCATGTAGTCGAGACGGTAGATCCAGAACGGCAGCGCTTCGCCCATGTGCCCGATGATCATTTTCAGCTTGGGGAAGCGGTCAAACACACCCGATGTAATGATGCGCAGCGCATGCAGACCGGTTTCAACACCAAAGCCGTAGATGGCCCCGTCCAGGCCACATTCCTGGAAGGGCTGGATCATGTTGGCAGGCAAGGCGTTGGGATGCAGGTAGATCGGCACGTCGAGGGCTTCAGCCGCCGCAAAGATGTCCCAAAACTTCGGGTTGGAAAGATATTCGCCCTGCGTGTGCGAATTGATGATGACCGAGTTCATGCCCAGCTTGCTGACGCCACGCTCGATTTCTTTCGCTGCGGCAGTTGGATCCTGCGGTGCGACGGCAATCATGCCGACGAAGCGGGTCGGGTGCTTGCGCACGGCTTCAGCGAGCTGATCATTGGCGACCTGGCTGAAGGAAACTGCCGTCGTCTTGTCCATGACCTGCACGCCGGGCGCGGTCAGCGCAATGACCTGCTTGTCGATTCCACATTCATCCATATGTTGAATGCGCAGCTGGTCGAGGTCCGTCAGGCAGCGCATGATGTGCTGCGCGCGTGCGCTGGGGCTGCCCATGTAAAAACCCATCAGGCCCTTGAAGCCGGGATCGGCGTCGCCCTTTTCAATCATCTTGCGGTAGATGTCCAGCATCTCCTGCGGTGCAAAAGCCTCTTCGGTCGCGATGCGCTGGTAGGCTGCTGACTTTGGATGATGGGCGGGGGTCTTCTCTGGTGCATTCATGGGCTTGTATCTGGATATCGTTCAATGTGGCTGAGGTGTTTGTAGGTCATCTGGCAACTTCGACTGGCGGGTCAAAAGGCTGGAATGCTAAAACATCCTCAGCCACCCATCTCGGTTAATCAAAGTTGCACTTCGTGCTTGAATCCACCTGTTTTTGAAAGAACGAAATGACTTTAAAAGCATTGTAGTCGTTGGTCGACGCCTACAGCGCCTGCCTGCTAATGAGCTGCACACCCGACACCTGGCCCTGGTCTTGATTGAGCAGCACTTCTTTTAAATTGCGCTGTGCAATACGCGAATGTTCACGCATGATGAACTCGGCTCGTGCGCCCTCCCGGTGGGCGATGGCGTCTAACACCTGCCAGTGCTGGTCTTGCGCAATGACCAGCATATCACGGGCGCGCGGCGAATTGGCTTGTAGCAGCGCAAAACCCGAAGGCGATGCAAACGGCAGGCTAACCACGCGCGCCAACTCTCGCGCAATCACGGCGCTACCTGCCATGTCGCCCAGCAGGTTATGAAACTTTTGATTCAGCGTGACGTAAAGCATGAAGGCCTCATCGTCAAGCGCCAGCGGGCCCAGCACCGCGTCAATTTGCCGAAGGCAGGCTTTGGCTTCGTCCAGCGCATCTTTGGGCACGCCGCGCTCTGCCGCGACCCGCGCCGACAGGCCTTCCAGGGTGCCGCGCAGCTCAATGGCTTCAGCCGCATCGCGCTCTGAAAAAGTACGCACCGCATAGCCACCGTTGGCCAGCGCATCGAGCAGGCCTTCTTGCTCCAGCCGCATCAGCGCTGCACGTATGGGCGTGCGCGATACGCCAAGCTTTTCAACAATCGCCAATTCGGTGATGCGCGTGCCGCCGGGGAGTTCGCCAGCCAAAATCATTTTGCGCAAGCGCAGCTGGGCTTTGACCGCTTGGGATGCGCCAGTTTCAGGGTCAAAAAGTTCAGCTACGGTGTTGCTCATGAGTCTATTTTTGTATACATTTAATGCAAATCTCTAGGTATAAACGATAGTTTTTAGAAATTTATCTTTAAAAATAGCTCTTTATAACTCTTTTTTTAAAATCAATGTATACCGATTTTGCATTTAATTCATAATGGCACTTGATTTAAATCGCTATGCGTCACACCCATCCACCGAATTAGAGACAAGCCCATGTTCCCCAAAAACACTTGGTACGTAGCCTGCACTTCAGCCGAAATTGACGACAAGCCCTTGGGGCGCAAGATTTGCGGCCTCAACATCGTATTTTACCGCGCCGCCGAAGGCAAAGTTGCCGCGCTGGATGATTTTTGCCCGCACCGTGGCGCGGCGCTGTCGCTGGGCACGGTTTGCGAAGGCAAGCTGGTCTGTGGCTACCACGGCTTGACGATGGAATGTGACGGCAAAGTCGCGTCTATGCCCGGCCAGCGGGTGCGCGGTTTTCCGCAAACACGCAGCTTTCCGGTGGTGGAGCGCTACGGCTTCATCTGGGTATGGACGGGTGACGACAAGCTGGCCGATCCGGCACTGATCCATCACCTCGAATGGGCCGAAAACCCCGAGTGGGCCTATGCGGGCGGCCTCTACCACGTCGAATGCGACTACCGCCTGATGATTGACAACCTGATGGACTTGACGCACGAGACCTACGTTCACAGCACCAGCATCGGCCAGAAGGAAATTGACGAGGCACCAGTCCACACCAAAAGCGAAGGCGACAGCGTCGTCACCAGTCGCTACATGGAAAACATCATGGCACCGCCGTTCTGGCGCGCCATCCTGCGCGGCAACAACCTGGCCGACGACGTGCCAGTGGACCGCTGGCAGGTCTGCCGCTTCACGCCGCCCAGCCACGTCATGATCGAGGTCGGCGTGGCCCATGCTGGCAAGGGTGGCTACGATGCCGACCCAAAAGACAAGGTACACAGCATCGTGGTGGACTTCCTTACACCCGAAACCGAAACCTCGATGTGGTACTTCTGGGGCATGGCGCGCAACTTCAACCCAAAGGACAAGGAGCTGACGGCGCAGATACGCGACGGCCAAGCCAAGGTTTTTGCGGAAGACACCGTGGTGCTGGAAGCCCAGCAACGAAACCTGAAAAAATATCCTGAGCGCAAGCTGCTGCTGCTGAACATTGATGCCGGTGGCGTACAGTCCCGGCGTATTCTGGATCGTCTGATAGCCCAAGAACAAACACCTGCATGAGCCCGCAATGACACCAGACACCAACCAAGCCGCGATTGCTGACGGCAGCTTTCAAGTCAAGGTTGCCAGCACCGGCCAATGCTATGCCGTCGCTAAAAACCAAACCGTGGTCGATGCGCTCAAACAGCACGGCATTGACATCGTTACCTCATGTGGCGAAGGGGTTTGCGGCACCTGCATCACGGGCGTGCTCGAAGGCGAGCCAGACCACCAGGATTTCTACCTCACCGAAGAAGAGCAAGCGCTGAACAATCAGTTCACGCCCTGCTGCTCGCGCTCCAAAAGCGCGATGCTGGTGCTTGATCTGTAATAACATTCATTTTTTAACACCAACCAACCGGAGACAACATGACCCAACTTCCCGCCCGCTATGACCACGTCGGCAGTTTTTTGCGCCCGAAATACCTGCTTGAGGCACGCGAGCAAAAAGCCAAAGGCACGATCACGCCCGAGCAACTGCGCATGGTCGAAGACCAGGCGATCACCGAGATCGTCAAATTCCAGGAAAACGTGGGCCTGAAAAGCATCACCGACGGCGAATTCCGCCGCACCTACTTTCACATCGACTTTCTCGACCAGCTCGGCGGCGTAAAGACCGACATCCCGGTGACCTTCATCAAGCCCGACGGCTCGCAGGAGCTGACACCGCCGGTGATGCGCGTGACGGGCAAGGTGCGCCACGACAAAGACATCCAGTTGGCAGACTTCAACTACCTGAAGAGCCAAGTCAGCGCGGGCAACACGCCCAAGGTCACTATCCCCTCGCCAACCATGCTGCACTTTCGCGGTGGGCGCGCCGGCATCAGCCGCGAAGCCTACCCCGAGCTGGACCCCGAGTTTTACGACGACGTGGCCAAGGCCTATGGCGACGAGCTGCGCTCGCTATCAGCAGCCGGTTGTAACTACGTGCAGATGGACGACACCAACATGGCCTATCTGTGTGACGAAAAAATGCGTGAAGCCGCTCGCCAGCGCGGCGATGACCCGAACGAGTTGTCACACCGCTACGCCGCCTTCATCAACAAGGTGGTGGCACAAAAGCCCGCTGGTATGCTGCTGGCCATGCACCTGTGCCGGGGCAACTTCAAGAGCACGCACGCCGCATCGGGTAACTACGAACCGGTGGCAGAAGCACTGCTCAAGGAAATGAACCTTGACGCCTACTTCATGGAATACGACGACTCCCGCAGCGGCGACTTCAAGCCACTGCGCTACCTGCCCAAGGGCAAGACGGTTGTGCTCGGCCTCATCACCACCAAGTTCGGTGCCATGGAAAGCAAAGACGACATCAAGCGCCGCATCGAAGAAGCCGCCAAATACGCACCGCTCGACCAGCTGGCGCTGTCACCCCAGTGCGGCTTCAGCAGCACGGTGCATGGCAATGACATCGCTGTCGAAGCGCAACGCGCCAAGCTGCGCCTGGTGATTGAGACGGCACAGGAAGTTTGGGGCAGCACCTGAGCGTAGACAAGTCATAAAAAGCCATCACACCTGGATGCGGCTTTCGATGCGCGGCGTCAAGGTGTTGCTGGCTTGGGTTGGTTTTGTGTTGGTCATGTAGTAGCCACCTTCTTTGAAGCCCAAACCCAGAGCCACAGACCCGCCACGATCATGGGTACACACAGCCACTGGCCCATGCTCATGCCCAGTGCGAGGATGCCCAGAAAATCATCAGGCTCGCGGAAAAACTCGGCGATGAAGCGGAACACGCCGTAACCAAACAAAAACGCACCCGAGACTTGCCCCATTTTTCGTGGCTTGCGTGCATACAGCCACAGCAGCACAAATAGCAGCAGTCCTTCCAGCAAAAATTGGTACACCTGCGACGGGTGACGCGGCAGCATCGAACCACTGCCCGGGAACACCATGCCCCAGGGCAGATCAGGCGATGAAAAGCGGCCCCACAACTCGCCGTTGATGAAGTTGCCGGCGCGACCTGCTGCCAGCCCGGTCGGAACGCAGGGTGCAATCAGGTCCATCACCTGCAGCCAGGGCTTTTGCCGGGTGCGGGCAAACCAGATTTGCGAAACCAGCACACCAAGCAAGCCGCCGTGAAAACTCATACCGCCCTGCCACACGTAAAAAATCTCCAGCGGGTGCGCGAGGTAATAACCCGGTTTGTAGAACAGGCAGTAACCAATACGCCCACCCAGCACCACGCCCATCACACCCAGAAAAAGGATGTCTTCAATGTCTCTGCGAGACCACGCACCCGGGCCGGTGATGGACGCATAAGGTTGATGTTTAAGCCGCAGCGTGGCGAGAAAAAAGAACAGCCCAAAGGCGACCAGATAAGTCAGGCCGTACCAGTGGACAGCCAGCGGCCCGAGTTGCAGCGCGACGGGATTGATTTGGGGATGAATTAGCATGGGGGCATTGTGCCTGCGGGCTACGCGGACTTGGTTAACCCTGGTTTGCAACACTGCTTATCAGTATTGCGTACACGAATATAATCCGTGTACACTTTATGAATGCAAAATATTACCTTTAGTGCTCAAAACGATCTGATTGCGCAGGCGCGCGAGCTGGCGCGTGCGCGGGGCACGACGCTGAACGAAGAGTTTCGCATCTGGTTGAATGGTTTTGTGCAGCAACAAGGCCAGGATGAGCAACAGGCGCGCGTGCGCCGCATCATTGACCAGATTACCGCCCCTACTGCCGAGCAAAGCAAACTGGCCGCACACAAAGCGTACACGCCTGCACACACACGCCCACCTGTACGCGATGAGTTCAATGAGCGTGAGCAGCGCATGCTCAAGCGTCTGGGCAAATAAGCGGGCATGTGATGAGCACATCTACGGCCACCCGTTTTTTCCTCGACACCAACATCGCCGTCTACTGCTTTGACAGTAGCGCGCCACGCAAACAGAACTGCGCCAAAGATCTGCTGGCCCACGCTGCCAGTTCCGGGCTGGGTGTTGTCAGCTACCAGGTGCTGCAGGAGTTCTGCAATGTGGCGGTCAATGCCAAACGCCTGTCCTTGAGCGTAGAGCAGATCATGGCCTACACCACGCAGTTGCTGGAGCCGATGAACAAGGTCGGCCCCAGCACCGATCTGCTGGCCCAGGCATTGCACATTCGCAGCGAGACCAGCTATGCGTTTTACGACAGCCTCATCATTGCGGCGGCGCAACTGGCCGGTTGCAGCACGCTGTACTCGGAAGACATGCAACACCAGCAACTGGTGGGCGGCCTGCGCATCGTGAATCCGTTTGTGGACGCGGCGCACGAGTCAACCTGATCCATCAAAGTCGCATCACCGTCAGCGCCTAAAATCAGCCACTAAAGTTCAACTGCCCACATCACTTACCGACGAATCCACAAAAAGCCATGCTTGACACAAAAATCATCACGCTCAACCCACGCAGCAAAAACATCACCGAGGGCAAGTCGCGGGCGCCCAACCGCTCCATGTACTACGCCATGGGCTACGAGGCCGACGACTTCAAGAAGCCCATGATCGGGGTGGCCAACGGCCACAGCACCATCACCCCGTGCAACAGCGGTCTGCAAAAACTGGCCGACGCGGCGGTCATCGGCATTGAAGAAGCCGGTGGCAAAGCGCAGACGTTTGGCACGCCGACCATTTCCGACGGCATCGCCATGGGCACCGAAGGCATGAAGTACTCGCTGGTCAGCCGCGAAGTGATTTCCGACTGCATCGAGACCTGCGTGCAGGGTCAGTGGATGGATGGTGTGGTCGTCATCGGTGGCTGCGACAAAAACATGCCCGGTGGCCTGATGGGCATGTTGCATGCCAATGTGCCCGCCATCTTTGTCTATGGCGGCACCATCCTGCCTGGGCATTACAAAGGCAAGGAGCTCAACATCGTGAGCGTGTTTGAAGCCGTGGGCGAGAACGCGGCGGGCCGCCTGAGCGACGAAGACCTGCTACAGATCGAGCGTCGTGCCATCCCCGGCACCGGCTCGTGTGGTGGCATGTACACGGCCAACACCATGTCCAGCTCGTTCGAGGCGTTGGGTATTTCACTACCCTACTCCTCCACCATGGCCAATCCGCATGACGAGATAGTGACCTCGGCCCGGGAGTCCGCCAGGGTACTGGTCAAGGCTATCAAGATGGATCTGAAGCCGCGCGACATCGTCACCCGCAAATCGATCGAAAACGCCGTTGCCGTCATCATGGCCATTGGTGGCTCCACCAACGCCGTGCTGCACTTTTTGGCGATTGCACACGCGGCCGACGTGGAATGGTCGATTGACGACTTTGAGCGTGTGCGCCAGAAGACACCGGTGCTGTGCGACCTCAAGCCCAGCGGCCAGTACCTGGCGGTGGACCTGCACCGCGCCGGCGGCATTCCGCAAGTCATGAAGACCTTGTTGAGCGCAGGCCTGCTGCATGGCGACTGCATCACCATCACGGGCCAGACCATTGCCGAAGTGCTGAAGGATGTGCCCGATGCGCCACGCGCTGACCAGAACGTGATCCGCCCTTTGAGCAACCCGATGTACGCAAAAGGTCATCTGGCCATTCTCAAAGGCAATCTGTCACCGGAAGGCTGTGTCGCCAAAATCACCGGCCTGAAAAACCCGGTCATGACCGGCCCGGCCCGTGTGTTTGACGATGAACAATCCGCACTGGCTGCCATTCTGGCGGGCAAGATTGTGGCAGGCGACGTGATGGTGCTGCGCTACCTCGGCCCCAAAGGCGGTCCCGGTATGCCCGAAATGCTGGCCCCTACCAGCGCGCTGATTGGTGCGGGCCTGGGGGAAAGTGTGGGCTTGATCACCGATGGCCGCTTTTCAGGCGGTACCTGGGGCATGGTGGTCGGCCACGTTGCACCAGAGGCCGCTGTGGGCGGCAACATCGCGTTTATCCACGAAGGCGATTTGGTCACGATTGACGCAAAACAGTTGCTGCTGCAACTCAACATCAGCGACGAAGAGCTCGCCAAGCGCAAAGTCGGCTGGGTAGCCCCCAAGCCCCGTTACACGCGCGGTGTGCAGGCCAAGTTTGCCTTTAACGTATCCAGCGCTAGCAAGGGTGCGGTGCTGGACGATTACTGATAAGGGTACTTCTACTTGCGCTTTTTGGCAGACAACATACCCATCGCTTCACGCGACTTTTCAATGCGGTCTTCGCGGCGCTTGTCCATTTTTTCGATTTCCTTGCGCTTGGTGTAGCCGGAGCTGTCTGCGAACCACCACCAAAGCACAGCGATTCCAAATGGCGACAAAACCATCCACCAGGGCAAGGCCGTGAAAGGACCAATCTCAAGATATTTCAGCGCCCCGGCGACAATTCCAATTAATAAAAAATACATCTGTAACTCCTGTTTTTAACTGTATGTAAAGGGCACTTCTAGAAATTCAGATTTTCAGGATAAAGTGCAAGGCGCGTGTCGCATCGCCCTTTGGGCTCATGCGAGGGTCGCGGAGCAACCGGAATGTACTTAAGGTACATGAGGATTGCGAGCACCGCACAACGCAGCAATTTGCCTGAAAAATGAATTTATAGAGGTGCCCTAAAGAAACTACAAGCGCTGGGCAACCAAGGGGTAAACCCGACAATACCCTTTAAACAAAAGTCAACCCACTTCAGTACAATGACGTTAACCCACTGTAACCCAACCCATCACTCCCCCACTAGGACAATTCATGAAGCATATTCTTGTCACCATCGCTACCCTCGCCGCTGGCATTGCCGCATCAACTCCAGCCATGGCTGACCTGGCACTGGCCACCGCCAAAAACTGCATGGCTTGCCATGCGGTTGACAAAAAACTGGTGGGTCCTGCGTACAAGGCTATAGCCGCCAAGTACGCCGGCCAGAAAGGCGCTGCCGACAAGCTCGCAGTCACAGTCATCAAGGGCGGTTCTGGTGTCTGGGGCCCCGTGCCCATGCCTGCCAACGCGCAGATCAGTGCCGATGAAGCAAAAAAACTGGTCGCCTGGGTTCTGGCTACAAAGTAAACCAGAAGTGGCCGCTGCGTCACATCACAACGCAGACCATAAAAAAAGCCCGCTACTCGCGGGCTTTTTTATGGCCATTGGCATCAAAGGTTCTCGGACAACTGCTCGAGAATGGCCGGATTCTCCAGCGTCGAGGTGTCTTGTGTGATCGCCTCGCCCTTGGCAATATCGCGTAACAGACGGCGCATGATTTTGCCGCTGCGGGTTTTTGGCAGGTTGTCGCCAAAGCGGATGTCTTTGGGTTTTGCAATCGGGCCAATCTGCTTGCCGACCCAGTCGCGCAGTTCCTTGGCAATGGCTTTGGCCTCATCACCCGTCGGGCGTGAGCGCTTGAGCACCACAAAGGCCACAATCGCCTCGCCCGTCAGGTCATCAGGACGACCCACGACGGCGGCTTCTGCCACCAGCGTTGAATGCGCCGCCAGTGCCGATTCAATTTCCATGGTGCCCATGCGGTGGCCGGACACATTGAGCACATCGTCGATCCGACCGGTGATGCGGAAGTAGCCGCGGTCCGTGCTGCGCACCGCACCGTCACCGGCCAGGTAGGTCTTTCCACCCATTTCTTCGGGAAAATAACTCTTTTTGAAACGCTCGGGGTCATTCCAGATGGTACGGATCATGGACGGCCACGGACGTTTGATGACCAGCAAGCCACCGGACCCATTGGGCACATCGTTGCCGGCTTCGTCCACGATCGCGGCCATGATGCCGGGCAGCGGCAAGGTGCAGCTACCAGGCACCAGCGGCGTGGCACCCGGCAGTGGGGTGATCATGTGTCCGCCGGTTTCGGTCTGCCAGAAGGTGTCCACTACCGGGCAGCGCTCGCCACCGATGTTTTTGTAGTACCACATCCAGGCCTCGGGGTTGATGGGCTCGCCCACCGAGCCGAGGATACGCAGGCTGCTCAAATTAGAACGGTCAGGGTGTACCTTTTCGTCGGCTTCGGCGGCTTTGATGAGCGAGCGAATGGCCGTCGGTGCGGTGTAGAAAATCGACACCTTGTGGCGCTCAATCATCTGCCAGAAACGGCCCGCATTCGGGTAGGTCGGAATGCCTTCAAAAATGACCTGCGTGGCACCAGCCGCCAGTGGGCCATAAGCCACATAGGTATGGCCGGTGATCCAGCCAATATCAGCGGTACACCAGAACACGTCAGACGCTTGCAAATCAAACGTCCAGTCCATCGTCAGCTTGGCCCACAGCAGATAGCCGCCCGTGCTGTGCTGCACGCCTTTGGGTTTGCCGGTCGAGCCGGAGGTGTACAGGATGAACAGCGGGTGCTCGGCACCGACAAATTCGGGCACGCATTCCGGGGCTGCTTTGGCTGTGACTTCATGCATCAGGCTGTCACGCCCGGCCACCATGTTGCAGGCGGTGGGTGTGCGCTGGTAGACGATGACGTTTTGAATCGACTCACAACCGCCAAGTGCAAGACCCTCATCGACGATGGCCTTGAGCGGCAGCTCTTTGCCGCCGCGCAACTGATAGTTAGCGGTAATCACAGCCACCGCACCAGCGTCCTGAATGCGATCTTGCAGGCTCTTGGCCGAGAAGCCGCCAAACACCACCGAGTGCGTAGCACCAATGCGTGCGCAGGCCTGCATGGCGACCACGCCTTCAACCGTCATCGGCATGTAGATAACGACGCGGTCACCCTTTTTGATGCCCATGGCTTTCAAAGCACTGGCAAACTGGCTGACCTTGGCGTGCAACTCTTTGTAGGTGACGTTGGTCACCTTGCCATCATCGCCTTCAAAAATGATGGCATTTTTATTTTCAACGGCTGTACCCAAATGGCGATCCAGACAGTTGTAAGAGGCATTGAGTTCGCCGTCTGCAAACCATTGGTAAAAAGGTACGTTCGACTCGTCGAGTACCTGTGTGAAAGGTTTTTTCCAGCTCAGGTTTTCACGCGCCAGCCGGGCCCAGAACCCTTCAAAGTCTTTTTCAGCTTCAGCACACAGCGCATGGTAGGCATCCATCCCGGAAATGCGGGCTGTTTTGACGAGCGCTGGACTCGGGAAAAATACCCGGTTTTCGACCAGCATGGATTCGATAGCGGAAGATGAAGGCGCGCTCATGGTGTTATGTCTCCTGGGTTTATGGTCGAATGCGTACTAATGTCCCGTCTGGCACTTACAGTCCACTGACTGGCATCAAGCTTACAGATTTAATCCCGCGCTGTCCAAGTGGGACCCCCGCCTACAATACGGCAATTCCGTTTACACCCTCACCCTGATGTCCGAACCCACTCTCACCCCCGCCAAAGTTTCGCCTCTGCGTCCCATTCCCAACTTCATTTTTGCCAGCCGCTGGCTGCAGTTACCGCTGTACGTCGGACTGATCGCAGCCCAAGGCGTCTATGTCTTTCATTTTCTGGTTGAGTTGCTGCATCTGATCGAGGCCGCCTTTGGCAGCCAGACGGCCTTGCAGGCGCTCATCACGAGCATAGGCTACAAAACCAGCATACCCATCGTGACGCTCAACGAAACCGTCATCATGCTCGTGGTGCTGGCGCTGATCGACGTGGTGATGATTTCAAACCTGCTTATCATGGTGATTGTGGGCGGCTACGAAACCTTTGTCAGCCGCATGAACCTTGAAGGCCACCCCGATCAGCCAGAGTGGTTAAGCCACGTCAACGCATCGGTGCTCAAGGTCAAGCTGGCTACCGCCATCATCGGCATCAGCTCGATTCATTTACTGAAGACATTCATCAATGCCGACAACTACACCGACCGGGTGTTGATTGCGCAGACGGTCATCCACATCGCATTTTTGCTATCTGCGTTGGCAATTGCCTACACCGACAAGATCATGTCAGACATTGCTACCAAAAAGCAATGAAAGCCTGCTACTTGCCAGTCATGTTGGCAGGTACAACCCACGCGTCAAACTGCTCGCCACTGACGTAGCCGGATGCCAGCGCCGCATCGCGCAGGCTGCTGCCTTCCTGGTGCGCTTTCTTGGCAATGAAGGCCGCCTTGTCGTAACCGATGTGGGGGTTCAGCGCCGTGACCAGCATCAGGGACCGGTCCACCAGCTCCGCAATGCGCGCGCGGTTGGGTGCTATGCCCACTGCGCAGTGATCGTTAAAGCTATTCATGCCATCGGCCAGCAAACGCACGCTCTGCAAAAAGTTATACGCAATCATGGGCCTGAAGACGTTGAGCTCAAAGTTGCCCGACGCACCGCCCATGTTGATGGCCACGTCGTTACCGAACACCTGGCAGCACAGCATGGTGACGGCTTCGCTCTGCGTCGGGTTGACCTTGCCCGGCATGATGGATGAACCCGGCTCATTTTCGGGAATTGACAGCTCACCAATGCCACTGCGCGGGCCGCTGGCCAGCCAGCGCACGTCGTTGGCGATTTTCATCATGCTGGCCGCCAGCGTTTTGAGCGCGCCGTGCGCATGGACCAGCGCGTCGCACGAGGCCATGGCTTCGAACTTGTTGGGCGCCGTGACAAACGGCAGGCCGGTGAGCTTTGCAAGTTCAGCCGCGACCTGCTCTGCATAGCCTTTGGGTGCATTCAGCCCCGTTCCGACGGCGGTGCCGCCAAGCGCAAGCTCGTACAGATGCGGTAGCACAGCGCGCACATGTTTTGCGCCGTGGTCGAGTTGCGCCACGTAGCCTGAAAACTCCTGTCCCAGCGTCAGCGGTGTCGCATCCTGCAAATGGGTACGGCCTATCTTGACGATGCCATCAAAGTCAGCGGATTTTTTAGCCAGGGTGTTACGCAGTTTTTCAATCGCAGGCAAAAGCTTGTGCGTGATGGCAGCAACCGCCGACACATGCATCGCCGTCGGGAACACATCGTTGGACGACTGACTGCGGTTCACATCATCATTCGGATGCACCAGCCTGCCCTCCCCCCGCTCGCCGCCCAGCAACTCGCTGGCGCGATTGGCCAGCACCTCATTGACGTTCATATTGGTCTGCGTGCCGGAGCCGGTTTGCCAGACCACCAGCGGGAATTCATCCGGGTGCTTGCCGGCAATCACTTCATCTGCCGCAGCCATGATGGCGTTGGTTTTTGCCTCGTCCTGCAAACCAAGCGCGTGATTGACCTTGCTTGATGCCCGCTTGACCTGCGCCAATGCGGTGATGATCTCAAGCGGCTGCTTTTCGCCGGAGATGTCGAAGTTCTGCAACGAGCGCTGGGTTTGTGCGCCCCAGAGTTTGTTGGCAGGAACCTCAATCGGCCCGAAGCTGTCAACCTCGATGCGCTGGCTGTTGGTTATGCTCATGGATTTGACCTGTCAAAATAAAGGGCACTTCTATAAATTCATTTTTCGGGCGAATTGCTTCGTTGCGCGGTGCTCGAAATCCTCACGTACCTGAAGTACGTTCCGGTTCCTGCGCTCCGGGCGCCTTGCACTTCATCCCGAAAATCTGAATTTCTAGAAGTGCCCTAAAGGCTGATTTTTCGAGCATAGCCCCAAAAACGTCCCTCCTCGCACTAAACATGACCACCATCAAACAAGCCGACCTGATTGAATCCGTAGCCGCCGCGTTGCAATACATCAGCTACTACCACCCGGCCGACTACATCGCCCACCTGGCGCGCGCTTATGAGGCCGAAGCAAGCCCGGCGGCCAAGGACGCGATTGCGCAAATTTTGACCAACAGCAAGATGAGCGCGACCGGCCATCGGCCGATCTGCCAGGACACCGGCATCGTCAACGTGTTTCTAAAAATCGGCATGGACGTGCGCTGGGAAGGCTTTACCGGATCGGTTGACGATGCCGTCAACGAAGGCGTGCGCCGCGCCTACAACGATCCCGACAACCCCCTGCGCGGCTCCATCGTGGCGGACCCGCAGTTCGTGCGCAAGAACACCAATGACAACACGCCTGCTGTGATATTTACCGAGCTGGTAGCCGGTAACACCTTTGAAGTGACCGTTGCAGCCAAAGGCGGCGGCAGCGAAAACAAAAGCAAGCTGGCCATGCTCAACCCTGGCGATTCAATTGTTGACTGGGTGCTTAAAACCGTGCCCACCATGGGCGCGGGCTGGTGCCCGCCCGGCATGTTGGGCATAGGCATTGGCGGCACAGCAGAAAAAGCCATGCTGATGGCCAAGGAAAGCCTGATGGAAGACCTTGACATGTACCAGCTGCAGGCCAAGGCAGCCAGCGCCAAGACCGGCGGCGAAGCGCTGAGCAAGGTCGAAGCACTGCGGCTCGAGCTGTTCGAAAAAGTCAACGCACTCGGCATAGGCGCGCAAGGCCTGGGCGGCCTGACGACGGTGCTCGACATCAAGATCAAGATGTATCCGACCCATGCCGCAGGCAAGCCGGTGGCCATGATCCCCAATTGCGCCGCGACGCGCCACGCGCACTTCGTCATGGACGGCAGCGGCCCGGTGTACCTAACCCCGCCATCACTTGATTTATGGCCCAACGTCAACTGGATGCCCGACTACAACAAGAGCAAAAAAGTCAACCTCAATACGCTCACAAAAGCAGAAGTCGCCAGCTGGAAGTCCGGCGACACCCTGCTGCTGAACGGCAAGATGCTGACCGGCCGCGATGCCGCGCACAAACGCATCGCCGACATGTTGCTCAAGGGCGAAAAGCTGCCGGTAGCTTTCACCAACCGCGTGATTTACTACGTCGGCCCGGTTGAACCGGTCAAAGGCGAAGCTGTCGGCCCCGCCGGCCCGACCACCGCCACCCGCATGGACGGCTTTACCGAAATGATGCTGGCGCAAACCGGACTCATCAGCATGATAGGCAAGGCCGAACGCGGTCCGGTGGCGATTGAAGCCATCAAAAAACACCAGAGCGCCTACCTGATGGCCGTAGGTGGCGCCGCCTACCTCGTCAGCAAAGCCATCAAGCACGCCCAAGTCGTCGGCTTTGCAGACCTCGGCATGGAAGCGATTTACGAGTTTGACGTGGTCGACATGCCCGTGACGGTGGCGGTTGATGCAGGCGGCACCAGTGTGCACATCACCGGGCCAGCGGAGTGGCAAAAGAAGATTGCCACGGGTGAGTTCAAGCGAATTCCGATCATCAGTCATTGATTTAATAGCGACATCAAGCTCATAAAGCCGCTGTAGCAGGTGCCATTAGCCGCACCGGCCAGATACGTGCCATGCCTAGATACACCGCCGCTCCCAGCAGCAGTGAGCCAGCGGCAATTTCCAACGACAGGGTGAAGCCTGCGGCCAGCGATGGCGCGCGGCGCAGCAGCACGGCCACCATGGGTGGGCCTGCGATTTGCCCGAGGCCGTACATGGCCGTCAGCAGGCCCATGTAAGCGGGCGCAGTCAGGGGGCGCAGCCTGCGGACCTCCTGCATCGCAAAAAAGGTGATGGCGGTAAACGGCAGGCCGAGCAGCAGGCTACTCAGGGCAAAGCCTGTCAGCGTTGGGATGAAGATACAGACGGCAATGGCCAGCGCCTGCAGCGCATAGCAGCCTGCCAGCCAGTGGCGCAAATCACCGGCCAGCGAGATCCGCGACGACAGCAAAGCACCCGCCACCACACCCAGCCCAAACAGCGGCCAGAACATGTCGAGCAAGGCCGATGGCAGCAAGACCTGGCGGGCGATGACGGGCAAAAAGGTGGCGCTGATGATGTAGCCAAAACCAGCCAGACCATAGGCCAGCGCGAACACCAGCATCTCTTGCCGGCTGGCTGGCTGACGGAAAATTTCAGCCGCGGCTACAACTTGCGTAGCGCTCGCTTGCGGCGATTCCTTTTTTTCAGCCCGTTGATGAAAAGTCTGCCAGACCATGGCCGTCAACATAATGGCCAGTACGCCAAAGGTCAGCCAACCGCTGGCTGCCGACCAGCCGACAGCCACCATGCCGCTGGCAAACAGCCCGCTCAATACAATGCCGGCACCCGGCCCGGCGTAAATTGCAGCGCCAAGCGCACCGGCGTTGCGCGCGGCCAGTTGCCCCAGGCACCAGCCCGATGTGAATACAAAAACAAACGCGCTGGCAACCCCGGCGGCAAAGCGCAGCACGGGCCACAGCCACGGCAGGTGCAGCGCCATGCCCAGGGTAAAAACGCAGGTCGCCACCAAGCCAGAGCGCGCCCACGTCGACGCTGCCACAGATGGAAGCACTGGAAAGCGCCGCCATATCAATGGCTGAAACGTACACAGCAAGGCACCCAGCAGATAGCCCAGGTAATTGGCACTGGCCAGCCAGCTGGCACCGGGCAGGTCAATCACGCCATCGTTCAGCATCATGGGCAGTAGCGGCGTGAAGGCGAAGCGGCCTATGCCCATGGCCACTGCCAGCGCCAACATGCCAACGACCACAATCGCCCACGGGCTCACTTCAGCCGTTTGGGCGGAGTTTTTGGGGTTAGAGCCCAAATGCGACTAGCCTACGGCTCGCCCGGAGGGCGCGGTGCGATGCACCGCAGCGAAATTGGTGTCTGACCCCAATAACTTCACTGCGGTTGGTATTGGCCAGCAGGCCCTGCCATGAAGACACGGAAATCATCAAGCCATGATAACTGTGCCGTCTTATTCACGGATAGGTTCTAAGTATTGACGTAGGACTACTCCTTCAAGTATCCTGCGGGTCATGCGTTTTACAGTCCCACTGCTCACCCTTGCCGCCGCCGTGCTGTTTGCCGCTGGCGCACACGCGGCTCCCGCTGGTGATGACCTTGACAAGCTAATTGCCGACAAGGGCTTGCTGACGCAAATTGACCAGCGTATCGACCAAGTTCGCCAAAACGTCAGTAGCAAGGCCTCCGAGCTGGTTTTTAATGCCATGGGTTTTATGGGTATGCCGTACAAGCGCGGTGGTAATAGCACTGAGGCCGATGGCGGCTTTGATTGCAGCGGGTTTGTGCGAGCCATGTATGAGCAAACCGTTGGCCTGCTACTGCCCCGCAAAGCCGAGCAGCAAGCCGCCGCTACCCAGAACATAGACAAAAACGAGTTGCAGCCGGGTGACCTGGTTTTCTTCAACACCATGCGGCGGGCGTTTAGCCACGTTGGCATTTACGTGGGCAATGGCAAGTTCATCCACTCGCCCAAGCCGGGGGCCCAGGTGCGGGTTGAAAGCATGTCCACCTCCTACTGGGATCGTCGTTTTGATGGTGCGCGGCGCGTTGCCACCAAGTCAAACGAAGGCATCGCCGCTGCACCACCGTTGCAACCAGCCGCGACTAGGCCGCAGCCTTCACAGGCTCAATAAAGCCCGATGCTCAAG
>JBCKNM010000009.1:0-38539 GCA_038902775.1 Polaromonas sp.
TTTCAGATTGCCGGGCGGTCTGAGGTGAGGTGGCTCGCACGACCCTATTCAGTCCGGAAAGTTCAACAAACACATGCATGGATCCCAGTATCCTACTTTTTGCAATGATTTTTAAAAGAAAAGTAAAGTGAACCTCGAGATTTTTGTTTTGTGTATCGGGATGGCTAAAAGCTGTTATTGCCTGGTTGCGGTGATTATTTGAAAGTTGCCGAAGAAATACGTCGTACGCTCGCACTTCCATCCACCCATGGCTTGCAGACAGTTGAGTGGATCGTGCGTATCCCAGAGCGCAAGGCCAAGCGGCTCGTACACCTTGAAGTAGGTCCAGCTCAATGCGCGCAGGATCCACAGCTGCGGACGATGGAATTCCGCAAGATAGAGCTTTCCTCCCGGCGCCAGCACGCGGCCGGCCTCGCTCAGGGCTTGTACCTTCAAGTGGTGCGGCAGTTCGTGCAGCAGAAAAAACATGACATTGGCATCGACACTGCCGTCTTTCTGCTTCATCGCCGTCGCGTTATCTTCGATGAACTCCACTTTCCCCGAAAAGTGACCCAGCTTGCTCCTGGCGTGAACGAGTCCGTTGCGAATGATATCCACGATCAGGACGCGCTCGGCACCTGCCAGGACAGCCGCTTCCACTACCCTTGGAATGACGTTTCCAAATGCACATGAGGTAACCAGCACCTTTTTGTTTCTCAGATCCGACTGCGCGAGCCCGGAAACGATCTTCGACACCAGGCGGTGATACTGGAACAGCAATACGGCCGAGATGATGGGCTGAAAATCGACCAATTTGATCAGCCGCATGTTCGAATAGATCGGATACACGTACGACTTTTCGCTGTCCAAATCCGATGACAGTCCGCGCACCAGTAACGCTCCCCTTGTCACCACGAAGAAAAAAAGACCGGTAGCTACCAGGAGAAAAATCAGGACGAAAACCCCGTTCATCATCCACGTGTTCATTAAGCTCTTCCTCAAATATTGATTTTACGAACAGTCAGCCAACAGTCCAGCTCTTCCCGGTAAAGTGGTTCCGGTGGGTTAAACCGCGACTCTGATTAGTGTTGAATCTCAACTGACGTGTTAGCCAGCACGCTCGGTGGAGTCCCCCACCCATTAGGGCTTGCAAGAGCGGCATTATCGACCAGCATTTCTGGGTAACTCAAAAATTCACAGAATGGGGGGGGGGGGTGAGTAGTTACCTTTCTTCTGAGCAAGGTAATTTCTTTGACATAAATCAAAGAAGCTTTAATAACCTCCCCCCCGCAGCAAAACCTGTAACGTGCTGCAAATGGAGCATAAACAAAAAAGACAAACCGAGCGGGGTAACAGCCATGGAGGCGCGGCACGCCAATGTGGGAACGCGTCAATTCCCGGTGCCGCTCGCAGTTATGAGTGTCACTACAGTATCATCGGCAAGGTCAATCATCAAGCAGAAGGGGTTATTTCATGTATCTGAAGCGGGTGTTGATCATCGGGTCGCTCGTGTGTGCCGCAACGGGTTTCGGCACAGCGGCATGGGCGGCTGAAGTCAACGTCAGCGCCGCCGAGGCGCTGACGAAAAAAAGCGGCTGCAACATTTGCCACTCGGTATCAATGGAAAAGGTAGGCCCGCCCTACAAGGAAACCGCGGCGAAATACAAAGGCGAGCCCGACGCCGAACAGCAGCTCTTCACCCACCTCACGACGTATCACGAGATGAATGGTGTCGGCAAGCACCCCATCCTTAAGACCAAGAACGAGGCGGAAATCCGCAACGTCGTCAAATACATCCTGTCGCGGTGAACACGCGCAGAACAATGGGGAGTCCGCCTTGATCAAAAAAACCTGGAATGCGCTGGCAAATCGGTGCCGGACCTGCGCCCGGGTGACGCTTGTAAAGTAAGCAGTAAAGTAAGCAGGAATTAAGGCGTAACTGGAGAGCGAAGAGGCAGACCATTGCCGTGCTGGTTTTTATTATGAGGGGTAAAACTCGATGAAACACCTGAGATATTCGTTTGCCGCCAGGCTGCAGGGCCTGGTCTTGATGCTCGGCATCGCCTTGACGCCCGGCGTCGCCCTGGCTGCTTCGGACACTGCCGCCGACAAGGTGCCGCGCATCGCCCTGGCTGTTCCGGACACTGCCGCCAACAAGGCGTCGCGCAAGGACATGGTGCTCAAGGGCGACGCCAATTGCACACGCTGCCACGACGAAACCGGGGAAGACCCGGTGCTCGCCATCGGCAAGACCAAGCATGGCACCGTCGCCGACAAACGCACGCCGACCTGCACCAGTTGCCACGGCAAGAGCGAGACCCACGCCAACATGCCTCCCGACATGAAAGAGCGGCCGAAAACCGAGCGCTCTTTCGTGAAGAAGTCGAGCACGCCAGCGGCGAGCCAGAATCAGGCCTGCCTGACCTGCCACCAGGGCGGCAAGCGCATCCACTGGGCCGGCAGCACGCACGCGGCAAGTGACCTCAGTTGCGCCTCCTGCCACCAGGTGCATACCGCTCACGACAAGGTGCGCGACAAGCTCACCCAGGCGGAAACCTGCTACGCCTGCCACAAAGAGAAGCGCGCCCAGTTCAACCGGCCTTCGCGCCACCCGCTCAATGAAGGCAAAGTCGCTTGCTCCGACTGCCACAACCCGCACGGCTCGGCCGGACGGGCAAAGATGGTGCGCGACAACGTCAACGACACCTGCTACACCTGCCACATGGAGAAGCGCGGGCCCTTCGTGCGCAACCACCAGCCGGTGCAGGAAGACTGCTCGATCTGCCACAACCCGCACGGCACCACCACGCCCAACTTGCTCAAGGCACGCCCGCCCTTCCTGTGCCAGCAGTGCCACGAGCCAGCCGGGCATATAGCCGCCCCCGGGGTATTTGCCAACGCTGGTCCTTCGCTTAGAGCTAACGCGACCCTGGTGGCGCGAGGCTGCTTGAACTGCCATACCAACATCCATGGCACCAATAACCCAGTGGACGGCGCGGGGCAACGGGTCTTCCGCCGCTAACGACATGGCTAACAGGAGATCGATCATGAACAGGCATATAGGCTTTGTATTCCGGCTCACCGCCGCGGCCACCGCAGTCCTGGCCGCTGTGGGCGCTTACGCCGCCGAAGGCGACGAGATCACGGTGCTCACCAGGCCCGAAAGCAACATCGAGTTCGGCTTGGGCTACGTCAACAAGGATGGCCTGCGCTTCGGCCAGTACAGCGGATTGAATGAAAAGGGTACTTATGGACTTTTGGGCGGGAGCCTGATCAAGCGTGACGACGCCACCGGAACCTGGCTGATCTTGAAGGGGCGCAATCTCGGACTCGACAACCCGGAACTCCGCTTCGAGCACAATCGCCAGGGAAACTGGGGCTATTTCATCGAATATGGCGTGACACCCCGCTTCAATCCCTACACCGTGAATACCGGGCTGTCTGGCATCGGCACCGCCACCCAGACCATCAATGGTGCCGCACTGAGGGATGTCGACCTGAAAACTAAGCGCGAGGCCGTGACCCTGGGTTTCAGCAAGAATCTGCCGGCGGGCTGGGACTTTCAGGTGCGCTTCAGGAACGAGGAGAAGGACGGCGCGCGCCAGTGGGGCCAGGGCACCAGCGGAACCGTTAATTTCCTGACAGATCCGATCAACCAGACCACCCGGCAACTCGATGCCATCCTGGGCTACGCCGGGGAGAAGCTGCAACTCTCAGGCGGTTATTACGGGACTTTGTTTGAAAACCACAACACCGTGCTCAATGTGCCCAACAGTACTGTCTTTACCCAAATGGCACTGCCGCCGGGCAACCAATCCCACCAGTTGCACCTGGCCGGCGGCTACAGCTTTACCCCGACCACGCGCGGCACGTTCAAGCTCGCTTATGCCAATGCGACCCAAAACGAGGGCTTCTTCGTTGTTGCGCCCAGACTCAATACCCGTAGTGACTTGGGGGGCGCCGTTGAAACCACTCTGCTGCAAATGGGCATCGTCGCCCGGCCCATGCCCAAGCTTTCGCTGCGCGGCAACCTCCGCTATGAGGACAGGGACGACAACACGCCGCTCGCGCTGTACACCACCGTCGGTGATACGAGCACACTGGACGGCTTTAATGAGCCCCGCTCCATCCGAACCCTGGCGGGCAAGCTGGAAGCCAGCTACGCCCTGCCGCTGAGCTTGCGCCTGACCGGCGGCGTCGATTACGACGAGAAAAAACGCAACACCTTTCGGGTGGCGTCGGTCAGCCAGCGTGAGCGGACCGATGAAACGTCCTATCGCGTTGAACTGCGGCGCTCGATGTCCGAAACCCTCACCGGCGCGCTGGCCTACATTCACAGCGATCGCGAGGGTTCGCCTTTCCTGACCACGGTGCGGAACACCAATATCCTCCCCGGCAGCAACCTCATCGCCCCCATACACCTGGCCGACCGCAAGCGCGACAAGGTGCGCCTGTCGGCGGACTGGCAGGCGACAGAGCAGTTGTCGCTGCAGTTCAGGGTGGACGAGTCGCGAGACAACTACGGCCAGCGTGATGGCTCAACGTTGGGAGCGCAAAAAGGCGAGGCGAGCGCATATTCGGTCGACGCCGCCTATGCCTTCAGCGACGAATGGCAGGCAACGGCCTGGATTTCCCGCGACGATACCCGTTACGAGCAACTGACCCGACTCGTTAACCCCTGGCAGGCCAAGCTGCGCAACGTCGGCGATTCTTTCGGCCTGGGTGTGCGCGGCAAGCCGTTGAGCCGGCTTGAAATCGGCGGCGACTTGAGCCAGTCCGATATGAGAGATGAAAACCGGCAGCAGCTCTTCGCCGGTGTAGCGGTGGTGGACGTAGTGCCCGACTTTTCGACCAAGCTGACCAAGCTGAATCTGTTCGCAAAGTATGCGCTAAAGAAGAATGTCGATCTCCGCCTCAACTATATCTATGATCGCTTCAGCACCGATGACTGGACCTGGACGAACTGGACTTACTCGGATGGTACGCGGGTACTGCAAAGCCCGACGCAAACCGTTCACTTCATCGGCGTTATGATGAACTACAACTTCAAGTAACAGCGCCGCCGCAAAAAGTCCCGCTCCTCTTGTGGGTGCAAGTCCCACCGCAAGTTGATCACGACGAGCGGTCCGGGCGGCCGCACCGGGTTCTCATCAAATCGCGCCGACAGAAGACAGGAAAAATCGGCGCGACAGTTTTCCGAAGAAATGCAATAACAATGCTAGCAGCAGCCAACCTTGAGTGCGTGCGCGGAGACCGCACGTTGTTCAGCAAGCTCAGTTTCACGCTGGGCGGCGGCGAACTGTTACGCGTCGCCGGGGCCAACGGCAGCGGCAAAACCAGCTTGCTGCGCATCTTGTGCGGACTGTTTTCTCCGGCGCAGGGAGAGGTGCGCTGGCGGGGCAGCAACATCGGTTCACTGCGCGAGGAATACTGGAAGGAAATCGTTTACCTCGGGCACTCGAATGCGGTGAAGGACGGGCTCACCGCCCTGGAAAACCTGATGGTGGCGTGCACACTCGCGGGAATGAAAGTCGGCCATGAGCAGGCCAGCGCCGCGCTGCGCTGTTTCGGGCTCGCGGAGTGCGAAGCATTGCCGGCAAAAGTACTGTCCCAGGGACAGCGCCGCCGGGTGTCGCTGGCACGCCTGATCCTGAGCGAAAAGCGGCCGCTGTGGATTCTCGACGAACCTTTCACCGCGCTCGACGCGGCTGCGGTCGACGACATGCAGACGCTGATTGCAGGGCATGTCGCAAGCGGCGCCACGGTCGTGCTCACCACGCACCAGGAAGTGCGGATCGCAAGCGCAACCATGACTACCATCGATCTCAGCGCGCGGACCGTTCTAGCATGCTGACAGCGCTGCGTTGCGTGATTAACCGGGATCTGCTGCTCGCGATGCGACACCGCGCCGACGTGCTGACCGCCCTGCTGTTCTTTGTCATCGTGGTAAGCCTGTTTCCGCTGGGCCTGGGCCCCGAGCCCAACCTGCTGCGCTCGATTGCGCCGGGTGTGATCTGGGTCGCTGCCCTGCTCGCTTCGATGCTTTCGCTGACCCGCATGTTCTCGGAAGATCACGCCGACGGCACGCTCGAGCAGATGCTGCTCGGTGCAAGTCCGCTGGGTGTGATCGTCGTGGCCAAAGTCACCGCGCACTGGCTCGTCTCGGGTCTGCCCCTGGTGCTGATTGCGCCGGTCCTGGCATTGCAGTTTGATCTACATCAATCGCTGCTCGGGGTGCTGACGCTATCCTTGCTGCTCGGCACCCCGGTATTGAGCCTGATCGGCGCCATCGGGGCGGCCCTGACGCTTGGCTTGCGGGGAGGGGGAGTTTTGCTTTCGCTACTGGTGTTGCCACTTTACGTGCCGGTGCTGATCATAGGCGCCGGCGCCGTGGATATCGCATCGGCGGGTTTGAGTGCACAAGGGCACCTCCTGGTGTTGGGCGCATTTCTGGTGGTCGCGGCAGTCTTCGCGCCATGGGCCATCGCTGCTGCGCTGCGCATATCGGCCGAGTAAACGTGAAGGGAACGAGGTTTTAAGGGACCCAAAACCCAATTGAATTGTCATACCTTGTATAGTTACCGTTGATTCCTAACCTTACTGCGGATAATGTCGATTTCGTCTGAAAAAACAATGACGCGGCCCAACCGGAAGCATGTGAACATCAACTGGTTCAAATACGCCTCGCCCCAGACCTTTTTCCCGCTTGCAGCAAAGCTCACCCCCTGGTTCGGGGCCGCGGCGGCGCTGCTGTGCGGGGCAGGCCTTTATATCGGCTTCTTCGTGGCCCCGACCGACGCCCAGCAGGGCGAGGCTTACCGCATCATCTTCATCCATGTGCCGGCCGCCTGGATGGCGATGCTCATTTATCTGGTGATGGCTTTCTGGGCCGGCGTGGGCCTGGTGTTCAATGCGCGCCTGTCCGGCATGTGGGCCAGCGCGCTGGCCCCGAGCGGCGCGCTGATGGCGTTTATCGCGCTGTGGACCGGCGCGCTGTGGGGCAAGCCGACGTGGGGCACCTGGTGGGTCTGGGACGCGCGTCTCACCTCGACACTGATCCTGCTGTTCCTGTATTTCGGTTTCATGGCGCTGCAGGCGGCAATCGACGATCCGCGCCGGGCCGACAAGGCCGGCGCGGTGCTCGCGCTCACCGGCGTGGTCAACATCCCGATCATTTATTTTTCGGTACAGTGGTGGAATACCCTGCACCAGGGCGCATCGGTCAGCTTGACAAGCGCGCCCACCATGGCGGCAACGATGTTTGCCGGAATGATCGTCATGACGCTCGGATTCTGGATGTACAGCTTCGCTGCCGCGCTGCTGCGCGTGCGCTGCATCATCTTAGAGCGTGAGCGACGCAGCGACTGGGTTGCACACTATGCGGGAACATTGAAATGAACTGGGCAAGCTGGAACGATTTTGTTGCAATGGGCGGTTATGCGCTCTACGTCTGGGGCTCGTATGGCGTGGCGCTCGGACTGATGGTCACGGAAATCGTCCTGCTGATGCTGAGAAAACGCAGCCTGCTCGGACAGCTAGTCCGCACTCCCGGCGCACGGCGGGTGGTGCCATGAAGCCCCGGCACAAGCGGTTCGCGATGATCGCGGTCGGCATCGCCGCGCTGGGCATCGCCACGACCCTGGTGTTGAACGCTTTCCAGCAAAACATGGTGTTTTTCTACACCCCTACCCAGGTGGCAGCCAACGAAGCGCCGCAGGGACGCACTTTCCGCATCGGCGGCCTGGTCGAGCCGGGCAGCGTCAAGCGTCAGGCTGACGGGGTGACCGTGCAGTTTGCGGTCACCGACACCGTCAAATCGATTCAGGTGGTCTACCGCGGGTTTCTGCCGGATCTGTTCCGTGAAGGCAAGGGCGTCGTGACCCAGGGGCGCCTGTCGGCGGACGGCGTGCTCCAGGCCAGCGAGGTGCTCGCCAAGCACGACGAGAACTACATGCCGCCTGAGGCTGCCGAAGCACTCAAGCAGGCGCAGGCCACACGCCAGCAGGCAACGCAGACGCTGGTCATCCCCCCCACAACAGGAGTACAACGCTGATGATTCCAGAACTCGGGCAGTTTGCCCTCGCCTTAGCGCTCGCCCTCGCCCTAGTGCAGGGCATCCTCCCCATCGTCGGCGCGGCACGCGGCAACTCTGTGTGGATGAGCCTGGCACGCCCGGCAGCGCAAGGACAGTGCGTATTTGTCGCCATCGCTTTCGGCTGCCTCGTGTACTTGTTCGTCACCAGCGACTTTTCGGTGCTCAACGTCGCCACTAACTCTAATTCCCAGTTGCCACTGCACTATCGCGTCACCGCGACCTGGGGCTCTCACGAAGGCTCGTTGCTGCTGTGGACGCTGGTGCTCACGCTATGGACGGTGGCGGTGACGCTGTTCAGCCGCCAGCTTCCCGAGGACATGGTGGCGCGGGTGCTGGGCGTCATGGGGCTGGTGAGCGTCGGGTTTCTCGCCTTTATGCTGTTCACATCGAACCCGTTCGACCGCCTGTTTCCGGTTCCTGCGGAAGGGCGCGACCTCAACCCGCTGCTGCAGGACGCAGGCATGATCATTCACCCGCCGATGCTTTACACGGGTTATGTCGGGTTCGCGGTGGTGTTTGCATTTGCCATCGCCGCGCTGCTCGCCGGCAAGCTCGATGCCGCATGGGCGCGCTGGTCGCGTCCGTGGGCCACGGCGGCGTGGATCTTTCTCACGCTCGGCATCGCGCTGGGCAGTTTCTGGGCCTACTATGAGCTGGGATGGGGCGGCTGGTGGTTCTGGGATCCGGTGGAAAACGCTTCTTTCATGCCGTGGCTGGTGGGAACGGCGCTGATCCATTCGCTGGCGGTGACGGAAAAGCGTGGCAGTTTCCGCGCCTGGACGGTGCTGCTCGCCATTCTCGCCTTCTCCCTGAGTCTGCTCGGCGCCTTCCTGGTGCGATCGGGCGTGGTGACCTCGGTGCATGCCTTCGCCACCGACCCCAAGCGCGGCATCTACCTTCTGCTTTTCATCGCTGTGGTGATAGGCAGTTCGCTGACGCTGTTTGCCTGGCGCGCCGCACGCCTGAGCGGCGGCGGCAGTTCCGATCTCGTGTCGCGCGAGTCGGCGCTGCTCACCAACAACGTCCTGCTGATGGCCGCCACCGGCACGGTCATGCTCGGTACGCTCTATCCTATCGTGCTTGATGCGCTGGGGCTGGGCAAGATCTCCGTAGGCGCGCCCTACTTCGAGGCCGTCTTCGTCCCGATCATGTCGCTCGCGCTGTTTATGATGGGCATCGGTCCGCTCATGCGCTGGAAGAAAGCCAGCCTTCCCGAACTCGCGGTGCGCCTGCGCTGGGCCTTCGCCGTCAGCGTGGCGAGCGCGCTGCTGCTGCCGTTTGCCCTCGGTCGCTGGAGCGCCATGGTGAGCTTCGGGCTGCTGCTGGCGGCCTGGATCACCACCAGCTGCGTGTTGCAGCTCTGGGAAAAAGTAGGCCGCCAGTCCGGCAGCATCAGCGCCTGGGCGCGCTTGCGCAATACCCCGCGTGCCTATTACGGTATGCTGCTGGCCCATTTCGGCATCGCCGTGTTCGTGGTCGGGGTCACCATAGTGCAGGGCTACGAGACCAAGCTCGACGTGCGCATGGAAATGGGTGATACGGTTGAGGCCGGCGGCTATACCTTCCGCCTGGACGGCGTTGGGCCAGTTACCGGACCGAACTACAGCGCTGAGCGCGCCACGGTTCAGGTGACCCAGGCGGGAAAATCGGTCGTCACGCTCCTCCCGGAGAATCGCACCTACAAAGTGCAGGAACAGCCGATGACCGAGGCGGCGATCAACCGGAGCATCACGCGCGACCTCTATGTCTCGCTAGGCGAGGCCGTCAGTCCGACGGCGTGGGTGATGCGCGTGCAGCACAAACCCTTCGTCAATTGGATCTGGGGCGGCTGCGTGCTGATGGCGCTGGGCGGTCTGCTGGCCGCGAGTGACCGCAGATACCGCGTTGCCGTGCGCCGCCGTCAGAGCGAAGAGGTGAGCGAAGAGGTGAATGCGGCAGCCCCGCGTCTGCAGGTCAAGCCGGCCACTTGAGGTCAATGCAATGCCTGCATCCACACCGAACAAGACCTGGGCCTTCCTCCTCCTGCCGGGCATTTTCCTGGCGCTGGTGATACTGCTCGGCGTGGGACTGACGCGCAATCCGAGCGAAGTGCCTTCACCGCTCATCGACAAGCCCGCGCCGCACTTCGAACTGCCGCAGTTGCACGCGCCGGACAAGACATTTTCCGCAAACGACATGCTGGGAAAAGTGTGGCTGCTCAATGTCTGGGCGTCGTGGTGCGCATCCTGCCATACGGAGCATCCCGTGCTGCTGGATCTTGCCAAAAGCCAGGTGGTGCCGATTTACGGGCTGAACTACAAGAACGAGCGCAAAGACGCCATGGCCTGGCTACAGCGCCTGGGCGACCCTTACCAGCTCTCGGCATACGACTTCAAGGGCCGGGTGGGCATCGACTATGGCGTCTACGGCCTTCCGGAAACTTATATCATCGACAAGCGCGGCGTGATCCGCTACAAGCAGATCGGCCCGGTCACCCCGGATATCGTGAAACGCAAGATTCTCCCCCTGGTCCATGAACTCAACCGTGGTTAAGGCATTGGTCCTGGCGTTCCTGCTGCTCCTGGGCAGTGCCGCTTCCGGCAGGCAGGCCGCACCGGCGGCGGAAGATCCCGCGCTTGAGCAGCGGGTAAACGCACTCTCCAACGAGCTGCGCTGTCTGGTATGCCAAAACGAGACCATCGCGGTGTCGAGTGCCCCGCTCGCCATCGACCTCAAGAACCAGGTGCGTGAACAAATGAAACAGGGAACAAGCGACCGGGAAATCCTTGATTTCATGGTGGCGCGCTATGGCGATTTCGTGCTCTATCGCCCGCCCTTCAAGGCCAGCACCCTGCTGCTGTGGCTGGGCCCGTTATTACTGCTTGCGGCGGGCCTGTTCACACTGTACTTTAATCAGACACGCCGGCGCGCGCCGGGAAACCAACTGGGCGAACTGGGCGAAGCCGAACACGCGCGTGCAGCGAAGCTGCTGGCCGCCGACAGCGAAACGGACAAACCATGACTGTGTTTCTGATCGTCAGCGCTCTGCTGCTCATTGGCGCCCTGCTTTTCATCGTACCGCCTCTGCTGCGGAACCCGTCCGCGCAAGGCGTTTCACGCAAAGCCGTCAACATCACGCTCTACCGCGATCAGATCAGGGAACTCGAAGTCGATCTGCAGTCCGGAACATTGAACGCGGAGCACTACGAGAAGGCACGGCGCGAACTCGAAGCCCGCCTGCTGGAGGACGTGGATACGGACGACACCGCCGCAGACCGGCCGCGGCTGGGACGCGCCAGCGCGATCATGCTGGGACTGGCGCTGCCACTGTGCGCGGTAGCGATCTATCTCGTTGCCGGCAGTCCCCAGGCGCTGGTTCCGGGACAGGGCGTGGATGCGCGCGGCGGGCCTGAGCACGAGGTCACTGCCGAGCAGATCGAGGAAATGCTCCAGCGGCTCGCGACGCGCCTCCAGAACAATCCGGACAACGTCGAAGGGTGGACCATGCTGGCGCGCTCCTACAACGCGCTGGGACGCTTCGAGCAGGCCGCCTCCGCCTATGCCAGCGCCGCAAAGCAGTCGCCGAATGACGCGCAGTTGCTGGCGGACTATGCCGATGCGCTGGCGATGGCGCAAGGCCGTTTGCAGGGCGAACCGGAAAAGCTGATCGCACGCGCGCTGCAAATCGATCCCGACAATAGCAAGGCATTGGCGCTGGCCGGCAGCCTGGCCTTCGACAACAAAAACTATGCCAGGGCCGTTGAATACTGGGAAATGGCACTGCGGCTGGCGCCCCCGGATTCCGAATTTGCCCGCTCGGTCAACGCCAGCCTGGCTCAAGCGCGAACGCTGGGCAAGGCAAGCGTGCCCGCCGCCCCACGCAGCGCGAGCACAGCCGCGGCAGCGGGCAGCGTGAAAGGCGTGGTGAAAGGCGTGGTGAAACTCGCTCCGGAACTCGCTGCGAAAGTCGCCCCCACCGACACCGTATTTATCTTTGCCAGGGCCGCCGAGGGATCGCGCATGCCGCTGGCGATACTACGCAAACAAGTGCACGAATTACCGGTAACTTTCTTGCTTGACGATTCGATGGCAATGGCCCCGGGTATCAACCTGTCGAGTTTCCCGCAGGTCGTCGTCGGGGCCCGCATCTCGAAGTCCGCGAATGCCAATCCCCAACCCGGTGACTTCCAGGGACTGAGCGCCCCCATCGCCAACAGCGCATCCGGGATCACCGTGGTGATTGATAGCGAGGTCCGCTAGTCCCCTTGTAAGATGTCGCTGCGTATCAAGACTAACTATCAATTACTCAAGACGACAAGGACCCAGCATGCTGATCAAAACCCATCACAATGGCTTTAGTCAGGCTGTTGCAAGCGACATCACGCCGCAGGGCATCTACCAAGGCCGGCGTGAGCTGATCAAACTGATGGCGACAGGCGCCGCCAGTGTGGCAGCGGCTTCATGGGCCAGTCGCGAGGCGCTGGCGCAAAGCGTGGCCAAGCCCGGCAAGCTGGCCGCCTTGCCTGGTGCCAGGTCAGGGGTGGCCGGTGCGGTCACCATGGAAAAAGTCACGGACTACAAGGACGTGACGAGCTACAACAACTTCTTTGAGTTCGGTACCGACAAATCCGACCCGGCCAAAAACGCCCACACCCTGGTGACTAGGCCCTGGACGGTGGCGATCGAAGGCCTGGTCAAGCAGCCCAAAACCTGGGCCATCGAAGACCTGGTCAAACTCAGTGCCCAGGAAGAACGCATCTACCGTATGCGCTGTGTGGAGGGCTGGTCCATGGTGATTCCGTGGGTTGGCTATTCGCTGTCAGAGCTGATTAAAAAAGTTGAACCACTGGGCAGCGCCAAGTACGTTGAGTTCATCACACAGGCCGATCCAAAAACCATGCCTTTTGTCGGTTCACGCGTGCTTGACTGGCCGTATGTCGAAGCGCTACGCATGGACGAAGCGATGCACCCGCTGACCCTGCTGACGTTTGGCATCTATGGCGAAGTTCTGCCGAACCAGAACGGCGCGCCGGTACGCCTGGTGGTGCCTTGGAAATATGGTTTCAAAAGCGGCAAGAGCCTTGTCAAAATACGCTTTACCGACAAAGAGCCGCGCATCGCGTGGAGCAAGGCCGCCCCCAACGAATACGGTTTTTATTCCAACGTGAACCCGGCCGTGGACCATCCGCGCTGGAGCCAGGCAACCGAGCGCCGTATTGGTGAGGACGGCCTGTTTGCGAAAAAACGCAAGACCCTGATGTTCAACGGCTACGAGGCCCAGGTGGGGCAGTTGTACGCCGGCATGGATCTGAAGAAGTTTTACTGATTCGCGGCCGATGCCTGGCAGGACGTGAAACTCCGTCCGAGGCCAGAATGCCGAAGCGCCTTTTGGTCATGAAAAAGATTTTTCTCCATCCCGCTGCCAAGCCGGCAGTATTCATCGCCTGCCTGCTGCCCTTTGTCTGGCTGTTCTACAGCGCCCTGAGCAACCAGTTGGGCGCCAACCCCGCGGAGGCGCTGATCCGTGCCACGGGCGACTGGACCTTGCGCTTTCTCTGCATCGTGCTGTCTGTCACGCCGCTGCGTGTGATCAGCAACACGCCGGCGCTGGTGCGCTTTCGCCGCATGCTCGGTCTCTTCGTCTATTTTTATGTCGTGCTCCACCTGCTGAGTTACAGTTGGTTCGACATGGGCTTTGATGTGGCCGATATCGTCAGGGACATCATTAAGCGCCCATTTATTCTGGTGGGTTTTTCGGCTTTTTTATTGCTGACACTGCTGGCGGCGACCTCGTTCAACGCGGTCATCCGGAGGCTGGGCGCCAGGCGCTGGCAAATGCTGCACTGGCTGGTGTACCTGATCGCCGGGCTGGGCCTCCTGCATTTTTTCTGGATGCGCTCGGGCAAAAACGATTTTGCCGAAGTGTTTGTTTATGCCGCGATCATTGCGCTGCTGCTAGGCTGGCGTTTGCAGCAATTCATCAGCAAAAAATGGCCACAGCCCAATAAAATCAGGCGTGAACAGCTATCTAATTCATAGCAATATTTGGCGACACTATTTGACGACGTTCTGGCTGGTCAGCTCACCAGCTTTTCGTGCCGCATCTGGTCATTTGATGTTTCACGCTGCCTGATGACGTGTACCGCAGCACCATCCACCAGCAGCTCGGCCGCACGGCCTCGCGTGTTGTAGTTGCTGGCCATGCTCATGCAATAAGCGCCGGCTGACAGTACCGCGAGCTTGTCGCCAGCTTTGAGCGCCAGTTCGCGGTCGCGGCCTATCCAGTCGCCGCTTTCGCACACCGGACCAACCACGTCATAGGTAGCTGACGCAATGCCTTTGCTGTTTGCGGTAACCGGTACGATGGCATGAAAAGCCTGGTACATCGCCGGGCGCGGCAGGTCGTTCATCGCGGCGTCAATGATGCAAAAGTTCTTCTGCTCGCCGGGCTTGAGGTAAAGCACCTCGGTCAGGCAGACCCCGGCATTACCCACCAGTGAACGACCAGGCTCAATCATCAGTTTTTTGCCGCCGTAGCCTCGCGCGTCGATTTTGGCGAGCAGTTGCTGCCACAGATCGTCTGCTTGCGGTGGCGTATCGTGGTTGTAGTTGATGCCCAGACCGCCGCCAAAGTCGATGTGCTGCAAGGTGATGCCTGCGCCTTCAATCGTGGCTACCAGTTCAAGAACTCTGTCCATGGCATCAAGATAGGGTGTGCTATCAGTGATTTGCGAGCCGATGTGGCAGTCAATGCCCACCACACTCAGGCCTTTGAGCGACGCGGCATGTTGGTAAATGCGCAATACGTCTTCATGCGCCACGCCGAATTTGTTGACCTTGAGGCCAGTAGAAATATACGGGTGGGTCTTGGGGTCTACATTCGGATTGACGCGAATGCTGACTGGCGCGCGCAAGCCCAGCGTGGTTGCAACATCGGACAGCAGATCCAGCTCGGCTTCGCTCTCGACGTTGAAGCAGCCAATGCCGACTGTCAATGCCCGGCTCATCTCGGCGCGCGTCTTTCCGACACCGGAGAAAATCACTTTTTTCGCGTCACCACCCGCAGCCAGCACACGATCCAGCTCACCGCCAGAGACGATGTCAAAGCCGCAACCTGCCCTGGCAAATACCTGCAACACAGCGAGCGAAGAATTCGCTTTCATGGCGTAGCAGATCTGCGCATTGCGGCCTGCAAAACCACGCTGATAGGCAGCAAGGGCGACTAGCATGGCGGCTTTGGAGTACACGAACAGGGGTGTGCCGTGGGTCGTAGCCAATGCGTCAAGAGCTACATCTTCCAGATAAAGCGCATCGTCGCGATAGGCTACAAACGGGTGGCCAGGCAGCATGGCCTGCTTCTCGCTTGGCGTGTTCATTTTGAAGCTGAGGCTGGATGCGCTGGAGCGGCCACAGTACTGGCCACAGGACTGGTCAGTACGGGTGGCGCTAACAACGAAGCTGCTGGAGCGGCAGGTATGACCGGCAGGAACAAGGGGCCTTTTTGCCCGCAACCGGCAAGCACGAACACTGCAAATAGCGCAGTCAACACTGCAAGCATGAAGGCCGCAGACCCACAACGGCAAGTGGTTTTGGCTTGTAGGCCTATAATTTTAAGTGAAGAAACCATCATTGGATTGTAATGACCGAGCTTGAATATCTGGCGCATGCCGAAGTCGCGCTAAAGGCGGTTGAACTGGCGTGCGACCGGATCAACGATGAGACCGATGCCGACATCGACAAAGAGCGAACGGGTGGCCTGATCACTTTGGGCTTTGCCAACCGCAGCCAGATTAGCATCATCCTGATAAAACCGTCGCAGGTAATTTGGATGGTGGCCAAGGCGGGCGGTTTTCACTATAAATTTCACGATAACCAGTGGTCCGATACCAAAGACAGCAGTGAATTTTTCGCTGCGCTCTCGCGCTATGCGAGCGCGCAGTCCGGGCGCGCCCTGCTGTTTAGTTCTTGAACAGATCAAGAATTCGCTTTTTCTCATCAGCGGGCGGCAACACAGAAATCTGTGCTGCGGGTGCGCCAGGCACAGCCGGTTGCTGTGCCGCATTGGCTGCTGGGTCTTGCAGTCCGACGCTGCTCACTCCTGAGCCTTTGGCATATTCGTCGTAATACCATTCACCGCCAATATTGACGACACCTTCCGGCACTGGAGGTTCGCTAACGGGCACGCCCTTCAGGGCTGAGGCCATGAAGTCAATCCAGACCGGCAGACTTAAACCCCCACCCGTTTCGCGGTCGCCGAGGTTTTTGGGCGTGTCAAAGCCCATCCATACTGCCGCCACCAAGGTGGGTTGAAAGCCGATAAACCAAGTGTCTATCGAGTCGTTGGTGGTGCCGGTTTTGCCGTAGAGGTCTGGCCGTTTGAGCGTGGCCTGTGCTCTGGCAGCCGTGCCTGATCGCGTGACCTCTTGCAGCAGGCTGGACATGATGAACGCATTGCGCGCGTCAATGCCGCGTGTGGATTCGTCAAGCTGCGGCTTTTTGATCTCTACCAGTACCTTGCCTTTTTGGTCAGTGATTTTGGTGATGAGGTAAGGATTGACGCGGTAGCCACCGTTTGCAAATACTGAATAGCCTATGGCCATCTGCATGGGTGTGACGGAACCTGCGCCCAGTGCCAGCGTCAGGTAGGCGGGGTGTTTTTCGGCCTCAAACCCGAAATTCGTGATCCAGTCCTGCGCATAGGGCGCACCTATGGACTGAAGGATGTGGATGGAAATCATGTTTTTTGATTTCTTCAGCGCGTCTCGTAAATTCATCGGGCCTTCAAACTTGCCATCGTAATTTTTCGGCTCCCACGGCTGACCGCCTGTGACACCGGCATCAAAAAACAGCGGCGCATCATTGACCACGGTGGCCGGTGTGAAGCCTTTTTCAAGTGCGGCAGAGTAGATAAAAGGCTTGAAACTGGAGCCTGGTTGCCGCCATGCTTGCGTGACGTGGTTGAATTTGTTTTTCTCAAAATCAAAACCACCGACCAGGGCCTTGATGGCACCATCCCTGGGATCCAGCGCAACAAAGGCACCTTCAACTTCAGGTAGCTGGGTAATTTCCCAGGTGTTTTTGGGCGTTTTTGCAACACGGATCACGGATCCTCTACGAATGCGAATATTCGGTGCGGCCTTGTCGGATAGCCCGGACTGCGCAGGTTTTAGCCCGTCGCCTGTGATTTCAACGCTTTCGCTGTTTTGCCGCATGGCCAGAATGCGCCTGGGATTGGCCTCCAGCACAACCGCTGACATGATGTCGCCGTTGTCCGGGCTGTCTGTCAGCGCGTCGTCAATCGCCTCTTCTGCTGCTTGCGGGTCAGCGGGCAGGTGAACAAATTTTTCGGGGCCGCGGTATATCTGGCGGCGCTCGTAGTCCATGATGCCCTTACGCAGGGCCTTGTAAGCTGTGGTCTGGTCTGCCGCCAGCAAGGTGGTGTAGACGTTGAGGCCGCGCGTATAGGTCTGGCCAGCATACTGGTTGAAGACCAGTTGACGCACGGTTTCTGCCACGTATTCGGCGTGTACACGGACTGCGTCTGGCCCGGTTTTGACATTGAGATATTCTGCTTTGGCCGCAGTTTCCTGCTCTTTTGTGATGAAACCGTTGTCCTGCATACGCTCAATGATGTAGAGCTGCCGCGCCCTGGCGCGTTTGGGGTTGATGATGGGGTTATAGGCAGACGGTGCCTTGGGCAGGCCCGCCAGCATGGCTGCCTCGGCTATCGTGATGTCTTTGAGCGGCTTGCCAAAATAGGCCTCGGATGCCGCGGCGAAACCATAAGCCCGGTTGCCCAGAAAAATCTGGTTCATGTAGATTTCGAGAATTTGGTCTTTGGTGAGCAGGTGTTCGAGCTTGAAGGTGAGCAAAATTTCGTAGAGCTTGCGCGTGAAAGTCTTCTCTGAAGACAGGTAGACATTGCGGGCTACCTGCATGGTGATGGTCGATGCTCCCTGGCTTTTGGCTCGTCCCACATTGGCCAGGCCCGCGCGAATAACGCCAAGGTAGTCAACACCGCCGTGCGAAAAAAAGCGCGCATCTTCAATCGCCAGCACGGCATTTTTCATAACTTGCGGAATGTCCTTGATCGGGGTCAGGCTGCGGCGTTCTTCACCAAACTCACCAATCATCACACCATCAGCCGAGTAAACCCGCATCGGCAACTTGGGCCGGTAATCCGACAGGTCGGAGATATCCGGCAGGTTAGGGTAGGCCACTGAAAGTGCCACCGCGACGATCATCAGGACGCTCAAGGCCCCGGCCAGCGCCAGCCCGGCACCCCAGAAAAACACTTTGAGAAGCAGGCGCTGCCACATAGGACGAGGGGCGCGTTGCGAGCCTGCTGTTGGCTTGGGGCTTGAGTCAGGCGTGGCTGGCGAAGAGGAGTTTGGCGACATGGGTGCAATCGTAAAGGCGCGTCGCTATTATAAAAATAAAAACCGGGGCACTGAAAACCACGCCGGGTGAGAACAATGTCACACTTTTACCTTTTACAGTCGGCAAGCGGCTGGCGTTGGTTCCAGGGCTTGGTAAAAGCGTCAACTTTTGGCAACGGTCATAGTACTAAAAACAGAAAAATCCTTACTATACAAGGAGCTTACTGATAGTATTCAAGTGATTTCTTAAGTATGCAAGGCTACTCATTAGCCATTATTTGGGGACAGTCTTGATCTCACTGGGGTCGTTATTCAACCGTCAAGAGCCACCTTTGCTGGGGCTTGACATCTCGTCATCCAGCGTAAAGCTGGTGGAACTGAGTCGGGACAGGGCCGGTAATCTGGTGCTGGATCGCTGCGCCATCGAGCCGCTGGAGCGCGGCTGGATCACTGACGGCAATGTCGAAAAATTCGATGAGGTGGCCGAGGCCGTGCGACGCCTGGTCAAAAAGAGCGGAACGCGCACCAAGCAGGTCGCCATGGCATTGCCAGCCTCTGCTGTTATTACCAAAAAAATAGTTTTACCAGGTGGATTGACCGAGTCTGAACTCGAAATGCAGGTTGAATCCGAAGCCAACCAGTACATTCCATTCTCACTTGACGAGGTAAGCCTTGACTTTTGCGTGGTCGGCCCGAGCGCTACTTCAAGCGGCGATGTGGAGGTGCTGATTGCCGCTTCCCGCAAGGAAAAAGTGCAGGATCGTCAAGGTCTGGCGGAGGCCGCTGGCCTCAAACCCATTGTTGTGGACGTTGAGTCCTATGCATCCAGGCTGGCGACTGTGCGCCTGATTGAAAATTTGCCCAACAAGGGCTTGGACATCATAGTGGCGCTGTTTGAGGTTGGTGCGCTGACCACCAGTATGCAGGTCATCAAGAATGATGAAGTCCTTTATGAGCGCGACCAAGCGTTTGGCGGAGCGCAACTGACGCAACTGATCGTGCGGCAATATGGGTTCTCCCTGGAAGAAGCCGAAAGCAAGAAATGCAGCGGTGATTTGCCTGAGGACTACGAGTCGAGCGTGCTAAAGCCTTTTGTCGAAAGCATGGCCCAGGAGATTGGGCGTGCGCTGCAGTTTTTCTTTACCAGCACGCCGCACCACAAGGTTGACTATGTCATGCTGGCGGGCGGGGCGTCGGCGCTTTCGGGCCTGACCGAGTCGGTCACGCGGCACACAACATTCGCCAGCATGAGAGTCGATCCTTTTCAGGGCATGACCATCGGAGCGAACGTCCGTGAAAAGAAAATGCGGCGTGAAGCGGCTTCGTACCTGACCTCATGTGGTCTGGCCTTGCGGAGGTTTCTGCGGTGATCTTGATCAACCTGCTTCCCCACCGTGACGCTGCGCGCAAGCGCAAGCGTGAGCTGTTTTTCATTGCACTCGGTATTGCGGCGCTTATAGGCGGACTCATTTGCGGTGTTGTTTATTCGTGGTATCAGGCACAAATTGCGGGACAAAAAGACAAAAATACCTTGCTGAAAACCGAGATTTCCAAACTTGAGGAGCAGATCAAGGAGATTTCCGGTCTGCAACAAGAGATTGCTGCGCTCAGAGCCCGGCAAACTGCTGTTGAGGATCTACAGGGTAACCGCAATATGCCGGTCTATCTGCTGGCTGAACTCGTCAAGCAACTGCCTGATGGGGTCTATATCAACAGCATGAAGCAGGATAACCTGCTCGTGCTCATCACGGGTGTGGCGCAATCGAATGAACGGGTATCCGAGTTGCTACGCAATCTTGCCAACAATAGCGCCTGGCTAACCAAGCCGGAACTGGTTGAAATCACGGCTTCGTCAATTGCCCTGAGTGCCCGGGATCAGCGGCGGGTGTCGAATTTTTCGATGCGTGTAGCGCTCAAACGGGCGAGCGATCAAGCAAAACCTTCAGCTTCGGCTGCGCCAGGTTCAAAGCCCGCAGTCCCCGCTAGCATGAATGTTGTAGTACCAGGAGCGGCAACCCCAGAGGCAGTCAAGAGTCCGGTGCAACCGGGTTCTGCGGCGGCAAAGGCTTGAGACAGGTTTGAACATGGCAAAAATTCCAAAACTCAGTATTGATTTCGCTGGCATTCAGGACAACCTGAAAGCGCAGTTCACAGGACTTAATCCGAACGATCCTCCTTCCTGGCCTGCATTGCCGCGCTATGCCTTGTGCGTGGCCGTGACGCTGGTTGTTGTTGCGGGTCTGTGGTTTGCCTGGTTAAGCTCGTCTGATGAAGAGTTGGCGGCAGAGCGCGGCAAAGAGGTCACCCTGAGGGAAGACTTCACGAAAAAGTTAAGCCAGGCCGCCAGCCTGGATGCGCTGAAAAAACAGCGCGAGCAAGTCCAGCAATACGTTACCCAGCTTGAGAAACAGTTGCCAAGCAAGGCGGAAATGGATGCCCTGTTGTCGGACATCAATCAGGCGGGTCTGGGGCGCAGCTTACAGTTCGAGTTGTTCCGGCCAGGCCAGGTCAGTGTGAAAAAGTATTACGCCGAGCTGCCGATTGCGGTGCGCGTGACCGGGCGCTACCACGACATAGGCGCATTTGCGGCTGACATTGCCAATCTTTCCCGCATTGTCACCTTGAATAATTTGTCCCTTGTGCCTGCCAAAGATGGCACGCTGACCCTAGACACCACGGTAAAAACCTTCCGCTATCTCGACAACGATGAGGTAGCCTTGCAGCGCAAGGCCGCTGGCGCTGCAAAAGGAGACAAAAAATGATCTCTTTCAGGCAAGTATGTAGCCTGGCGTTTTTGTCGCTGCTGCTCGGGCTGTCGGCGTGCAGTTCGTCGGGTGAGGATGAGTTGCAGCAGTGGATGACGGCCCAGCGAAACCTGAGTAAACCCCGGGTAGACCGCTTGCCGGAGCCGACCAAATTTTCTCCGCAGGCTTACACCGAAGAGGGCTCCATAGAGCCTTTCAGCAGCCAGAAACTGGCGCATGCCCTGAAACGCGATTCGAACCAGGCGGTGTCAAACGCAGCATTGATTGCGCCAGAACTGGCCAGGCGCAAAGAGCCTCTGGAGGCCTCCCCGCTCGATTCGGTCGTCATGGTGGGCAGCCTGATAAAAGCAGGGCAACCGGTTGCCCTCGTGCGGGTTGAAAAACTGCTCTACCAGGTTCGAGTGGGTAATTATCTGGGCCAGAACTATGGCCGTATCACCAAGGTCTCCGAGACCGGTGTCACACTGCGCGAAATCGTGCAGGATGCTGCCGGCGAATGGATAGAGAGACAGGCGACTTTACAGCTTCAAGAGGGATCAAAATGAACGCGAAAACATCGGTATTAAAAGCAGGTGCTGGAACAAGCCGCCTGCGAGGTTTGTGGGATGTGTTTTTCAGTAGCGCATCCGTTTTGGGCTTTCTGCTGGTGGCTTCGCTTTCTCTTTCTGTTTGGGCGCAGGCTCCTGCGGCGGGCAATGCCATACAAGCCGTGACCGCATCCGTTCAGGGCGGCGTGGAGGTTATCCGCATTGATCTGACCGAACCATTGACGGCAGTTCCAACCGGTTTCAGCATCCAGTCGCCAGCGCGTATTGCGCTCGATTTCCCGGGAATCAACAACGCCATGGGGCGCTCGACCGTGGATATCAATCTGGGTAATTTGCGTTCAGCCAATGTGGTTCAGGCGGGGGAAAGAACGCGGGTGGTTCTAAACCTCAAGGCCTCAGCGACCTACAAGGCGGAAATTCAGGGCAAATCACTCTTCATCACGCTGGATGCTGTAGATGCGGCTGCGTCTACAGCCATCGCTCCACCGCTATTTGCAGAAAACCGCAATCGTGATGTTTTGCCTTTGAAGGATATCGACTTCAGGCGTGGTGCGGACAGCTCCGGACGCATCGTGGTGGATCTTCCCAACAACCAAGTTGGCGTTGCCATCCGCCAGCAGGGACAGACGCTGGTGGTGGAGTTTCTGAAAACAGCATTGCCCGAGGGTCTGCGTCGCCGCCTCGATGTGGCTGATTTCGGCACCCCCATTCAAACTGTGACTACTTTCCAAACGGGTGACAGAGTCCGCATGGTCATAGAGCCCAAGGGCCAGTGGGAGCACAGCGCGTATCAAAGCGATAACCAGTTTGTGCTGGAAGTGCGTCAGCAAAAAGTCGATTCGGGCAAACTGACTCAGGGGCATGGTTACAACGGCGAGAAGCTATCACTGAATTTTCAGAACATTGAAATTCGCTCCCTGCTGCAGGTTATCGCAGACTTCACCAACTTCAACGTCGTGCTCGCTGATACGGTGACAGGCAACGTGACCCTGCGCCTGAAGGATGTGCCGTGGGACCAGGCGCTGGATATTATTTTGCTGTCCAAAGGATTGGGAATGCGTAAAGTAGGTAATGTCTTGCTAATAGCGCCCAAGGACGAACTGGCGGCCAAGGACAAGCTTGATCTGGAGTCTCGCAATTCAGTTCAAAGTCTGGAGCAGGTGCGTACGCAGGACTTCAAGTTGAACTATGCCAAGGCCGCGGAGATTACGGCTGGACTGTTGGGCACTGGGGCACCAGGGGCCACCAAAATACTGTCTACCCGCGGTAGCGTTATATCGGATCCACGTACCAACCAATTGTTTGTCACGGATATTCAGTCCAAGCTGGAGCAAGTGCAAAGTCTGATTGCCAAGCTGGATATTCCCGTACGGCAAGTGCTGATTGAGGCGCGTATTGTTGAGGCCTCAGATACGTTTGGAAAGTCATTGGGGGTCAGGCTGGGCGGGCGGCACCTCGTCTTGGATGGAAACCGGAATACGCAGTTTGGTGCAACGTATAGACCAGCCATTGCGGAAGTGGCACTAGGTTCGGCTTTGAGCAATGTTGGAACCACCGTAGGCGACTATGTAAATTTGCCAGCTGTAGGCCAGAATGGTTTCCCGGCTGCCACATTTGCCATATCGCTTTTCAACTCTTCGTTGACCCGGCTTTTGAATCTCGAGATTTCGGCCATGGAAGCCGATGGCAAAGGCAAGATTGTGTCGAGTCCGCGTATCGTGACGGCCGACCAGGTCAAGGCGCTGATTGAGCAGGGTACCGAGCTTCCCTATCAACAGGCGACCTCAAGCGGCGCAACCTCAGTCGCTTTCCGCAAGGCCAACCTGAGGCTGGAAGTGACCCCGCAAATAACGCCTGAAGGCAACGTCATATTGAATGTGGATGTCAACAAAGACAGCGTAGGCCGCATCACTGCCAACGGTTTTGCGATTGATACCAAGCACATCCAGACGCAGGTTATGGTTGAAAACGGCGGAACGGTTGTGCTGGGCGGCATCTATGAACAAGCTGATCGTGAAGACGAAACCAGAGTACCGTTTCTGGGCAGCTTGCCCGTTCTGGGCTACCTTTTCAAGACAAAAACCCGTTCGTCTATCAAGAACGAGTTGCTGATCTTTATCACGCCAAAAATACTGTCAAACGTCGCGTCCTTGTCCTTGCGTTGAGCCGGAGTGCTTGCTGGAGATGGACGCGGGTTGGGTGATTGACAGCATCTCAAATTACAACGTGAATGACCGCGTGAATGATAGCGTGAATGAGCATCCAATCCGAATCGCCTGCGTGGGTTTACCTGGCTCAGGTAAATCAACGGTAGGTCGCCAGCTTGCCAGACGGCTGGATGTGAAATTCATTGACTCGGATCAGGTCATCGAGCAGCGGATTGGCTGCTCCATCCGCGAGTTCTTCGAGCGTGAAGGCGAGTCCTCATTCCGCGATCTTGAAGCCGACGTTATCGACGAGCTGACGCAGCGCAGCGCATGCGTTCTGTCCACAGGCGGTGGTGTCATTTTGCGAACCGTCAACCGTGAGCACTTGCGGCAGCGGACGCATGCCATTTATCTTCACTCTGCACCCGAAGACGTATTTCGCCGCTTGCGCAACGACCAGAATCGCCCTTTGCTCCAGGTGTCAGACCCACTCTCGCGTTTGCGGGAGCTGTATGGCGTACGCGATCCGCTTTACCGCGAGACCGCACACTTTGTGATTGAAACGGGCCGTCCGTCGGTTTCCACACTGGTCAACATGATCCTGATGCAACTGGAGCTGGCCGACATTGTTCCCACGCGGTAACTTGGTACGCCGGTACGCCGGCGCGCCGACACCGGGCTTGCAGCCAGTAGTTTTACACTTGAGGGCTATGCAAGAAAATCCAGTGCCTAATGGCATCGCTCTGGGTACCGCTGTTCATATCCATCTGGGTGAGCGCTCATACCCCATCACCATCGGTCCGGGCCTGCTGGGTGATGCTGCAACTTATCAGCACCTGCCAGCGGCCAGTTGCGCGCTGATTGTTTCCAACACGACCGTGGCACCGCTGTATGCGGCGCAGCTTCAGGCGGCCCTACAGACCCGTTATGGCAAGGTGCTGCTGATGACCTTGCCTGACGGCGAAGTGCATAAAGACTGGCCAACGCTGCAACTGATTTTTGACGTGCTGTTGCAAAATGCATGTGATCGAAAAACCGTGCTGTTTGCATTGGGCGGCGGCGTTGTGGGTGACATGACCGGATTCGCTGCCGCCAGCTATATGCGCGGCGTGCCTTTTGTGCAAGTGCCGACCACGCTGCTGGCACAGGTTGATTCCTCCGTGGGTGGCAAGACTGGCATCAATCATCCGCTCGGTAAAAACATGATTGGCGCTTTCTACCAGCCCCTGCTGGTCGTCTGTGATCTGGATGTGCTAGCGACGTTGCCGCCCCGTGAACTGAGCGCCGGGCTGGCTGAGATTATCAAGTACGGGCCGATTGCCGACCTGGCTTTTCTGGACTGGATTGAGGCGAATCTGGATGCGCTGCTGGCGCGTGATCCGGCTGCGCTGGCCCATGCCATCAAACGCAGTTGTGAAATCAAGGCCTGGGTGGTCGGGCAGGACGAGCGCGAGCAAGGCCTGCGTGCCATCCTGAATTTTGGTCATACCTTTGGCCACGCCATTGAATCGGGTCTTGGTTACGGTGAGTGGCTGCACGGCGAGGGTGTCGGTTGCGGCATGGTGATGGCCGCACACCTGTCACAGCGGCTTGGCCTTGTCGATAAGGCTTTCGTGGAGCGTCTCGTGAAACTGATCACGCGTGCAGGGCTTCCCGTCAAGGGGCCAAAGCTCTCTGGCACCGACAACGCCGGACGTTACCTTGACTTGATGCAGGTGGATAAAAAATCCGAGGCTGGTGAAATTCGTTTTGTGTTGATTGAAGGCCCGGGCAAAGCAAAGGTCGGCACCGCGCCGGATGCGTTGGTTCGTGAAGTGATCGACTCCTGCTGCGCGTGATGGATTCAACCGCTGGTTTTGATGGCGCTATTAATTCAATAACCAGTCGGGCCATCGGTTGAAAACGCAAGCCACCGCAAATATGCAGGCAGCCTATTGGGTGGTGGCTGCTGGCATGGGTGCCGCATTGCACATCGGCAAGTTGCCGCCGGCCTTGCCCGTGCTTGAAAAGACGCTCGGCATCACGCTGGTACAAGCTGGGTTTTTGTTGTCATTGGTGCAACTTGCCGGCATGTTGCTGGGGCTGTTGACTGGCCTTGCCGTGCAGCGCGTGGGCCTCAAACGCAGCATGATGGGCGGCCTGCTGGTGCTGGGGGTGGCGAGCAGCGTCGGTGCGCTGGCTGAAAGCGTGAGCTGGTTGCTGATCACGCGCGCACTGGAAGGGCTGGGTTTTTTGTGGGCCGTGTTGCCCGGCCCCGGTATGCTGCGCCAGCTTGTGCCGAAGGCGCGCATCAACCGCATGTTAGGCATCTGGGGTACCTATATGCCGCTGGGCACTGCGCTGGCTTTATTGTTCGGCCCCTGGGTCATGCAACTGGCATCGCCAGAGCGTGGCTGGCGCCTCTGGTGGTGCGTGCTGGCTGCGGTGGCGTTAGCTTTCAGCCTCGCATTGTTTTTGCGCTTGCCAACTGACCCAGCGCGGCATACAGGTAGCGCCCCGGCTGATGTTAAATCCACCGGCAGCTTCAAGCTGCTGATGTTGACCTTGCGCTGTGGCCCGGTGTGGTTGCTGGCGTTGACCTTCGGCATGTACTCTGGTCAGTGGCTGACAGTTGTCGGTTTTTTGCCTTCGATCTATGCGAAGGCCGGTATCGCCAGCGCTACGGCGGGCTGGCTGACCGCGCTGGCCGCTGCCTTGAACATGGTTGGCACCGTTGCAGCAGGGCGTTTGCTGGAAAGAGGTGTGCCCGCTGTCACCTTGCTGGTCAGTGGCTTTCTGGCCATGGGCACGGGTGCCATGCTCGCCTTCGGCACCTCTATCGGCCCGTGGTGGCAATTTATGGCAGTGCTTGGTTTCTCGATGGTGGGCGGCCTGATCCCGGCCACACTGTTCAGCCTGGGCGTGCGGCTTGCACCTGTTCCAGAGGCTGTCTCTGCCACTGTTGGCTGGATGCAGCAGTGGTCATCTGCCGGGCAGTTTTTGGTGCCCCCTCTGGTGGCCTGGGTTGTGGTTTACGCAGGTGGCTGGCAATGGACGGGCTGGGTCAGCCTGACCTTGAGCGCCGTTGGTCTGGTGCTGGCTGCCGGCATTCACCGCGTGCTGTCGCGTAGTCTCCATTAACATAATTGTGCATAATTGCATAATTGGGGTCACATAATTGGGGTCAGATTCCAATTAAACTGAGCGTTTAGCCCAAAAGCGCTCATGGCCCGCCTCCCCCGACTAACGCTACCCGACTACCCGCACCACATCATTCAGCGTGGGAACAATCGGCAGGCGATTTTTAACACCAGTGCCGATTACCTGTATTTTCTGGAGTTGCTGCACGAAAACGCCAGAAAGTTTGGAATCTCCATCCATGCCTATGTGCTGATGGGCAATCACTTTCATTTGCTGGCCACACCGCAGACTGACACCGGCCTGCCGCAGATGATGCAAGCCGTCGGTCGCCGCTATGTGCGCTATTTCAACGACAGCCGGGGGCGCTCGGGCACCTTGTGGGAGGGTCGCTACCGCTCCACGCTGATTCAGACCGAGTCTTATTTGCTGGCTTGCATGGCCTACATCGACCTCAATCCGGTGCGCGCCGGGCTGGTCACCGAAGCGCGAAACTACCCCTGGTCCAGCCATGGCCATTACGTCGGACTGCGCAGTGACCGGCTGGTCACACCGCATGCCCTGTTTTGGGCTTTGGGAAACACGCCCTTTGCCCGCGAAGCAGCCTACGCTGAGCTGGTGCAGGCGGGCGTGACTGGCGATCAACAAGCAGCGCTGACCCGGTCGGCTCTCAGTGGTTGGGCTTTGGGCGACGCTGGCTTCGTCGCCGAGTTGCAAAAACGCACCGAGCGGCGGGTCAGGCAGGCGCAGGCAGGCCGACCGTTCCGCAAGCTGGTCCCGCCCCCGTGAGCGCGGCGCGCCGAGCGGTGACGGCGTGTGGATGCCCAAGCGCCTGGGTGCTGGCAGGTGAGCTTGTGCAATTTCATTCTGTCCCCAATTAACGGAATGTAACGTCGATTTATCTTTAATTGGAATCTGACCCCAATTATTCTGCTTGGCATTGTTGTTGCACTGCACTATGCTAGTGAACCCTGCTGCATATTGTGAAACCCCATTGACTAGGAGTGCGCCATGACGACGGCTGCTGAAATTAAAGATTTCCACGAACATGGTTTGTACTCCACTGCAAACGAACACGATGCCTGCGGCGTTGGCTTTGTTGCGCACATCAAGGGCCATAAAACCCACGCTATCGTCCAGCAGGGCTTGAAGATCCTTGAAAACCTGGATCATCGGGGCGCAGTAGGTGCTGACAAGCTCATGGGTGATGGCGCGGGCATATTGATCCAGCTGCCGGATGCGCTGTACCGTGAAGAGTTGGCGAAACAGGGTGTCAATTTGCCGCCGCCGGGTGAATACGGCGTGGGCATGGTGTTTCTGCCGAAAGAGCACGCTTCGCGCCTGGCTTGCGAGCAGGCGCTTGAGCGCGCCGTCAAGGCCGAGGGCCAGGTGCTACTGGGCTGGCGCGATGTGCCCGTCAACCGTGACATGTCGATGTCGCCAACGGTGCGCAAGAAAGAACCCGTCCTCCGCCAGATTTTCATTGGCCGCGGCAACGATGTCATCGTGCAGGACGCACTCGAGCGCAAGCTGTATGTGATCCGTAAAACCGCCAGCCGGGCGATCCAGAACCTGCATCTGACGCACAGCAAAGAGTATTACGTGCCCAGTATGTCCAGCCGCACGGTGGTCTATAAGGGCTTGCTGCTGGCCAACCAGGTGGGTACCTACTACCTCGATTTGACCGACGAGCGCTGTGTATCGGCGCTCGGCCTGGTGCATCAGCGTTTCAGTACCAACACCTTCCCCGAGTGGCCGCTGGCCCATCCTTACCGCTATGTCGCCCACAACGGCGAGATCAACACCGTCAAGGGCAACTACAACTGGATGAAGGCGCGCGAAGGCGTGATGTCTTCGCCGGTGCTCGGCGCCGACCTGCAAAAACTCTACCCGATCAGCTTCGCCGGCCAGTCCGATACCGCCACTTTCGACAACTGCCTCGAATTGCTGACCATGGCCGGTTACCCGATCAGCCAGGCGGTGATGATGATGATTCCCGAGCCTTGGGAGCAGCACACCACGATGGACGAGCACCGCAAGGCCTTCTATGAATACCACGCGGCGATGCTGGAGCCCTGGGACGGCCCGGCCTCCATCGTGTTCACCGATGGCCGCCAGATCGGTGCCACGCTGGACCGCAACGGCCTGCGTCCGGCACGTTATTGCGTCACCGACGATGATCTGGTCATCATGGCGTCTGAATCGGGCGTGTTGCCGATTCCCGAGCACAAAATCGTTCGCAAATGGCGTTTGCAGCCCGGCAAGATGTTCCTGATTGACCTGGAACAGGGCCGCATGATCGACGACGAAGAGATCAAGGCCACGCTGGCCCACAGCAAGCCTTACAAGCAATGGATAGAAAACCTGCGCATCCGGCTCGATGACCTGCCGCTTAAATCCAAGGGTGCTGGAGACCGGCTTGGCCGCTCTTACGCCGCGACAACCAGCGCCGCCCCCAGTGAGGGGGGGGGGCGAACCGCACGAAGTGGGGAGCCACGGGGGAGTGTCATTACTCGACCGCCAGCAGGCCTTTGGCTACACCCAAGAAGACATCAAGTTCCTGATGTCGCCCATGGCGACGAATGGTGAAGAAGCCATCGGCTCCATGGGTAATGACAGCCCGCTGGCGGTGCTGTCGAACAAAAACAAGCCGCTCTACAACTACTTCAAGCAGTTGTTCGCGCAGGTGACCAATCCGCCGATTGACCCGATTCGTGAAGCCATCGTGATGTCGCTGGTATCTTTTGTCGGACCCAAGCCCAACCTGCTCGACATCAACCAGGTCAACCCGTCGATGCGGCTGGAAGTCGCCCAGCCAGTGCTCAATGTGGCCGACATGCAAAAGTTGCGCGACATTCAAGCGCACACGCAAGGCAAGTTTAAAAGCTATACGCTTGACATCACCTACCCGCTGGCCTGGGGCCACGAAGGGGTTGAGGCCAAGCTGGCATCGCTGTGCGCCGAAGCGGTTGACGCCATCAAGAGCGGCAAGAACATTTTGATCGTCAGCGATCGCGCCGTCAGCGCCACGCAATTCGCCATTCCGGCTGTGCTGGCGCTGTCAGCCATTCACCAGCACCTGGTGAGGGAGGGCTTGCGTACCACCGCCGGACTGGTGGTCGAGACCGGTTCGGCCAGGGAGGTTCATCACTTTGCCGTGCTGGCAGGCTATGGCGCCGAGGCGGTTCATCCCTACCTCGCCCTGGAGACACTGGCCGAGCTGTTCACGGGCCTGCCGGGCGACCTGAGCACCGAAAAAGCGGTCTATAACTACATCAAGGCCGTCGGCAAGGGTCTCTCCAAGATCATGTCCAAGATGGGCGTGTCGACCTACATGAGCTACTGCGGTGCCCAGCTGTTCGAGGTGATTGGACTGAACCGCGACACCGTGGACAAATTTTTTACAGGAACGGCCAGCCAGGTCGAGGGCATGGGCGTGTTCGAAATTGCCGAAGAAGCCTTGCGCATGCACAAGGCCGCCTTCAGCGACGACCCGGTGCTGGTCAATATGCTGGATGCCGGCGGCGAATACGCCTGGCGCGTGCGCGGCGAAGAGCACATGTGGACGCCCGATGCGATTGCCAAGTTGCAGCATGCCACGCGTTCGAACAACTGGAGCACTTACAAAGAGTACGCCCAGTTGATCAACGAACAGAACCGCCGCCACATGACCTTGCGTGGCCTGTTCGAGTTCAAGATCGACCCGGCCAAAGCGATTCCAATTGATGAAGTCGAGTCGGCCAAAGAGATTGTCAAACGCTTTGCCACCGGCGCCATGTCGCTCGGCTCCATCAGCACCGAAGCCCATGCGACGCTGGCTGTGGCCATGAACCGCATAGGCGGCAAGAGCAACACCGGTGAGGGCGGCGAAGACCCGGCGCGCTATCGCCAGGAGCTCAAGGGCATCCCGATCAAAAAGGGTGAGACTTTGAGAAGCGTGATTGGTCCCAAGAAGGTCGAAGTGGATGTGCCCTTACAGGACGGGGATTCGCTGCGTTCCCGCATCAAGCAGGTCGCTGCGGGCCGCTTTGGCGTCACCGCCGAATACCTGGTGTCTGCCGACCAGATCCAAATCAAGATGGCGCAGGGTGCCAAGCCCGGCGAGGGCGGTCAGTTGCCCGGCAACAAGGTCAGTGAGTACATCGGTAGTTTGCGTTACTCGGTACCCGGCGTGGGCCTGATTTCGCCGCCACCGCACCACGACATTTATTCGATTGAAGACCTGGCACAGCTGATCCATGACCTGAAAAACGTCAACCCGCGCGCCAGCATCAGCGTCAAGCTGGTCAGCGAAGTGGGCGTGGGCACGGTTGTCGCTGGCGTGGCCAAGGCCAAGGCCGACCACGTCGTGATTGCCGGCCATGACGGCGGAACGGGTGCCTCGCCCTGGTCGTCCATCAAGCATGCCGGTTCGCCCTGGGAAATCGGCCTGGCTGAAACCCAGCAGACGCTGGTGCTGAATCGCCTGCGCGGCCGGATTCGCGTGCAGGTCGACGGCCAGATGAAAACCGGCCGCGATGTCGTGATCGGCGGGCTGCTAGGCGCTGACGAATTCGGCTTTGCCACGGCACCGCTGGTGGTCGAGGGCTGCATCATGATGCGTAAATGCCACCTCAACACTTGCCCGGTGGGCGTGGCGACGCAAGACCCGATTCTGCGTCAGAAATTCTCGGGCAAGCCCGAGTACGTGGTCAATTACTTCTTCTTTGTCGCTGAAGAAGCGCGCCAGCTCATGGCGCAACTGGGTATCGCCAAGTTTGATGACCTGATTGGCCGCGCCGACCTGCTCGATGCGCAAAAAGGCATTACGCACTGGAAGGCCGGTGGCCTGGACTTCAGTCGCCTGTTCTATCAACCGAATGTTCCGGCCGATGTGCCGCGCCGGCATGTGATGGACCAGGAGCACGGGCTTGAAAAGGCCTTGGACATGCGCCTGATTGAAAAATCAAAAGCAGCGCTGGAAAAAGGCGAAAAAGTCCAGTTCATGGAAGTCACGCGCAACGTCAACCGCAGCGTCGGCGCCATGCTGTCGGGCGAACTGACGCGCCTGCGCCCTGAAGGCCTGCCCGACGACACGCTGCGCATCCAGCTCGAAGGCACGGGCGGCCAGTCTTTTGGCGCCTTTCTGGCCAAGGGCATCACGCTGTACCTGATTGGCGATGCCAACGATTACACCGGCAAGGGCCTGAGTGGTGGCCGCATCGTGGTGCGCCCCAGCATTGACTTCCGCGGTGAGTCGCATAAAAACACCATCGTCGGCAACACCGTGCTGTATGGCGCGACCAGCGGTGAAGCCTTCTTCAGCGGCGTGGCGGGCGAGCGTTTTGCCGTCCGCCTGTCGGGCGCGACGGCGGTGGTCGAGGGCACCGGCGACCATGGCTGCGAATACATGACGGGCGGCACCGTGGTCGTTCTGGGCAAGACCGGGCGTAACTTTGCCGCCGGCATGAGCGGCGGCGTGGCTTATGTGTACGACGAAGACGGCAAGTTTGCGACGCGTTGCAACACCGCCATGGTGTCGATGGACAAAGTCGTCACCACGTCAGAGCAACACACGCACCGTGATGCCGGTGGGGCCGACTGGCATGTCGGCGAGTCCGACGAAGAAATCCTCAAACGCCTGCTGCAAGAGCACAACCGCTGGACTGGCAGCAAGCGCGCGCGCGAACTGTTGGATACCTGGGCTGAGTCACGCCTGAAGTTCGTCAAGGTCTTCCCGAACGAATACAAAAAAGCCCTGATCGAGCGCAAGGAACGCAGTCTGAAGGCCGCAACCGAAACCACGCGCGGCCAGGTCGCTACCAACCGCGAAGCCGTCGCTGCCAAGTAAGGCGCGGCAGGCATCCATTCAATCATATTTGCAGGACTGCAGCATGGGAAAAATCACCGGCTTCATGGAATACAAGCGTGTCGAAGAGGTCTACAAGCCCGTCCCCGAGCGCCTGAAAAATTACATGGAATTTATTGATGGCCTGAACGACGCGCAGGCCGACAAGCAGGCCGCGCGCTGCATGGACTGTGGAACCCCGTTCTGCATCAGCGGTTGCCCGGTCAACAACATCATTCCGGATTTCAACGACATGGTGTTTCGCGCCGACTGGAAAAACGCGATTGACTCGCTGCACAGCACCAACAATTTCCCCGAATTCACTGGCCGCATCTGTCCCGCCCCGTGCGAGTCTGCCTGCACGCTCGCCGTGAATGACGACGCAGTCGGCATCAAGTCGATCGAGCGCGCCATCATTGACCGCGCCTGGACCGAGGGTTGGGTCACGCCCCAGTTGCCCAAACACAAAACCGGCAAAAAGGTGGCGATCGTGGGCTCCGGCCCGGCCGGCATGGCCGCAGCACAGCAGTTGGCGCGCGTCGGCCATGACGTGACACTGTTCGAGAAAAATGACCGCGTCGGCGGGTTGCTGCGTTACGGCATCCCCGACTTCAAGATGGAGAAATATCATATTGACCGTCGTGTCGAACAAATGCAGGCGGAAGGCGTGACCTTCCGCACCGGCATCATGGTGGGCAAGGTCAAAGATCCGCTCGGAAAAGACTCCAAAGTGATCAACTGGGCCAAGCAGACGATCACGCCCGAGCAGCTGCAGAAAGACTTCGACGTGGTGATCCTGACCGGCGGCGCCGAGCAGTCGCGCGACTTGCTGGTGCCGGGCCGCGATCTGGACGGCGTACATTTCGCGATGCAATTTTTGCCTTGGCAAAACAAGGTCAATGCCGGCGACAAGGTCAAGGGCCAGATTCGCGCCGACGGCAAGCACGTCATCGTGATCGGCGGCGGCGACACCGGCTCTGACTGCGTCGGCACCAGCAACCGCCACGGCGCGGCCAGCGTGACCCAGTTTGAACTGATGCCGCAGCCCCCGGTTGAAGAAAACCGCCCGATGACCTGGCCGTACTGGCCGATCAAGCTGCGCACCAGTTCCAGCCATGAAGAGGGTTGTGAGCGCGAGTTCGCCATCTCGACCAAGGAGCTGATCGGCGAAAAAGGCAAGGTCACTGGACTGAAAACCGTTCACGTCGAATGGAAAGACGGCAAGATGGTTGAAGTCCCCGGTTCGGAAAAAATCCTCAAGGCCGACCTGGTGCTGCTGGCCATGGGCTTTGTCTCGCCGGTGGCGTCGGTGCTCGAAGCCTTCGGCATCGACAAAGACGCACGTGGCAACGCCAAAGCCAGCGTTGACTTCACAGGCGGCTACGCCACCAACGTCCCCAAGGTATTTGCAGCCGGCGACATTCGCCGTGGGCAAAGTCTGGTGGTGTGGGCGATTCGCGAGGGTCGGCAGGCGGCCCGCTCGGTAGATGAATTCCTGATGGGTTACAGCGATCTGCCGCGCTAGCAGCGACAGACCCTTGCAGGTCGCCTCAGGGGCGGGATCAATGAGTGCGGGTTTGCCGACCGCACCACGGCGCCTCCCGGTGGATCATTTCTGCGAAAGATGAACCATCGCGGTTAGTAGCAAGGAAAACTGCTGTGATGGTTGCTGGAAACCGTGGTCTGCCTCCTGTTTTCTCTTATCCAATATCGCCAGTTTGAGCGAATGTTCCCGAAAACCGATGCCAAGGATCGTCATGTTGCAGCTGCCGCTGTTGCGGCGTTCGCGCGGGTGCTATTGGCAAGGGTTGGGTAATTCTTGTGGTTGTGGGCGCCAGCCATGTAAATCAGGTTAACCCATTGGGTTAACCAGACCCATATTTTTCGCTTGAAGATTACTTAGGTGAGATCGGTTCCGTGGAGTTCATCAGTCCGCTGTAACGCTTGTACACCGCCAGCACTTCCGGGTTATTCGGCTGACGTTTGCGCATTTCTTCCAGTACCGGTTTCATGTCGCGATACAGCTTCAGTTCGTGCAAGCCGGCGAGCAGGTACAGCTCCGGCGTGACATCGTCCTCGACGGCATCCTTGCGCAAGGCGGCGTAATTTTCATCCAGCTCACGCATTTTCACCATCGGCAAGGCGCGCACCATGATCATCCCGGTGCGGCTCTTGAGGTCACTCATCACGCCTGGTGCGCGGCTCAGTTGCTGCAATACGATGGATGGCAATTTTTTGACTTGCGGGGGATTGGCAGAGCTCGTCGGGGTACTTTCATTGGCGCCGACCACCAGTTTGGCATCACCGTTCCAGGTTTCCTGGCGGCCGTTTTGCAGGTATACGAGCTGCAATTTTGCGTCCTTGCCCAAGGTCAGCTTATCGCCGACCCGCACTTTCATGAAGGACACCACGGGTTTGTCCTTATCATGGCCGGAAACATATGTTGCGCTGCCTTGCACTTGCGTGACCATGCCGGATTCGGCGTCCGCTGCAGTTGCGTATAACGGCGCCAGCAAAGTTGCTACGGCCAAAAAACATTTAAAAGTTTTCATGTTTGTGTCCCCGCGTTATTTAAACCGATTACTTCGAATACATCGACCGCTTGTTTGCGCCCTTTAACCTGCATCCGTTGATGCTTGCCGGTCAGTACTTGACCATGGGTTGCGTCCAAAGTTTCTTGGCTGATGACGAGGCTGCAACCCATCTCCTTGGTCACGCCTTCCAGGCGCGATGCGATGTTGACTGTATCACCGATAGCCGTATATTCGATGCGCTGCGAAGAGCCGATATTGCCGATGACCGCTTCCCCGGTGTGAATGCCGATGCCGATTTGGAATAGCGGTAAATCGCGCCCGGCGAAGCGTTGCGCCATCCAATCTTGAAATTCCGTCGCGGCTTGCTGCATCACCAAGGCGGCACGCACCGCGCGCAGGGCATGATCCGGGTGCCGCACCGGCGAGCCGAACTGCACCATGATGGCGTCGCCGATGAATTTGTCGATGGTGCCGCCTTTGTCTAGTACCGCGGCACAGGCTTTCTCGAAATAGGTGTTGAGCATTTCCACCACTTCATGCGCGTTGAGTTTTTCGCTGATGGTGGTGAAGTTGCGGATATCCGAAAACAGGATCGACACGTTCAAGGACTCGCCGCCGAGGTCGGGCATTTTCTTGGCGCGCAGCAACATATCCACCACCTCGGTTGAAACATAGCGGCCGAAGATTTGCGTGACGCGCGCGCGGCTTCTTTCTTCCGAGGTCAGGCGTTTGCCGTAAGACGCGACATAGCCCGCGAGCAGCCCGACTTGTAAGTGCGCCACGGGCATCAAAATATATTGTTGGAACAGGGCGTAAGCCAGCGCCGCCGCGCTCGCGGAAACGGCCAGGAACATCAACAGTCCATGCCAGGGCGTGAGGCGTTGATAAACCAAAACCGCTAAGCCAACCGCGAGTAAAAAGTACGTCAGCCGCAGTGCCGTGGGCAACGGTTTGTTCTCGATGCCTGAGAGCAGGGTTTCGACGATATTGGCGTGTACTTCCGGCCCGGTCATGAGGTTGCCGCCACCGCCGAATAGCCGGGTGGTATAGGGTGTGGAGTGCCAATCGTTCATGCCATGAAATTCGCCGCCGAGAATCACTACCTTGTCTTTCAAGGCTTTGACTTTTGGATTGTTGCCGGCATCCGGCTGCAATAGATCGCCTAAGGAGATGCGGGGAATGGTGCCAGGCGGGCCGGCATAGCCGATGCTCAGCAGTTGGTCGCTGCTTTGGACGGTGCGCCCGCCGAGTTGCCAGTTCTTCGCCAGGGGATCCTGATTAGTGGAACGTACCGCCAACAGGGAGCCCAAATTGAGTTTTGGTAATGCTTGGCCCGCCATATCCGGGGATTCGCGCACTTTCTGCGCCGTGACAAAGGAGCGGATGATGCCGTCGTCGTCGTGGTCCAAATTCGCGAGTCCAATACCGTTGGTTAAGTTGACGTCAGGAATGGCCAACAAATAATCGCTGTGGGGTAGCAAAAATTCGTCGTGATCCTGGCCGCCTAATTTGGAGCCCACCATCACCAACTGGCCGCTGCCGATCTCGCTCAGAAAGGGTAAATCATAGGTGCGGCTGATATCGTTGCCCGGCAAGCTCATTTTGTTCAGCCAGGCCGTTGGACTGATCTTGTACAGGATATCCAAGCCGACGATTTTTACGCCCGCTTGACGCAACACGGCGACGCCTTGGGCAATATGCGGCGTCCAAAACGCCAGCGGATCGTCGTTGTGCATGTCCAGGGTTTTATCGTCCATCACTACCAGCACCACATGCTGCGGTTGATGGCGCACCCCACTTTTTTGGTGCCAAAAATCGGAATAAACGTGCTCGGCCAGTTCGGCCCAGCCGAGGCGGAAAGACGCTTCCGCCGCAATCAGCGAAAACAGAATAATCAGCGCCGAGGGCAGCAGCAGGCGCGGCTGTTTGAGGTCGGCCCAAGAGAGGAAATTAAAGTTTGGAAATTTCATTGCAGCAGATAGTAAATGAATCGCGGCAAGGAAAGAAGGGTGGCGGGTAAAAGGTACAGGCGGAACGTGTCAATGACTTTGCATCATAAAATAACGAAAATTTACACGAGATGTTCAGCTAACGCTGAGACTCAAGTGTTCAGTTAACGCTGGGGCTTACCCACTTACCCATTAACATTTCATCGGGGTTCTGAAGACGCACAGCAGTTGTGGTTGATCGACTTGCTGTAGAATGTGCAGTCGAGCTTTAAACGCTCGCTGAATCGTTTTAAGTTTATTGGAGTCCACCATGAGTGCCGTTGCTGAAAATATCCAGACCGAAATGCCCGCACCTTTTGTCTTTACCGACAGCGCGGCGGCCAAAGTCGCTGAATTGATTGCCGAAGAAGGCAACCCTGACCTGAAACTGCGTGTTTTTGTTCAGGGCGGCGGCTGCTCCGGCTTCTCCTACGGATTCACGTTTGACGAAGTCGCCAACGAAGACGATACGACGATGACCAAAAACGGCGTGTCGCTGCTGATTGACGCGATGAGCTACCAGTACCTGGTGGGGGCAGAGATTGATTACAAAGACGATCTGGAAGGTGCGCAGTTCGTCATCAAGAACAATCCTGGTGCTACTTCTACCTGCGGCTGCGGCTCCAGCTTCTCGGCCTGATTTTTCGATCTGATTTTCAAATTAAAAAACCGCCCAGACCATAAGTCTGGGCGGTTTTTTTTGTGCTGCGCCCAGCATGGGCGCACTCCTACGGATGCAAGTCCCGTCGCAAGTTGATCACAGGTTAATCGACTTCTCCTTGGCCGGCGGTGTTGTTACGTCCCGCATTGAAACCGGCTCAGAGTCTCACCTCGTTCAGAAGAATCCGTGGCTATGCACAGATGCCCCAGTTGATCGCAGAACCGCGGGGAAACCCTGATTTCAAGTATGCTCAGCAGGCCTAGGATTTAATTCATTCGAATCTGCGGTCGATTGCGGCGCACCGCATTATTCTTCATTCATTCAAGGAGCTATCCATGGGAAACCGATTTCTGCGACTGGCCGTCATTTATGTCCTGCTCGGGGTCACGCTGGGCATCGTGATGGCCGCCAGCCACGACTACACGCTCAAGCCCGTTCACGCGCACCTGAACCTGCTGGGCTGGGCCAGCATGGCCCTGTTCGGCCTGTGGTACCGCGCCGTGCCCACGTCGGCCGAGAC
>JBCKNM010000010.1:0-38272 GCA_038902775.1 Polaromonas sp.
GGCGATAAAGAAGTGGGGCTATTTTCAGTGGCGGTAAGGATCAGTGAGGTGTGGTACTTCATCCCGATGGCGATTGTAAGTTCTGTGTTTCCAGCGATTATTAAAAGCAAAAAGCAAAGCGAAGCGCTTTATTATGCAAGGCTGCAAAAGCTTTTTAATATGATGGTATGGCTTGGAATCGGTATGGCTATCATCATCACTTTTGCCAGTGAGCTTGTTGTAAAGTTACTTTTTGGTGCGTCCTATGCCACATCGGCTGCGGTGTTGGTAATTCATATCTGGGGAGGTGTTTTTGTCGCACTAGGCGTGGCAAGTAGCAGCTGGTTGACTGTTGAAAATTTACAGAAAATTAGTTTTTATAGAACACTCAATGGCGCTATTATAAATGTGGCACTAAATTTCATTTTAATACCTAAATATGGAATAATCGGCGCAGCGGTGGCGACAGTTATTTCACAAAGTTTCGCAGCTTTGTTTTTTGATATTTTCAATAAAAAAACACGCCCTATATTTTGGATGAAAATAAAAGCGTTTAATCCGATACAAAATATTTTAAATAAAACCAAAGGTTTTTAAATGATTAACTTTATATTCAGATTTTATAGATATTTATTCGTCCGGAAAATTTTTCATAACTTGAATAAGCTTTTATACCTTTGTAGCTTAAGGGGGTTAGGGATTCTCAATTATGAGTCAAATTATTTAAGCGGTGAGGGTAACTTCCTTTTGACTTATTTAAAGGGGAAAACCAATTTAATTATTTTTGATGTGGGTGCAAATATTGGCAATTACTCTTGTGAGGTTTTTAAAATTAATCCAAGCGCAACTATTTACGCATTTGAGCCTCACCCAAAAACCTTTCAGAAATTAATTGAAAATGTTCAGCATTCTAATTTTTTCCCAAATAATTTTGCTGTTGGTCATGTAGCTGGTACATTGTCACTATATGACTATGAAGATAATGATGGATCGTCACATGCCTCTCTCTTCAAGGATGTAATTGAAACAATCCATAAAGCGAGATCCGTGGAGCATAAGGTAAGCGTAATTACTTTAGATGCTTTTATAAAAAATAAATCAATCGATATGATTGATTTATTGAAGATTGATACTGAGGGAAATGAATTAAATGTAATAAAAGGAATTTTGGAAAATTTATCTAGTGGAAGAGTTAAAGCAATTCATTTTGAATTTAATGAGATGAATGTATCAAGTCGTACATATTTCAGAGATTTTTGGAATATGCTGCCACATTATGATTTTTATAGAATGCTTCCAGATGGACTTGTGCAAATTAAAAGCTATAGTCCTGTATTTTGTGAAATATTCGCTTACCAAAATATTGTGGCGGTTTTGAAAGATGAAAAAAATAAATAGCAAGCAGACTGAGGCGCAATGCCAGCTTACAAGTGGCAAGTCATCGCCCGAAAGCGTAGGTGCCTTCGCGCCGATCGCATTGTTCGTCTACAACCGCCCCCAGCATACCCAGCAAACCGTCGAGGCGTTGCAGAAGAACGAGCTTGCCAGCGAAAGTGATTTATTCATTTTTTCCGATGCGCCTAAAAAACCAGAAGCGGTTGCCGCTGTACAAGAGGTGCGGGAGTACATAAAAACTGTTGGCGGCTTTAAGTCGGTCAGTATTGTTGAGCGCGATGAAAATCTTGGTTTGGCCGATTCCATTATTGATGGTGTGACCAGAATGTGTAATGAATATGGGCGCGTCATCGTGCTGGAGGATGATCTGGTGACCTCCCCTTGTTTTTTGCGTTATATGAATGATGCGTTGGATTTGTATGAGCACGAGGAAAGTATAATCAGCATCCACGGATATATCTATCCCGTGGCAGATAAATTGCCAGAAACATTTTTTCTGCGAGGAGCAGATTGCTGGGGGTGGGCAACCTGGATGCGAGGCTGGGATTTGTTCGAGCAGAATGGGCAACACTTGCTTAACAAACTGCTTAGGCAAAAACTGACGGATAAATTCGATATGGATAATTCATATGCATACACAAAAATGTTGAGAGCCCAAATTGCCGGCAAAAATAACTCTTGGGCCATACGGTGGTATGCGAGCGCATTTTTGCAGAACAAACTTACCTTGTATCCTGGGAATAGTTTGGTACTTAATATCGGGATGGATGATAGTGGTACCCATTGTTCGAGTGCAGTAAAATATGAAGGGGATCTGGCGCGTGCGTCGATTCATGTTGGCACGGTAGCAGTTGAAGAAAGTTCTGTTGCGCGACAAGCTTTCATCAGCTTTCATTTGAAATCGCGCACGAATTTTTTTACTAAAGTGTTCAGAAAATTGGCTGCCGCTGTTCAGAGACGGGTGGGTTTACAGTGAATCCAAAAAAATTTGCAAAGAGATGGTTGCCCCCCGCGCTGCTTGAACGCTTGAGGCCTTTGCTCAAGCGAGGCATTTATTTTTCCGGAAGGTATCCTGATTGGTCTTCAGCCAGTAGCCATGCTTCTGGTTATGACTCAGCACTGATTCTTGAGCGAGTCAAGCAGGCGATGCTCAAGGTAAGTGCTGGCGAGGCTATGTTCGAGCGAGATTCGATATTGTTCGACGAAGTAATATATTCATTCCCGGTGCTTGCAGGTTTGCTTCGAGCAGCAGCCGAGGATGACGGGCATCTCTCAGTGATTGATTTCGGGGGCGCACTAGGCAGCAGTTATTACCAGTGCCACAAATTCTTGTCTATTCTGCCAAGGTTACAGTGGGGAGTGGTAGAACAGCCACATTTTGTTCAGTGTGGTCAGGAGCATTTCAGGACTGATCAACTGGATTTTTTCTTTACCCTCAGCGATGGAATAGAAAGAATTAGACCAAACGTGGCATTGCTTTCCAGTGTGTTGCAATATGTGCCGGAGCCATATGATGTATTAAACGAATTAATGGAAAGTAAAATACAGTATTTGATAATTGATCGGACACCTTTCGGCGATGAAGTGCATGACGTCATTGCCATTCAGCATGTTCCGGCATCAATTTATCCAGCTAGTTACCCATGCCGGATATTTTCCAAGAATAGATTTCTTGAGAAATTGAAAACCCATTTCGAGGTGATTGCTCAGTTCGATAGTGCAGACGGCATGGCAGTAATAGGCGGCAGTGAATTCACTTTTGGTGGAATGATTCTGCGAAAAATATGATGCAAACATTTAAGCGCTACATTCTTGCTCAGCAGTACACTCCCGGTTTTGTCGGAATCTGGGTGAATCCGTTCTATTTTGCACGGCGGGGTCTGCTAGAGGAGATTGGCAAAATGGCTCCCAAGATGAAGGGCCGCTTGTTGGATGTCGGATGTGGCCGCAAACCTTACCAAAATCTATTTCGAGTTGACGAATATGTAGGGTTGGAAATCGATACGCCTGAGAACCGCTTGAACAAGCAGGCTGATTTTTTTACGATGGCAAAGCATTCCCTTTTGCATCGAAAGAGTTTGACGGAGTCGTCTGTAATCAAGTATTGGAGCATGTTTTTGCACCGGATCAGTTTCTAGGTGAAATCAACCGGGTGTTAAAGGATGGTGGCCTGTTGCTGTTGACGGTTCCGTTTGTCTGGGATGAGCATGAACAACCATGGGATTTTGCGCGATACTCCTCGTTCGGATTAAAAAGCCTGCTGGAGCGGAATGGCTTCGAGGTTCTGGAACAACGCAAGACCAACGCTGACGTACGCGTCTTGTTCCAATTGACAAATGCTTACCTGCAAAAGATCTTATGGACAAGATACTCTTTTTTGAATTTATTGTTCTGTGCAATCCTGATGACGCCCATTAACATTCTAGGCGTGGCTTTGTATAGGTTTCTGCCGCGCAATCCAGACTTGTACTTGGATCAAGTGGTGCTAGCAAGAAAGAAGGTGGGCAATGGTTGACTTGCAAAGTATGAAAGATAAGGAAGTGCTGATTACCGGCGGTGTCGGGTTCATCGGCTCGAATCTGGCCAGGCGCCTGGTGATGCTGGGCGCAAAAGTGACTTTGGTCGATAGTCTGATTCCGCTTTATGGTGGAAATCTTCGCAATATTGAAGACATTCGCGATAAGGTGACGCTGAATATCAGTGATGTGCGCGATCCTTTTGCCATGGCTTATCTGATTCAGGGCAAGCAATATCTGTTCAATCTTGCCGGGCAAACCAGTCATCTGGATTCGATGACCGACCCACAAACTGATCTCGGCATCAACGTAGCAGCGCAATTATCGATCCTGGAAGCATGTCGGCAACACAACACAAGTATCAAAATCATTTTTGCCAGCACACGCCAGCTGTACGGAAAGCCGGAATATCTGCCAGTTGATGAGGCGCATCCGATCAGGCCCGTGGATGTGAACGGCATCAATAAACTGGCGGGCGAGTGGTATCACTTGCTATATAACAATGTGTATGGAATACGCGCATGTGCCTTACGCTTAACCAATACCTATGGTCCTGGTATGCGAGTGAAGGATGCACGACAAACTTTCTTGGGAATTTGGATAAGGAACGTGATTGAAGGTAAACCGATCCTGGTTTTTGGCGACGGCACCCAATTGAGAGACTTCAATTATGTGGATGATGTAGTTGATGCGCTGCTGTTGGCGGCGCTCGATTCAAAAGCAGACGGCCAGGTATTCAATTTGGGAAGCAAAGAGGTGGTCAATTTACTGCAAGTAGCACAGATGCTGAGTGAACTAAAAACTGGTGCAAGTTATCAGATTGTGCCCTTTCCTCTGGAGCGTAAAGCGATCGATATTGGCGATTACTACAGCAATTTTGACAAGTTCCAAGCTGCGACGGGTTGGCAGCCAAAAATATCGATTAGCCAAGGGTTGGCTAACAGCCTCGATTATTATGAGAAGCATCAAAAAGCATATTGGGATACAGCATGATTCTGATGAATGATTTTAAAGCCGAGCCAGAGAGCTTGCGTATTGAGGAGTTGGCAGCAGTTGAGCGTGTGTTGCACTCTGGTTGGTATGTGCTTGGTCAAGAAGTGAAGACATTCGAGGTGGAATGGGCGGAGCGGTGCGGAACTGCGCATGCGATCGGTGTCGGCAATGGCATGGATGCCATCGAAATCGGTTTGCGCTCGCTGGATATCGGCGCGGGTGATGAAGTCATCACAACGCCGATGACAGCCTTTGCCACAGTGCTGGCGATCATCCGTGCGGGTGCAACCCCCGTACTGGCTGACATCGATCCTGCTACGGCATTGCTTGATCCGCAAAGCGTAGAGCGTTGCATTACGCCAAAAACAAAAGCGGTATTGCTGGTGCATCTGTATGGTCAGATCCGCAGCATGGAGAACTGGCTCGGCCTGTGCGAAGCTCATAGCCTCGCGCTGTTGGAAGATTGCGCGCAATCGCATCTTGCGACCTGGAATGGCAGGGTCGCGGGTGGCTTCGGCCGTTTTGGCGCGTACAGTTTCTATCCGACCAAGAATCTCGGCGCGATCGGCGATGCCGGTGCGATAGTCAGCAACGATAACAACCTGATTCAGCGCGCAGGCATCTTGCGCAACTACGGACAGAAGGTGCGCTACTACCACGCAGAGCTGGGGCTTAATAGCCGCCTTGATGAAATACAAGCGGCATTGCTACGTGTGCGTTTGGGGCTGCTCGATGAATTTACCCTGCGGCGCCAGCAGATTGCCAAGACCTATTTTGAAAGGATCACTAATTCCAAAATCGAACTGTTAGCGCAGCCATTGCAGACGGTAAGTCATGTATACCACCTGTTTGTGTTGAAGTGCGCAGAGCGCGAGCGGCTTGCTCAGCATCTTAAGTCGAGCGGAGTGGAGACGTTTGTGCACTATCCGGTTCCAGTGCATCGGCAAGAGCCGTGCGCACATTTGCGCTGTGACCCGAACGGCTTGGCTGCGACTGAGCAGCATGCAGCAACTTGCCTTTCCATTCCATGCCATCCACAAATGAGCGATGCTGATGTTGCGACAGTGGTAGGGGCGATCAATGCTTTCAGGTAGCAGCGATTCCCGCATCGAACACTTCGTTACCCTGTTCGACAACAACTTCCTGCCAATGGGTTTGTGCCTCCATGCTTCACTGATGAAGCATGGGCAGCCATTCCATCTGTGGATCGTATGTATGGATGACTTGGTCGAACAGAACTTGTGGCATCTAGCATTGCCGTGCGTGAGCCTGATCCCTTTGTCAGAGGTGGAGGATGCACGGTTGCTGGCAGTCAAGCCGTCACGCAGTCGCGGCGAATATTGCTGGACACTTACCCCTTTTACTCCGCAGTTTGTTTTTGGCTGCGAACTAGGTGTTGAACGTGTGACTTATCTTGATGCTGATTTGCTCTTCTTTGATAAACCCAATCAGCTACTTGATGAATTTACGGCGTCCTCCAAACATGTGCTGATTACTGACCATGCCTATGATCCACGTTATGAAAGGTCCGGTCGTGCAAGACGGGGTGGAAAATTTTGCGTTCAGTTTATGACTTTTAGACGCACGGTTGAGGCTGCTCGAGTAATGCACTGGTGGCAGGATCGCTGTCTGGAGTGGTGCTACGCGAGAGCGGAAGATGGAAAATTTGGCGATCAGAAATATTTGGATGTGTGGCCTGAGTTATTTGCTGATGAAGTCCATATTCTTCTGCAGAAACATAAGACTTTGGCCCCTTGGAATATAAAGTACATGCATGACTTGTACAAGGGGCAGCTTACCCCAGTCTTTTATCACTATCAAACTTTAAAAATTGAAGGAATTGACAGCTTATGTCTGTATTCCGGATACAATATCGGGAATACAGCCGACCTGATTTATCAAACTTATGTCCAATACTTGAGGGATGCTATCCGGCGTTTGAATGAAATGGATATAAGTGTTCCTTACATACCGAGGAAAAAAGATTTTATTAGTAAATGTATTGCTCTCAAGCGTCGATATGTTGATGGCGAACAAATAATTCCTTTGCGCAGTTAAAAGCGACAGATCAAATTGGAAAATTCACCCGCGTCTATGGCAAGTAGCAGTCAATCGGATTTTCCCATCAAAATTGAAGGTGGTCGGCGTTTCAGTGGCATCACAAAACCAGGTCAAAAGAATAAGCCACTCATTTCCGTTATCACCGTTGTATTTAATGGCGAGACGACGATTGAGGAAACTATCCGCAGCGTATTTCAACAAACCTATGGCAATATCGAATATATCATCATCGACGGTGCTTCCAGTGACGGAACGCTGGATATTATCCGCAAATACGATAAGCAAATTGATTATTGGCTGAGTGAACCGGATGCGGGTATTTACAATGCCATGAACAAAGGCTTGGCATTGGCCTCCGGTGAGATCGTTGGCTTTTTGAATTCTGACGACTTTTATACAGACGCTGCAGTGCTTGAGAAAATTGCCAGCGCTTTTCAAGACCCAGCAGTGGATGCTTGTTATGCAGACATGGTGTATGTGACCCAAGACAACAGCCGCGTAGTGCGCTACTGGAAGTCAAAGCCGTTTACCAAGGGCGACTTTGCAAAGGGCTGGTGCCCGGCGCACCCCACGTTTTATGTGCGCAAGTCGGTGATTGAGCGCCTGGGCTACTTTGACCAGTCATACAAGCTGGCGGCAGATGTGGAATTCATGATGCGTTACCTGGAGCGCGGGCAAATTCGCACGGTCTATATTCCACATGTATTGGTGCGCATGCGCCTTGGCGGGGCCACCAACCAAAGCTGGGAAAATATTGTGCTGCAAAACAAGGAGATATTTGCCGCGTTGCGGAAAAATGGCGTCCCCTTTTCAAGAATGTGGTTTGCGGCAAATAAGGTGGTTAGCCGTCTCAATCAGTTTGTTGTTGGTCGCATCAGGCGGCACCAATAGGATGCGAATCCTGGTAACGGGTGCCAATGGCTTTGTCGGCCGTGCCTTGTGTGCGGAAGCCGTGTCGCGCGGAATGGCAGTGCGTGGCATCACCCGGGCCTCGGGCGATTTACCTATTAGTGTTGAGAACTTCGCAGTCGGCGGTATCGACGGCAACACCGATTGGCAGGACTTGCTGACGGGTTGTGAGGTCGTCGTTCATCTCGCCGCTCGCGTGCATGTGATGGCGAATTCGGCTGCTGATCCACTGGCTGAATTTCGCCGGGTCAATGTGCAAGGCACCTTGAACCTGGCCCGGCAGGCAGCTTCCGCGGGCGTGCGGCGGTTTGTCTTCATCAGTTCGGTCAAGGTCAACGGCGAAATGACGCCAACCGGTCGGGCGTTTTCGGAAGCCGACGTGCCGACACCCCAAGATGCCTATGGCCAGAGTAAACACGAGGCCGAACTGGGCCTGCGTCAACTTGCCGCGGACACCGGCATGGAGGTCGTCATCATCCGCCCGCCCTTGGTATATGGACCCGGCGTCAAGGCAAACTTTGCCGCCATGATGCGCTGGCTCAAGCGCGGCGTGCCCTTGCCGCTGGGCGCCATTCATAACCAGCGCAGTCTGGTTTCACTCGACAATCTGGTCGATTTGCTGGTGACCTGCCTCACGCATCCCGCTGCAGCCAATCAGACCTTTCTGGTATCCGACGGCGAAGATGTTTCCACCACCGCGCTATTGCGCCGCATGGGCCAGGCCCTGGGCCGCCCGGCGCGTTTGATTCCGGTGCCGGTGAGCTGGCTGAAACTGGCGGCGGCCGGGGTGGGCAAGCCCGATGTGGCGCAGCGCCTGTGTGGGTCTTTGCAGGTGGACATTGAAAAAACCCGGCGCTTGCTGGGCTGGACGCCGCCGCTGTCGCTGGATGAGGGGTTGAAGAGGGCGGCTGACTACGCATAAAGCTGCGGTGGTTCAGGAAGAACTGCAACAGGCCGAGATAGGGCGTAGGAAATGAGGGTCAGACACAATGCTGTTCACTTAACAATCTTTACGCCCCAGTCGTGGCGCCTATTCAGTCGGCCCTGCAAAAGCCCGGCAACCCGCATGAATCCTCACTTGTTTTAGTAAACGCGGTACACCAAATCTTTCGAGAAACGTTATGGAGAGAGTTAATTTCTGGGGGATTTTGGTCATGAGCACACCCGATTTTTTCCGCTCCCGCCTGGATGCCATGATCGATATGCGACACCCCTTGGTGGTGCTGGCGCAGCGACTTCCCTGGGGCCGAATCGAACCAGCGCTGGCAGCCAAAGTCACACACCAGGAGCGAGCCGCGCAGCGAGAGCTTTCCGAGGATTTGTTGGGTCAGCATGTCGTGGAATTCGGCGCAGGCCTGAGCAACGCCGGACGGCCCCGTTTGTCCATTCGGCGCATGGCCAGCTTGCTGTATTTGAAGAACGCGTTCAATCTCAGCGACGAAGAACTGGTGCAGCGCTGGACTGGGCGTGGTGCTGCGTGAAGTCAAACGCAAGCTCGACTTGTCTGTGAACGCGCCACTGAACGGCGGGGAAGCTGGCGGCACACCATCCAACCCCAAGGCGATCAGCGATCTGCGGATGTGGCTTGAGCGCGCCGAGCGCATCCGCACCCAGCAGCGGCACGACAAGAACAAGCTGTACGCACTGCATGCGCCTGAGGTCGAGTGCATCGGCAAGGGCAAAGCAGACAAGCCCTATGAATTCGGCGTCAAGGTCAGTCTGGCCGTCACGCACAAGCAAGGGCTGATGGTGGGTGCCAGAAGCTTTACCGGCAACCCGTTTGACGGCCACATTCTGGCCGCGCAACTCGAGCAAACGACAATTCTGCTGCAAGACCTGCAGCGCAGTGCCAAACAGGTCATCGTGGACCTGGGGTTTCGTGGGGTGGACGCAGACAACCCGGGCGTCCAGATCATCCATCGGGGCAAGTACAAGGGCGCTCACCACAGAGCAAAAGCGCTGGCTCAAACGGCGCCAAGCCATCGAGCCGATGATTGGGCACGTGAAGTCCGACAACCGCATGGATCGGTGCTGGCTGCAGGGTGCGCTGGGAGACGCGCTGCACGCGCTGAGTTGCGCGCTGGGCTACAACATCCGCTGGCTGATGCGGGCGATTGTTCGTCTGGGCATCGGGGTGGTTTTTTTGCGCCTGTTTTTGGCTGCAGTCATGGCGCCCATGGCCCGGCCATCCAGCGCCAAATCGTCCTATGCCTCCCGACTGGCGGCATGGGCTCGCTCCGGCGCCGGCCGGCTGACTTGATCGGCGCCTGCAGCGGCCTTCGCGGCGGCCTGATTTGAATTTTGCAGGGCCGACTATTTAGTCGGCCCTGCAAAAGCCCGGCAACCCGCATGAATCCTCACTTGTTTTAGTAAACGCGGTACACCAAATCTTTCGAGAAACGTTATGGAGAGAGTTAATTTCTGGGGGATTTTGGTCATGAGCACACCCGATTTTTTCCGCTCCCGCCTGGATGCCATGATCGATATGCGACACCCCTTGGTGGTGCTGGCGCAGCGACTTCCCTGGGGCCGAATCGAACCAGCGCTGGCAGCCAAAGTCACACACCAGGAGCGAGCCGCGCAGCGAGAGCTTTCCGAGGATTTGTTGGGTCAGCATGTCGTGGAATTCGGCGCAGGCCTGAGCAACGCCGGACGGCCCCGTTTGTCCATTCGGCGCATGGCCAGCTTGCTGTATTTGAAGAACGCGTTCAATCTCAGCGACGAAGAACTGGTGCAGCGCTGGACTGGGCGTGGTGCTGCGTGAAGTCAAACGCAAGCTCGACTTGTCTGTGAACGCGCCACTGAACGGCGGGGAAGCTGGCGGCACACCATCCAACCCCAAGGCGATCAGCGATCTGCGGATGTGGCTTGAGCGCGCCGAGCGCATCCGCACCCAGCAGCGGCACGACAAGAACAAGCTGTACGCACTGCATGCGCCTGAGGTCGAGTGCATCGGCAAGGGCAAAGCAGACAAGCCCTATGAATTCGGCGTCAAGGTCAGTCTGGCCGTCACGCACAAGCAAGGGCTGATGGTGGGTGCCAGAAGCTTTACCGGCAACCCGTTTGACGGCCACATTCTGGCCGCGCAACTCGAGCAAACGACAATTCTGCTGCAAGACCTGCAGCGCAGTGCCAAACAGGTCATCGTGGACCTGGGGTTTCGTGGGGTGGACGCAGACAACCCGGGCGTCCAGATCATCCATCGGGGCAAGTACAAGGGCGCTCACCACAGAGCAAAAGCGCTGGCTCAAACGGCGCCAAGCCATCGAGCCGATGATTGGGCACGTGAAGTCCGACAACCGCATGGATCGGTGCTGGCTGCAGGGTGCGCTGGGAGACGCGCTGCACGCGCTGAGTTGCGCGCTGGGCTACAACATCCGCTGGCTGATGCGGGCGATTGTTCGTCTGGGCATCGGGGTGGTTTTTTTGCGCCTGTTTTTGGCTGCAGTCATGGCGCCCATGGCCCGGCCATCCAGCGCCAAATCGTCCTATGCCTCCCGACTGGCGGCATGGGCTCGCTCCGGCGCCGGCCGGCTGACTTGATCGGCGCCTGCAGCGGCCTTCGCGGCGGCCTGATTTGAATTTTGCAGGGCCGACTATTTAGTCGCCCCTGCAATATTCAAATCAAGCGAACGCAATGGCCGAAGCCGGCGCCGACCAAGCCAATCTGTCAGCAATAGACCGCATCAATGCGGCCGCCCGTTGAGCATACGTTGATTTGACCTTCTCTAGCCCTGTCATGGCGCTCAAAAACAGGCGCAAAAAAATCACCTTCAGGCCCAAACGGACGATCGCCCGCAGCAGCCAGCGAATGTTGTATCCCGCAGCACAACTCAGCGCGTGCAGCGCATCACCCAATGCGCCTTGCAGCCAGCACCTATCCATGCGGTTGTCCGATTTGACATGTCCGATCATTGGCTCGATCGCCTGTCGGCGCTTGAGCCAGCGTTTATGTTGATTGGTCATTGTCTTGTACCGTCCCCGGTGGATGATTTCAACACCAGGGTTGTCCGCATCTACGCCGCGATAGCCCAGATCCACCACGACCTGCTTGGGCGTGCGGCTCAGGTCTTGCAGCAAATTGGTGGTTTGCTCAAGTTGCGCGGCCAGTGTGTGCCCGTCGAATGGATTGCCAGTAAAACTTCTGGCCCCAACCATCAGCCCTTGTTTGTGCGTGACGGCCAGGCTGACCTTGACCCCGAATTCATAGGGCTTTCTTGCCTTGCCCTTGCCGATGCACTCGACCTCGGGCGCATGCAGCGCGTACAGCTTGTTCTTGTCATGGCGCTGCTGGGTGCGAATACGCTCAGCACGCTCGATCCACATGTGCAGATCGCTCAGGGCCTTGGGGTTTGAGGGTAGGCTCCCAGACAAGCCGAGCTTGCGTTGCACTTCGCGCAGCACCACGCCCAGAATGGTGCGCTGGCGTTTGACGACTCGTTTCATGCGTCTGAACTGTTTGGCATGCGCGTAGCCACCGGCCCTGCGAGCCAAGGTCTTGCACTCTTTGGCAAAGGTCTGCTTGAGGTTGATACCGGCGCGTTTGGCGCTACTTGCCACCTTATGACGGGCGATCTCTAGCAAGCGGCTGTCTACTGGGTGGGCAATGGCTTTTTCTTGTACTGTGGAGTCAACGATGATGCGCTCGAACTCAACCGGTTTGATGGCCTTGATTTCAACGGCGGTCTCGATGGTGGCCTTGAGCAGTTGCTCCAGGCCTTCTTCACCGATGGCACGGCGAAAGCGCCCGATCTGGGTCGCGTCGCAGGGCAGGCGTGGTTCGTAATACTCTTGGCCACCAAAGTATTGCCAGACCACGTTCTCGCTCCAGCGAACAACGAGCTCTTCGTCACTGAGGTTGTAGCTGTTCTTGAGATACAGCAGACTGACCATGAGTCGGATGGATAAACGGGGGCGACCTGCTGGGCTGACACCACCGCCAAATTGCACTGCGTGTTCACCCAACAAATCCTCTGTGCGTTCTTCCTTCGGAGTTCGGTCCTGGTGAGTGAAATTCGGCGCCAGAGCTGCTTCAATCCGGCCCCAAGGGAGTTGTGCAGTCAGCACCACCAAGGGGTGGCGCATGTCAATCATGGCATCAAGGCGGGAGCGGAAAAAGTCTGCTGTGTTCATGTCTAAAATCTCTCAGGAATTTACTCTTCAAATAACGTTTTATGAGGGATTTGGTGCACCGTTTTTACACAAAAATGTGAGGTTTTATGCGGGTTTCGAGGGTTTTGCAGGCTGGACTATTTACCCAGAGTCATTAAATCATTCATCATGCCAGAATAGGCCTTAAAGCTCTCGAGCGCACTTTTAACAATTTTCGCCGATTCTTTACCCTCCAGATACCCCACAACTTTCTTCGTTTTTTTCATTATGGCGAGAAATTCCGGATCTTCGACCGCTTTTTTAATGGCCGCTTCCAGCACTGCACGCACGTCCTCTGGTAGCCCTGGTGGAGCACCTATCATGCGCTGCGTGCTCATGCTGTCGGCCAGTCCGGGCATGCCGATCTCGGCCGAGGTTGGGGCGTTAGGCTGATTGGGATTGCGTGCATTGCCATAGTAAACAAGTGCCTTGACTTCTCCGTTGTCGAAGTACTGACTAAAGCTCTCATACGAGGCAAACATGATGTCCGCGTCGCCACGGAGCACCGCCAGGATTGCGTTGCTTGCGCCTTCATGATTGAGCGACTTCCATTTAACACCCAATTTATCGAAGGTGACTGCGCCTATGAGAAAATTGTTATCGGCGAACCCGCGGGTGGACACGATATACTGTGGCTTGGACTGTTTTTTAAAGTCCTGAATACTGTTGTAAGGCCCTTTGGCGCTGACCAGAGCGACGCTGTCGTCATAGGAAATCCGCGCCAGCCAGGTCGTCTGATTCAAGTCATATTGCGTCTTGCGCGAAGCAGCCTGATTGATGGCCAAGCCGACCATATTATATAAACCGATGGTATAACCGTCTGGCTTGGCCTTATGCAGGTAGTTTGCGGCAACGATGTTACCCGCACCGTCCATATTGCGCACAACCACATTCACTTTATTGGGCAGGTGTTTCTCGATGAAAGGCGCGATCGCCTGTGCCCAATCGCCGTAACCGCCGCCGGGCCTGTAGCCGACAACCAGTTCGATATTTTTTTCCGGATACTTGCCGGCCGCCACGGCCGTGCCTGACACCACAACGCTCGCCAACAGCGTCCAACCGAATTTTCTCCAAGCCGAAGTTTTTTGCATGTCGTCTCTCCTTCTGTGTGTTGGCCGACTCGCGTCAGGCCAGGTTAATTTACAATAGCATACTCTTTGGTCGCCGCAAAACCGATTCGTGCATCACGTCTCGTCATATTCTGCACGCACGCGCACATCCACCACGCAGGTCTGTCCCGCTTTAACCTTGGCGATCGCCTGTACCAGAATCGCTTCGAGGTCGCCGGCCCGATGAACCGGCCCCATTCCTACCGCTCCCTGTGCCCGGGCAATTGCAGCGATGTCGATATCCGGTTCGCCGATATGTTGCCCGATCCATTTATTCTCGACCGGCCGCTCACGATGGATCGCCACTTTTTCCTGATGGATTTCATCGTTGAAAAACGAACGATTATTCGACACTAAAATCAATACGGGAATGCGGTAGTGTGCCGCAGTCCATATTGCGCTGACACCCATCATGAAATCCCCGTCGCCCAATATCGCCACCGGCAGCCGGCCGCTACCTTGCAATGCCAGCGCCGCGCCGATGGCCATTCCGGGCCCGGATCCGATGCCTCCGCCGCCATCGGATCCCAAGAAATCCAATGGATGGCTGAAATGGCAGGTGGCGCCCGCCCAGCCGAGCGGCAATCGGATAAGGCATACCTGCTCTTGCGCGGTGATCCGCCGCATCAGCCAGCCAAAGTCGCGGATGCCGATCTCCTTGTCAGGATCCATTTCTGTGCCGCCTTGAGCTTTGACTACCGGCGTATACGAACGGGATGATCCGCCGTGACGCTGCTTTACTTCTGCGAGCAGGACCGGCACCAGCGCGTCCGGTTCGCACAGCAGCTGCACGTCCATCGGCGCCAGCCCCTGGTAATCCATGCTCCAGCCACGGTGTATGTAGGGATCGACCGAGCACTGAATGATCTTTGCGGGTGTTTGGCCGTCGGGCCGCGCCGTCTTCAGCGTACCGGCCAGGTCGACCCAGTCCAGACTCAACACTACGTCCGCCTCGCGCAGCGCTTGCAATCCCTGTTCTGACAGGCGCAGGCCCGGTGCCGCCGCATGTAGCGGATGGTCGGTCGGGAAAGCCGCTCCCAGCTTCAAGTCGGTCAATACCCTGGCATTCAAACGTTCTGCCAGTTCGATGCGCTGCTGCCATCCGTCCACACTGCGTGATACGCGTCCGATCAGGATCAGCGGGTTCTTCGCGCCTGCCAGCAGCGCCGCTGCCTGCCGCATTCCCTCGGTCGAAGGTTGCGCAGGCGGCGGTATTTTAAAGCGGGATATCTCGGGCAGACTGATATTTTCCGGGGCACGTTCCTCCTGCAGGCTCACATCGAAGCATACATATACCGGTGCCCTGGGTGCCGTCTGCGCAATCATGGAGGCGCGCAACATCGATTCGGCCGCCGCCGCAAGCGAGGCAGGCTGATCGTCCCATTTGGTGAAATCCCGCACCAGCGCTCCTTGGTCCTTGACCGTATGAATCCATTCGATCCAGGGCCGTCGCTTGGCAGCGTCGACCGCGCCGGTAGCACCGAAAATCAGCACCGGCATCCGGTCGCACCAGGCGTTGAAGATCGCCATGGAAGCATGCATCAAACCGACGTTGCTGTGGAGGATGACTCCCATGGGCTTGCCGGTGACCTTGATGTAACCATGGGCGATGGCGACCGTATGCTCTTCGTGCAGGCACAGCAACATTTGCGGGTTGGTGTTGCCCAGGTGATTCACCAGGCTGTCATGCAGGCCGCGAAAGCTGGCCCCAGGTGTGAGCGCCACGTATTTCAGATCCAGCGCGCGGATGACATCCGCCAGATAGTCGCTACCCCACGCCCGTGCGCCGGAGCCTGTCTTTACCGGCATTTCAGCTAAAATGTTCATCGTTTCTAGTCCAATTTAAATTGGCTGACAAAATTACCAAATCTGCGCCATGGGATTTATAAAACCGATGATCGTCTAAAAGCTGATTCTAAATAAAATAATGGAGCTTGAAGACCAGAACGAACACGAGGTAGATGAATAGCGCCATTCCCAACGAATACAGCACGGACATCAGCCAGGTTTCTTTATTAACCCACTTAAGATAAATAAACAGCGAAATCGTCGTCGCGAGCACCATGCTGGTCAGGTAAATCAATACGATAAACACCGCTATCCAGCCGAAAAACAAGGCTCTGGCAAACAACGTATCGCCCGCTTCATCCTGCTCCTGTACCACGCCTTCGCCACCGACCGAGCCGTTGGAACTTCTATCAAGGAAAGCTAGGCGTTTTTTAACCGCAGGAAGTAAATCCATCACCATCTGCAGTCCAGATAAAATCAGCAGAAGAATTCCGACTATGCGCGGCACCAAACCGACATCGCTGCGCAAATCCAGGGTCGCATAGGAAATGACTGCAGCGAACAAGAAAATCAATGTGGAAAAAAATCCTTTTTCTGTGATCCGTATCATGCGCTCAGCCCTTTCTGCTTTTTCGGATGAATGGCCATACCAGCGATAAAACCACGATGAATAGCAGGACCAGGGCGATCGGACGAGTAAAAAACCCACTCGCGCCGAAAGCGGTCATCGATTGATGAAACGACGCTTCGAGCAGTTTGCCCAATACCAAGGCGATAATCAGGGCGATGCGTGAATAGCCATATTTTTGCATGAACACTGCGCCCAAGCCGAACAAGGCCGCGACGATGACATCCCCCAACTTGCCGCCGCTACCGTACGCGCCGATCAGGCCAAAAACGACGATGCCCGGCGCCATCAATGAACAGCGGATTGTGGTTAGAAAGACCAGTCGGGTGGCAAACAGCAACCCAAGGGCCATCGCGACGAACTTGCCCACGATGGCGGCGGCAATCAGGAACTCGGTGGTATCGATATTTTTGGTCAACATCTCCGGACCCGGCGCTAGCCCATGTATCATCAGCCCGCCCATCAATACCGCCATAGCGGCGCTGCCCGGTATGCCAAATACCAAGGTCGGCAAAAGTTGTCCGCCATCCTTCGCATCGTTAGCCGTTTCGACCGCTATCACGCCTTCGATTGCCCCCGTGCCAAATTTTTCCGGGGTTTTTGACATTTTTACTGCCATACCGTAAGCCATAAAACTCGCCACAACTCCTCCCACGCCGGGAACCACTCCAATGAAGAAGCCGATAAAGCACGAACGCAGGAATAACCAGTAATTCTTCATCACCGCCGTTACGCCCTCCCAGGATATGCCGGATTTTACGTCGATATCGCTGGCGATCGACTCATTCCTGCGGCTAAGTGTGTAGGCTTCGCCGATGGCAAACAGACCGATAATGACTGCGATCAGATCGATACCGTCCGATAAATAGTCCACGCCGAACGTAAAGCGTTCGCCACCCATGATGGGTTCTGTTCCCACATAGCACAGCAATAACCCGAGCAGCGCTGATATCAGGCCGCGGAAAGTATTGCCGCGCGTGACCGCAGCGATGATGGTCAGGCCGAATACTGCCAGCATGAAAAAATCCGGATAGGAAAATGCCAGGATGAGCTTGCGTGCGACCGGAAGCATCAAGTCCAGTGCGACCAGACCGACCAGACCACCCAGAGCCGAACATATCATGGCGGCGGTAATCGCCATACCGGCCTTGCCTTGTTTCGCCAGCGGGTAGCCATCGAACTGGGTCGCGGCGTTGACGGCGTCCCCCGGCGTGTTGATCAGAATCGACGTGATGGATCCACCGAAGTTAGAAGCCCCGTAGCAGCACAGCAGCATGACGATCGCAGCCTCGGGACTCATGCCGTAGCTTATCGGGATCAAAAAAACCATGGCGATGGTTCCTCCGAGTCCGGGTAATACGCCGATGACGAGTCCGAACATCACGGAAGCAAACATTATAAGCATCAAGTCCCACTGAAACACGGCGCCTAGTTGCGACAAAAATCCCATTTTTTACCCTTACACGACGAAAGTGCCAGCGATTCTCTCATCCTGAATCCGTGATTTCATAGGCAGCAAGGATAGGAAATTCAACCGCATGAGGCCAAGTATGGCACCGAAAAGCGTCCTCAAGAGTCGTGTTTTCCCTGATGTTGCACTACCGTTATTGGCGTGATTCAGTAGTCTGCTCCATGCAATATCAAGCGCCGAGCTGCTCCAGCATGTCCGACACGTAACTGGCATCGGTCGCCACGATTAGCATGTCGGAGGCGGCCCGCAGCACTGGCAGTTCGGCCTGCGCGGCGCCCGATTGCACCAGAATCCCGGTGATCATCACATTGGCGGCGCGCGCGATCAGCTTGATCTCCGGTGCCAAGGCCAGATCGTCGCCGCTGCATGTCACCACAAAAATCATCTCCGCATCCGCCAGTTCCGACAGCGCGGCAGCGCCGCTGTTGGGAATCACAATCTGCACATCGCGCAGACTGGCCGTATCGATGCTGGTCACGATAGCGGCACCGCCGCTGCCCAGTCCGACCAACTTGATACGACGCGGCTGAGAATTGGCGGCCGTGATCCGATGTCGCGTATCGCTTGCGGCGCGGGCGCTGCTTAGGGGCTTCACGCTTGGTCCTAATTTTGGATTGTATCGACCGCTACGCAGGATTTGAAGCCAGTCTCCAGTGCCGCTTGGTCCAGATTGCGGCCGATGAAGACGAGGCGACTGCAACGTGCTTCTTGCGCCGTCCAGAGTCGCTGGTAATCGCCTTCGAGCAGCATGTGCACTGACTGAAAAACCAGCCTCCTGTTCTCGCCCATGACATCGATGATGCCCTTGGCGCGCAAGATGTCTGCGCCCTTGCTGGCCACCAGTGCGTTAAGCCAGTAACTGATACGCGCGCCATCCATGGGTAGCGTGGAAATTAAGGAAATACTGTGAATGCCACTGTCATGCTGATGATCGTGCTCGTGCTCGCAATGTTCGTCGTGCACATGCGCTGCATCAGCATCGGCAGGCGTCAGGAAATCTGGTTCGAGCGACACAATGTGCTCGATATCGAAAGCACCGCGTCCGAGCACCTTGGCAAGATCCACATTGGCACGTTGCGACCGATGGATAGGCGCCAGCGAATTGATTTTTTTCAAGCGTGATTCGATTGCGCGCAATTCGTCCTCGCTGACCAATTCCGTTTTGTTGAGCACGATCTGATCAGCGAAGGCAATCTGTTCGACGGCCTCGCGGCTGTCGGCCAGACGCAGCAAAATGTGTTTTGCGTCGACCAGCGTGGTGACCGAGTCGAGCACGGTGCGCGCCTGCAGGAAGTGGTCGACGAAAAAAGTCTGCACCACCGGCCCCGGGTCGGCCAGGCCGGTGGTCTCGACGATGATCGCGTCGAAATTACCGCCACGCGCCAGCAGACCGTGCAAGGTGCGGATCAGATCGCCACGCACCGTGCAGCAAATACAGCCGTTGTTCATCTCGAACAATTCTTCGTCGGTGCTCACGATCAGATCATTGTCGATGCCGATCTCGCCGAACTCATTGACGATCACGGCGTAACGGCGACCGTGGTCTTCCGACAATATACGATTGAGCAGCGTGGTCTTGCCAGCACCGAGATAGCCGGTCAGCACGGTCACCGGGATGCGCTTTTCCAGCGCTTGCCCGGCTTCGATCGCTACGACATTCGACGAATTGACCACGCGCCGCCTACAGCCAGGGCATCAGGGAAGCGTGGATCACATTCGGCAAGCCTTCGTTGCCGACTGAGCGGATCGCAAGGTCGACATCCTTCAGGCCGAACTTGTGGGTCGTGACCTTCTCGAGCGGGAAGCGGCCTGACGCCAGCTGCGCCAGCGCCAGTTCACAGGCACGATAGCTATGGCCGCGGGCGCTCTTGAGCGTGATGAATTTCAGCGTGACTTTGCCGATCGGGAAATTCGGGAATTCCGGCATTTCGCCCTGCATCACGATCACGCCGCCCTTGCGCTTGCACGCTTCCACGCCCAGCAGGATCGGTAAGGTACCGGCGCCGGCCGTGCAATCGAGCACCACGTCGACACCCTTGCCGCCGGTAATTTCCATGATGCGCGCCAGCGGATCTTCTTTCTGCACGTCGATCACATAGTCGGCGCCCAGCGCCTTCGCCACTTCCAGCCGCGCCGCATCTTTCGAGGTGCCGGTAACGATGATCAGCTTGGCACCGGCCTGCTTGCAGATCACGGTTTGCGACAAGCCCTGCTGGCCCGGCCCCTGGATCAGCACCACGCTGTCATAGCCCACGCCACCCTCGAACAGCGACCATTCGATGCCGTTGGCCATCGGCGTCACCAGCCCTGCCAGTTCCGGCGTCACGCCGGCGGGCACCTTGTGGACCACCGAATTCCATGGCAGGTAAGCGTACTGCGCGAAACCGCCCCACAGGTGCGGCGGCTTGTCCGAGCTGGTGTAGCCGTAACGGATGCCGTCCGGGTTGTAGCGCCAGTCGGTATTTTCGCAGTGGCGGTATTCGCCCTTGTGGCACCACTCGCATTTCATGCAGCCGACGTAATGTTCGACGAACACCAGATCGCCTTCCTTGAAGCCTTTGCGCTTGGTGAATTCACTGCCGGCCTTGGTGATGTAGCCGATGTTTTCGTGGCCCATGATGACAGGTCCCTTGGCCAGCGGCTGCTTGTACATCTTGACGTCAGTGCCGCAAATGCCGGCCACTTCCATCCTCAGCAACGCGCCATCGGCCGGCACGTCCGGCATCGGGAATTCCTGGATCTCGATTTTGCTCGGGCCAGTCTTTACTGCGGCAAGTACTTTTTCCACAAATACGCTCCTTTGATATTAAATTCGGTGCTGGGGCTTAGTCTTAGGGAGTCAGAAATTTCCAAAATACCACTCACTCGTCATTGCGAGGAGCACAGCGACGCGGCAATCCATGACTTCCGGGTGCATGGATTGCCGCGCTTCGCTCGCAATGACGGAAAAGGTACATTTGAAAATTCAGATTCCCTTAGCGGCCGGTCAGCGTGCGCGCATTTTCCAGCGTCGCAAAGCTGCGCGGCGCGGCGCACATCAGGTAGCGGTAACCTTCGGCGATCACCCGCTCGGCATTGGCCGACGTGACGTGTGGGTGGCCGACGATCACGTCGTGCTGTTTGCAAATCGACACCACCCGGGCCATCGCGTCGAGCACGACCTTGTGTTCAGTCTGGCGCGCATAACCGAGCTCCTGACTGAGGTCGCCTTCGCCGATCAGCACGGCGCCGATGCCGGGGACGTTTTTGAGTATGTCAGGCAGATTTTCAATCCCCATCGTGTCCTCGATCTGCAGCACCACGAAAATTTCGCCGTGCGATGCCAGCGGCCAGACATCGGCGCGCTCGTAATATTCCTGTTGGGTGACACCCCAATAGCGCGTCGCCTGCATCGGGCCGTCACCGCGAATCCCTACCGGTTCGTAGAGCGGCTTGTCTTTCAGGCGCGGATAGCGGCAGGCGGCGACCGCGTTATAGGCCTCTTCGACGGTACTGATATGCGGCCAGACGATGCCGTAGCAACCCAGATCCAAGGCCTGCTTGGCGAGGAACTGGTTCTTCTCGACGCCATTGGCCGGGATGCGCGCGGTCGGCGTGACGGCCGGTGCCGGCGATCCGGATTTGATGATTTGTCCGCGGTTCAACAGGTATTGCAGACTGTCGCGCAAGGCTTTGATATCCCAGCCGCGATGCTCACCTTCAAAAACGATGCCATCATATTTCGAACTTTGCAGCTCGATTGCGGTTTCAAGCTCGCAGGGCGCAAACAAGGTAAACGAATGCTGGCCAGCTTCGAGAGCGCGAATAATGCCGTTGAGGCGGGGAAGCGTGGACATGCGGTTTTCCTCGGGGATGTTATGGACGCGCGCCGCGGCATGCGCGAGTGGCGCAATGATCAAGCGCCCCTGCGTTCATGCCGGATGCGGATTTGACAAAACTATTGTACGAGCATCTTCAGCTGAGAGCAATAAAATGAAACATCGTTCAGCATATCAGAACTCTTTGGCTGGATGGCCACGCTTGGTCAGCAAAGCGTCCAGACGTGGATACACCAAGCGGGCGTTGCCTTCGAATATCTTGTAGCGGTTCTCTTCACTGAGGCCGGTGACCTGATCGATATAGCGTTTGGTATCGTCGAAACTGTGACCGGTTTCCGGATCGATGCCGGGCACCGCGCCCAGCATTTCGGAGGCGAACAGGATATTGTCGATCGGGATTACCTTGGTCAGCAATTCGATGCCCGGCAGATGATAGACACAGGTATCGAAATACACGTTTTGCATCACATGCTCGATCAGCGACGTTTTTTTCATGCTCAGGCACAGACCGCGGTAGCGTCCCCAGTGATACGGCACCGCACCGCCGCCATGCGGGATGACGAATTTCAGGGTCGGGAAATCCTTGAACAGATTGCCCTGGATGAGCTGCATGAAGGCGGTGGTATCGGCATTGATGTAATGCGCGCCGGTGTGGTGGAAGTTGGGATTGCAGCACGAGGTCACGTGGATCATCGCCGGCACATCGAGCTCGCACAGTTTTTCGTAGATCGGATACCAGTAGCGATCGATTAGCGGCGGATCGGTCCAGTAGCCGCCCGACGGATCGGGATTTAAATTCACGCCGACAAAGCCGAGTTCATTGACGATCCGCTCCAGCTCCGGAATGCAATTTTTCGGGGCGACACCGGGAAACTGCGGCAGCTGCCCGACGCCGACGAAATTATTCGGCAGCAGCGTGCACAGGCGATGGATGATGTCATTGCTGACCGTGGTCCACTGCTGGCTGATCGCCTCGGTGCCGACGTGATGCGCCATGCCGGCCGCGCGCGGCGAAAAAATCGTCAGATCGCTGCCGCGCTCGCGCTGCAGCCTGAGCTGCGGCTCAACGCTCTTGATCAGCGCCTCATCGCTGATGCCGAGGTCGGTCGAGGCCGGTTTGCGGGCAGGATCGGCGAGCCCGGCGAGCTGTTTGTCGCGAAACGTATGGAAGGCCGCGGGCTCGGTGGTGTAATGGCAGTGGGTATCGATGATCATGGTTTGACAGGCTCATGGTGGGGTGCTGTGGCAGCAGCGAGGAATTCCAGCAGGCGCGCTGCGCTGCGCTCTTCGGTCTGGTCGGCGACCGACACATCCCAATATTCGGATCGGGGTAAGCATTCTTCCAGATAGCGCGCCGCCGAGGTAGCATGCGACGCGTCCTTGCCGGGCACGATCAGGGCCGGGATATCGAGTCGCATCAAGTCCTCGGGTTCGGCGCCCGGCGCCGTATCGCGGTCGATCAGCGTGCGCGCCATGCCGGCCACGATCAGTTTGTACTGCTCGACGTTTTGCTTCACATAGCGTTCGGCGAAGGCCGGGTCATGTGCGATCACCGAAGCCCATGGCCCGCCGCGCGGATCGGCGCCGAAGGGCTTGCCATCCTTCTGCACCAGCGCGACCACCTGTTCCAGCCCCTGTTGATGCACAAACGCCAGATGTTCGGCAAAACGCTGGTGGCCGGTGAGGCGATATCTGACGCCGCCGACTGGCCAGTACAGCACCATGCTCAGCACGACCTCGGGGTAGGCCACGGCAAACGCCACCACCGGACAACAGCCCATGCAGCCGCCCATCAGATGCGCCTTTTTGATGTTCAGGTGATCCAGCAAGCCCTTGCCTTGCGCGACGTAGTGCGCCCAGGTCACGCGCTCGACGCGCCCACCCGATTGGCCGGTCTCGCGCCGGTCGAACACGATGCAGCTGTACTTCTGCGCCAGGTGCTCGAGCGGTTTGGTGCGGGCATACACGCCGAGCGAAGACCACATCTCCAGCGTCGCATTAAATCCTCCCGGCGAAAACATCAGCAAAGGCGGCCCCGAGCCGATCACGTCATAACGTGTCGCGATACCGTCGATTACGGTGATAGTCATAATGCAATCCAATCAGGGTGCAGGTTTGGCAGGAACGACGCCTTTGATCTGGCGCGCCGCGCGGACGTCGCCAGCGTAGGCCGTGATCGCATCGAGAGTGATGCGAGCCACATTGGCATAATTTTCCACCTCGGAATCGATCGCGCTGGCGGCATATCCAATCGCCGCATGCGCCATGCGCATCCGTCCATCCAGCCAAGGACCACCACCGAAGCCGCCGATGACCGGAATCGACACCGCGTTAACAACCGCAGCGCCGGCCAGCGCGCCGGAGTTGGTAAAGTCGAGCAGCGACGCACCGGCGCTTTCGAGTCGCTTGGCCTCTGCCACCAGCCGCGCTATCATGGCATGCGTCGCCAGCGCACCCGGTTTGTTGGCGGCGCTGTATTGAATGCCGTATTGGAGCGCGGTCTGCGGCGTAATGCCGAACTGCGCGAAGACCGGAATCCCGGCGCGGGCGATGGCGGCCACCGCTTCCGGAAAGTCGGCCGCGCCATCGAGCTTGACCATGTCCACGCCCGCCTCTTTCACCAGCCGGATCGCGGCGCGCACTGCGGCATCGACGCCTTCCTGCAGCGGACCGTACGGAAAATCGCAGCTGACCAGCGCCCGCTTGACGCCGCGCCGCACCGCCTTGCAAACCACGATCATTTCCTCCATCGTGATCTCGAGCGGATTTGGATGACCCCACAAATTGATGCCGACGGTATCACCGACCGACACGATTTCGACGCCAGCACGGTCAACGATCTGCGCCATCTGGTAATCCCAGGCGACCACGCCGACGATCTTTTTGCCATCGCGCTTCATCTGCTGCAATGCCGGAATGGTGACAGCTGATTCTTTGGAGTCCATGGTGTTCTTCTTTCGTATTGTTCAGGGTTCGGAGCGCCGCGCAACTTGCGGCAGACTCCGGTTTTATTCGAGTCGGAAATATCGCGATGCTTAAGTCGGTTACGCCACCAGGTCGTGCGTGCCGCGTGCGAACAATTCTTCTACTGCATACGGATGGCTGATGATGCCCTGCTCGTCGGCGTAGCGGATCACCGCCTCTATCATTTGCCGGTTCGGCGCTATGCCGTAGGGCAGCGGATCAGCGCCGGTAATTTCCATCACGCGCCGATACAGCTGGTCGGCCGCAGATGGCTCGGCAATCTGATTATTTTTGAGGCGCTCGACATAACGACGTTTGGACTCGGCGAAGACATTGAAAATCTCCAGCGCCAGACCCGGGTGCGCCTCTAGTAGCTCATCCCTCACGACCAGGGTATGGTTGATCGGATAATAACCGCTGGTCTGTAGCGCCGCGAAACCGGCCGCCTTGGCATTCGGAATCAGCGGCTTCACATCGGGGTGCTCGACCGTTACGCCGATGGCGGCGGCGATCTCGCCCGATATCAGCATGTCTTCCAGCTTTTTGCCTTTTTCGATAGCCACCACATTGCCGGGCGCCTGATATTCGGCGACGTGTTCATCGCCGGACAACACCCAGGTGATCTTGGACAGGTCGACACCATGCTCGTGTTGCAGCACGCCGCGCGCCCACACGCCGGTGGTCACGGTGTAGCCGCGATTGACGCCGACCTTCTTGCCTTCCAAGTCCTTCGGGTTGCGAATCCCGAGCGTCGTGTTGTGCACGATGGCGCCGTGATGAAAGGCGCGCACCAGAAAAATCGGCAGCGCGGTGAAGCGTTTGCCATTCGCGTGGGCGCACAGGTAGGTGGTAATCGCCATTTCGCTGATATCGAATTCGGTCCCGCGCACCATGCGGCGGAATGCCTGGATGATGGCCGGCACTTCTTCGAATTCAAAATCGAAGCTGTGCGGCTGCACGCTTTTGTCCTTGAGCGCCTGGGTGTGGCCCAGTGTCTGGAGCGCGGTCTTTAGCTGTAGGTCGGCCATAATGCGATTCTCTTTATAAAATTTTCCGTCCCGGGCGAGTCAACAGCAGTCGTCGCTGAAACCTTCGGGAACGGCCAGCGACTTCATCAGCCAGGCGTACGGAATATCCTGCTCCACGACCGCCATCGCCGGCTTGAACAACTTGAAATGATGACGCGTCTCGTCCAGCGTCCAGAACGCGACCACGGTTTCCAGCGGCGGACAACCGGGCACCGCGCAGGCGATCTCGGACACCAGGATCGCCGTTTCTGCGGGCAGCTTGAAGCGCTCGCGCGTCCATTCCTTGACCTTATCGAGCGCCTGCAGATGAGTGGCGCTTTTCCTGGCCGTTCCGAGCATTACCAGGTTGGCGTTACACGGAAGTCAACGGCACGCCTTCATGGGCGATCAAGGCCTCCTTGGCCGCATCCTTGAACGCAACATCCGGCGGCAGCACCAGTGACACTGAACGCACGCGATGCGTGACAGGGTCGAGTCCAGGTGGCGCTATGCCCTTTTTCAGCGCCTCGGCCGCCTTGCGCAGACGATGGCGCGCCATGATGATGCCATTGTCGGTCGAGACCAGATTTTCCTTGCTGCGGTCAGCGATCGGTCCCATGCTTTCCTGTAGCGATGAATCCTGGATTGCGATGCCCGACACGCCGCTGTAGGTCACTTTGGCCTTCTGGCCGGCACGATCCATCAGGTAGTCATTGTCCTTGTTCTGCACCGGAATGAAGGTACCGGGAATCAGCTTCACGTGGATACCATAGCCATCGTTCATGGCCTGGACTTCCTTGTCTGTCAGGTCGCGCGCCGGATGATAGTCATAACTCCACGACCAGCAGGTTTCATCATCGATCGGCACCCAGAAATGGCCGTGAATCGGATGGTCGCCACGTGGAGGAATCGCAGTAAAGTACGGCATCACCCACTGCGTGATGCGCCAGTAATAATTGCCGTTTTCGGCATTGCGGCGAGCACCGATTAACAGGCCGCCTTCGGATTCGACAACCTCGAACTTGACCTTGAAATCCTGCAGATTGTATTTATTGCCCTTGGCGCCCTTGAAAAGCGGATCATGTTCCAGCTCGCCGCTATGCAAGAACGATACGTGGCTGGAATCGATGCCGCCTTCCAGCGCTTGCAGATAGTTACATTCCTGGTTGCGCTTCGAAATGAAGCGCCGCTCGGGACTGACCATCGCGAATTCGAATTCCGGCAACTCCGGCTGCAGCTCGGGCGGGCCCATGTAAGTCCACAGGATGCCGCCGCGCTCGACTAAGGGATACGACTTCAGTTTGATTTTTTTGCAATAGCCGCTTTCGGCCGGTTCCGACGGGACATCGACGCACTGGCCTGTGGTATCGTATTTCCAGCCATGATAAGAACAGCGCAGGCCGTTCTCTTCATTGCGACCGAACCACAGCGAAACCCCGCGATGGGCACAGAATTCGTCGATCAAACCGAGCTTGCCTGCAGTGTCACGGAACGCGATCATGCGTTCGGACAGCAGCTTGACGCGTACTGGCGGACAGTCGGCCTCAGGCAATTCACTCGACATCAGCGCCGGTGTCCAATAGCGGCGAAACAGATCGCCCATCGGCGTGCCCGCGCTGGTCTGTGTCAGTAGTTCATTTTGTTCGCGTCTGGTCATTTCAAATTTCCTCAAAAGAGTTTTGTCAGTCAAATTTTGTAGATATACAAATACGCTCAAAATAACGCTGCGATGGCATCAATTTTTACGTTCTCTTATGCGGAACGATGTTCCTAACAAGAAACGTAGGATATCATTCTTGGGGTTGTGATGTCAATGCCAGACACCACCCATCCCTTTGACATATGTCAACAGAAATCGGATACGGCAGACACTGCGCGCGAAGGCGGCAAAATTTGCCGACGACTATCGATAATCCTAGAAACCGCAGTTGGACGCGCCCGAGTGGGCCGTTGCGGGCGCGTCTGGGTAGGCGCGACAACGCGGCAGGCTACTGCCTGCAAGGCGGAGCAACGACCCCAGGCGTGGCCGCGGCGGCTCAATCGGGTGCGTAGCGCTGTCACCCAAAAGGTGAATGAGGTCGTGGCCCCCAAAGTCAGCGCTCATGCGGCCTTGCCAGCGGATGCAAGCGGTCAACTGCGGTCTCTAGGATAATGTATTACTGCGACTACCATCATGAGTGAAATAAAAGATTTTCATCTGCTGCATCTGCTCGAACTGTGCGCTACGACCGACGTAGCCGTCGGCTGCGCCACCAAGGTTGAAAAAGACGGAATGTCGCTTGCCGTGTTCAACATTGAAAACCGGTTTTACGTGACCAACGATGCCTGCACCCACGGACCCGGCTCACTGTCCGAAGGGTATATCGACGGCGACGTCATCGAATGCGATTTTCATAACGGCGCTTTCAATATCCGTACCGGCGAAGTGGTGACGCCGCCCTGCATGATTCCGCTGCGGACCTACGCGGTGCATACGGTGGATGGCAAGGTCTACATCGACCCCGACAGCCAAGCGCTGGCCTTGAATCCGATCAAGCAGTGCCCGAAGCAAAATCCGACGCAGAATTGATACGCGCCGCGGCAAAGCAGCAAGCCGACAGCAGCGCGAGCCATTCACCCATCAGCGCGCCGGATATGCTGCAGAAATCGGCAGCAAAAAACTCGAACGGCGGATCAAACGGCGCTGGCCGGCGCGCCGCTCGGGGTCTGCGCAGGAATCAGGAAAATGAACAGGTTGGCAACGACAATCGCGAAGGCCAGGAAATAGAAGATAGACATCAGTCCGTAGTGGTCTGCCAGCAAGCCGCCCACGAGCGGGCCGATCGACGAGCCGACCGCCTGCAAGCCGAACAGCACGCCGATGCTGCTGCCGGCCATCTTTTTCGGGGTGCTCTCCAGCAGCCATGCCTGCAGCACCGGACGAATCGCATACAGAAAGAAACCCAGCACTGCAATGAGCAGCACAAATGCATGGGAACGTCCGGCAAACGCCATGAATACCAGCACCACGGCGGTCATCGCCAGGCTGCTCATGATGATGGGGCGGCGGCCCATCCTGTCGGATAAATGGCCGGCGATCGGCGCAGCGGCAAAACCGGCCGCCTGCAGCGCGAACAGGCAAGCGCCCACCAAAAACGGCGAATAGCCCATTTCATAAGCCAGGAATATCGGCAGAAAGGTCAGCAGCGTGGTTTGCGTCATCGCGCGGAAAGCGGAACTGGTGGCCAGCAGGATCAGCACCCGGTTCTTGAACAGCCCGCGCAGGCCGCGCGCATATTCCCGCACGCTCTGCCCCTCGGGCTCCGCAGCCGCCGGCTTGTTTTTGGAAGCCAGCCGCAACGTGCCCATATAGGCCAGAAGCAGGCAAGCCATGATTGCGCCCGGAATCGCGTTCACCACCACGATCTCGCGCCAGGTAAAGAATGCCAGCAACGCTCCGATTGCCAGCGGTGCCAGCGCATCGCCAGCATTGCCGCCCATGCCGTGCAGCGACAGCACGAGGCCCTTGCGCTCTGGATAGCGTTGGCCGAGCGTCGGAATCGCGGCCGGATGCCACAGGTTATTGCCAATGCCGACCATCGATACACAGATCAGCAGCATCACGTAGCTGTAGGTAAAGCTCATCAGCAGGTAAGGAAAACCTATCCAGAACAACGATACTGCCATCAGCAAACCTTTTTTGCCGACCGTGTCGACCAGCATGCCGCCTGGCACATTCGAAATGGCGCCGGCGATGTACTGGCAGGTCATGATCAGGCCGATCTGGCTGTAGGTCAGACCCAGCTCTTTTCCGATCAGCGGCAGCAGCAGATAGAAGGTGGCCGGATACCAGTGCGTCAGCGTATGCCCGATGGTAATCAGCCAGACTTCGCGGAACGATTTTTCAGGCTGTACGTCCGGGGTTATTGAGGCGGCGGTCATGTTAATCCTTGTTGATGATTTGCTTTGCCTTCGGTTTCAGATACTGCGCCACCATGGCGGCCGTCAGCACCACGCCAGGCCTGTATTCCGGCGCATCCTCAAGTTGTTCCAGATCATTCAAGCCAAACTTCTGATAAATGCGATTGATCGCCGAGATCAGCCGCACCGGACGATCCGGGTCGGCATTGAAATGCTGATGAATCGTATTTGGCGGAATGTAAATCACGTCGCCCGCTTCCCACTCGTAGCGCTTGACTTCATCCTGCGGTTTCCAGTGATAGGTGTCGGTGATTTCAACGTCGCAGTCCTGATGCAAATCGTAGCCGCGTCCTTCCAGCACATACAGGCATTCCTCCGCCAGATGCCGGTGTTTGCCCGACTTGCTGCCCGGCGGGATGATCTGCATGTATGCATCGACCGATTCCATTCGGGTATTCATCTGTTCATTCAACAAATGTTTGAGCAAGCCCTGACACGACATTTCCCACGGCATCTCACTCGGATGCACGACCTTCTTGCGTTTACCATTACGCACCGGCGCTGCTTCCGCATCATTCAACAAACCCTGATAAAGCGCCTGGTTTGTGCTGCCGGTCAGCCATGCTTTTGATTCGCCCCATGCCATGATTCGTTCCTTTTTCTGAATTGAGTTATTGGGGTCAGACACCAATTTCGCTGCGGTGCATCGCACCGCGCCCTCCGGGCGAGCCGTAGGCTCGGCGAATTTGGGCTCTGACCCCAAAAACTCCTTACTTCGCGTCGTGGTTATAGTTTTCTTCAAAATGGCGCGGCTCAAAACCGACACCGCCCTCGGTCGGCTCGGTCGGCCTTGGAATCACCTGCTTCTGGAACAGCAGGTTCATGAACATCATCATGGGCTTGGGTTTGATCACCAGCGCACGCGCCGGCTTGACCGGATCTTTGTTGAAGTGCTGGTGCACGCAGTTGTTGTGCACGATCGCGACATCGCCGGCATCCCAGTCGTAGCGGATGCCGTCGTGGATTTCGTAGCCGGTGCCGTCGAGGATGTAAAACGCCGCTTCGTTCACATGGCCATGCTTCTGGGTGCGACCGCCCGGGGCATACTCTTCCAGATGCACATGCAAGGTCTGGGTCAGGCCATCGACCGGCTCGATGAAGTGCTTGCTGAAAGACTGTGGGCCATCCTGAAATTTCATTTCGGTACCCTTGATGACGCGCGGCATCGAGCGCAGCCGGGTCAGCTCGTCCTTGAGGTTGTACGGTCCTGCGATCGCGCGCAGAAATACCCGGTCCTTCTTGCTGTTGTAATGCGATTCCTTGCCCATCAAAGCTCCTTCACCATAGCCGCTCTCCGCTCTCGACCTTCTCCAGCATCTCGTGCTGGAATTCGGGCGGGCCGAAGCCGAAGCGCTCGCCGCGCTGCTCGTAGAAGAAAGGCGCGCCGCTGCGCGTACTGAACTCGCGCATCCAAGCGAGCAAATTTTCGTCCGGATCGCGCCCGGCGGAGCACAGGATGAAAGCCGCCCTGCCGCGCCAGCGCGTCGGCACGATTATAACCCCGAGCCGGTCGGGCCGGAAGGATTCCGGGAACGGGCTGTCGGCGGCGAGCCAGCCGCAAACGAAGTTGCGGCACGGCTCGACCGGCCTCTTCTCGTGGATCGTGCAGCAGCCCTCGCCGCGGAAATGGCACGGCTGGCCGGGCTTCATCTCGTGCCCGTAGATCGTGCCGACGACCCAGCCGTCGCAGCACGCCGTGCAGGTGCCGCACTCGCGCCGCGCCGCCGGCCGCAGCCAGATCACTGCGCCGCAGCACTTTTTGTATTTTTTCCCGCTGCCGCAAGGACAGGGATCGTTGCGCGCCACCCGCATCGCCCGTTTACTTTATCACCGACAAGCGAGGCGGTTGAAGCGTGACGCGGCCTAGAACCGGTAGTTCATGCCGAGCGCCAGCTGCGTGACGTCTCCGCCGCGGGCAGGACTGGAGGCCGCCCAATTGTCATGCCGCGCCGAGGGTCCGTTGGTCAACTTGGCGGCGAGGACATAGAGGAACGTCCGGCGGTCCAAGTCATATGCGACAGCGGCGGCGATCAACGTGCCTTTCAGTCCCGTGGTGCTGCAAGCTCCGATGGTCAAGGCGCAGGTTCCATCGCCGGCGTGGACATACTGGAGCGCGGTCTTCCACGGCCCACTCCACTTGGCCTCCCAGCCGACCGCCCAAGTGTTGCGCTGATAGCTCACGAATTTCGTGCCCGCCGCCTGGCCGCTTTCCTTCCATTCCAGGCGCGCGATATCGCCGGCCAAGGTATGATCCCCCAGCATGAGCTTACCGCTCAAGCGCGTCGCGCTGTCGCTGGAGTGGGCGCCCGGGTCCGGGGTAAGGACACCGTCGACAATGACGCCGTTCCTCATGCCCGATCTGACGTTGAACGTACCGCCGAAGAAGTCGTTGTGCCGCTCGTGCTGCAGGGAGACGTAGTATTGCTTGGTCTCGTATTTCACTCCCCCAGACAAGAGGAACCTGTTGAGCGTTTGACCGACGTCGTTTTTGGTCTCGCCGGGGCTGTACTGCAAGCCGGCCTGGACACCGCCGAATTCGGGCGTCTCGTACTGAATGGAGTTCGGTGCGCGCTCGTGGAATCTCGCTGCACGGTTGCTGCCGACACCGATGTGCGAGAGCACGTTGCTAGCGGTGACGAAATTGCCGCTGGTGAGGCCGAACATGCTGACCATCTGGCCGTAGTCCTTGTAGATGGTGTCCATGTTGCCGAGCTTGACCGTGCCGAAGCCGCCGTCCAGGCCGAGGAACGAGTCGCGGTTCGAGAACGTGGCATCTTCGTTGCCGGTGTCGAGCTCGATTGCCTGCTCGATCTGCCAGATTCCCTTCAGCCCCGTGCTGCCGAACTTTTTCTCGCCGCGGAAGCCGATATAGGAGTTCTGCGAATCCACCGCGAGGCGGCGGCCGGCCGTCAAGCCGGTGCAACCGCCGGTGCCGCCGCTGGTGCCGCAAACCCCGGTTGCCGACACCAGTGTGGAAACCGATGCGCCCGTCTGCGTCGCTCCCGAACTCGTAGCGCTGATGACCTGCGGATAGAGCTTGCCATAGAACTGGACGGTGCCGATCGTTTCGTTGCCGAACGTGATTTGAGCCTGCGCGGCAAGCGGCAAGGCAAACGCACCCGCGATGGCTATTACGATTAACTTCTTTTTTGCGTCAAACATTTATGTCTCCTGGTTAATAAATTAAAACCAACCTTGGTAAATACCCTTGCTGAACCACTTCCACACCACTCACGATGGTGCTGATATACAGTTCCATTTAAGCTAAAAACCAGCTTGCGCGAAGATTACGTCGCATCTTGGTGGGTGTCAACCGATTTCTGTCAACCTGATGTATTTATGCCTTAGGCGGCAAGTCTGCGAGCTCCGCCTCATAGGCCTCTGCCATACGCGGCGTCAGTCCATGCTTTGAGAGCGCATCGGTGAACAGGTCGCGTATCAGCGGACTTTCGTCGGCGTAATCGATCTGATCGCCGCCCACACGTTGGCTGATCCATGCCTTGGGTACGCCCTGTGCATTGCGAATCGAAACCACTTCGTGCTTGAACGCCAGATAGCGCGCCGAGGTGGTGCCGGTATTGAAATGCTGATGGAACCACAGGTTCGGCGGAACGATCATCGAACCCACCTGCCATTCGTAGCGCCGCGGCTCTTCGCCTTCGGGCCACATCAGGCTGTAACCTTCGCCGGACAGGATGATCACGTGAGCGCCAGGGCCGTGACAGTGGGCTTTCTTGTAGGTGCCGATCGGGAACTGGGAAATGTGGCTGTTCATCGAGCCTTTGGCCATATTGAAGCGTATGTGTCCGCCGCCGGCCCCGCGTTCCTTGGCGCTGATCAGCGGCAGATTGACCGCATCGGCGACAAAATTGGTTTCCAGCAAAAGACCTTTTTGCTCGCCTTTATTATCGAAATAACCCGGCTCGCCGGAGAAGCGGTTTTTAAAATCATATTGGGTATTGAAGACGAAAGCTATGTCTTCATACAGGTTGATCACCGATGGGCCATTGGTCACCGCAACGAAGCGTGCGGCGTCTTTGCCGGAGCCATTGAAGTGCTGGCAGGTCGTATTGAGCGGAATGGCAAACAGCGAGCCGGCCCGCCATTCAAACGTTACCCGCTGACCGGCATCGTTCCAGACCGTGCTCGACCCCCTGCCCTTGAGCACGTAAATCATTTCTTCAAATAATTGTCGCTGCGGCTCCATCTGTTTGCCGGGCGGGATCTCGCACACATAACAGTCATTCGAGGTGCGCGACGCTTCATGATTGATGAACACCCCGGATCCACCGCGGCGCAGCCACGGCTTCAGAGCCACCGTGTGCAAGCTGGGCACATAGTGTGCGCTGATGATGTCGAGTCCTTCTGCAGCCACCCAACGCGAATAAGGTGTCTCTTTTTCAGTCGCAAACTTCTTCGCCAAATCCTCTGAGACCATTGCGTCTTTTGCCATTCGATACTCCTGCTTTTTTTAAATTGGATCCGGCTTAGCTCCCGCTAACAGCGGATCAAAGGGATCGCTTATTTTGCTTTTTGGTTGATGAAATGCGCGACCATCTCCGCCGTCAGCACCACGCCAGGCCTGTATTCCGGCGCATCCTCAAGTTGTTCCAGATCATTCAAGCCAAACTTCTGATAAATGCGATTGATCGCCGAGATCAGCCGCACCGGACGATCCGGGTCGGCATTGAAATGCTGATGAATCGTATTTGGCGGAATGTAAATCACGTCGCCCGCTTCCCACTCGTAGCGCTTGACTTCATCCTGCGGTTTCCAGTGATAGGTGTCGGTGATTTCAACGTCGCAGTCCTGATGCAAATCGTAGCCGCGTCCTTCCAGCACATACAGGCATTCCTCCGCCAGATGCCGGTGTTTGCCCGACTTGCTGCCCGGCGGGATGATCTGCATGTATGCATCGACCGATTCCATTCGGGTATTCATCTGTTCATTCAACAAATGTTTGAGCAAGCCCTGACACGACATTTCCCACGGCATCTCACTCGGATGCACGACCTTCTTGCGCTTCGCATTGCGTACTGGTGCCGCCGTCGCATCATCCAGCAAACCTTGGTACAAATTCTGATTTTCCGTGCCTGTCATCCAGGTCTTTGATTCGCCCCATGCCATTTTCTGATTCCTTTAACCGTTATTCGTTTGCGTGATTGAAATTTACGTCGGCTTCGCGCACCTCGAATCCCTCGCCGCCCGGCGCCGGCTCCAACGAGCGCGGCTCCACCTGATACTGAAACAGCATATTCATGAACAGGTACATCGGTTTGGTCTTGATCACCAGTGCCCGCGCCGGCTTGACCGCGTCGGCGTTGAAATGCTGATGCACGCAATTGTTGTGCACGATGGCGATGTCGCCTGCGCTCCAGTCGTAGCGGATGCCATCATGGATTTCGTAACCGGTGCCATCGAGGATGTAGAACGCGGCTTCGTTGACATGCCCGTGTTTTTGCGATTTGCCGCCTGGGCCATACTCCTCGAGGTGCAAATGGAAGGTCTGGGTGATGCCGTCTTTCGGCTCGACGTAGTGCCGGCTGAATGCCTGCGGTCCATCGACGAATTTGATGTCGCTGGCTTTGCGCACGCGCGGCTGCGCGCGCAGGCGGGCCAGTTCATCCTTGAGGTTGTACGCACCGGCGATGGCGCGCACGAATACGCGGTCTTTCTTGCTGTGATAAAGCGCTTCGTTGCTCATGGTCTGCTTTCCTATAGGTTGTTTTGGATCGTGATGCACTTTTCAGGGTCCAGCTTCATGTACACGGTCGCGCCGACCGGCGTCTTGAATGACGTATGCGCCCGCGCCAGCACCTGATGCTCGCCGACCTTGATCCGGTAATCCAGGTACTCGCCCAGGAACACCTTGAAGTCGACCTTCCCTTCGATGACGTTGGGGCCGTCCGGGCGCTGCTCGGTCAACTCGACGTCTTCCGGCCGTACCGAAATCAATACCGGATCGCCTTTACCAAGCCGGTCGAAGGACGTAACGCTCAACTGGCCGATGGTGGAATTAACCCGGTACCCGCTGTCGTTCGCCTCCGGCGCTTCCACCGTCGCATCCAGAAAATTGGTGAGGCCCACGAAATCGGCGACGAACTTGTTGCTCGGCCGCTCATAGATATCGCGTGGCGAACCGATCTGCATGATATGCCCTGCGCTCATCACGGCGATTTCGTGCGACAGCGCCAGCGCTTCGCTTTGGTCGTGCGTAACATATATCGTGGTCACCCCGATTTCGCGCTGCATCCGTTTCAGTTCGTAGCGCATGCGCTCGCGCAGCTTGGCGTCGAGATTCGACAGCGGTTCGTCGAGCAGCAGCAGCTTTGGTTCCATCACCAGCGCGCGCGCCAGTGCCAGGCGCTGCTGCTGGCCGCCGGACAACTTGGTGGCTTCGCGACCGGCGAATTCATCAAGACCGACTGTGGTCAGTACCCGCATTACTCGTTCTTCGATCTCTTTCTTGCTGAATTTGCGACTGCCAACGTCGAGCGGGAACGATGTATTTTGAAACACGTTCATGTGCGGCCAGATCGCATAGGATTGAAACACCATGCCGAAATTGCGCTTGTTGGGCTGGATGAAAATGTTTTTATCCGACGAATAGACGACCGTCCCGGCCACCGTAATCTCACCGGATTTCGGACGCTCCAGTCCGGCGATTGAACGCAGCGTAGTGGTCTTGCCGCAGCCGCTCGGACCAAGCAGCGTAAACAGCATGCCCTCCGGCACCTCGAAACTGATGTCCTGCGCAGCCTTGATGACCTCGCCGCGATCGTTGGGATATTCGGTGTAAAGTTTTTTGACGCTCAACATGTTTGTTCTCGAATTTCTATCCTTTATCAGGCTTCTTTGACGCCGTATTTTTTGCCGACCAACTGCGCTAGCATCACCAGCACGAACAAAGCGATGATGAACATCACACCCATCGCCGAGAGCTCAACGTATTGTCCGTTCTCCCACAGTTCCCAGATCATGATGGAAATCACTTCCGTTCCCGGGCTGTAGAGCAGAATCGAGGTCCCCAGTTCGCGGATCGACACGATCATGATGTAGATCCATCCTGCCAGCAAACCGGGTTTCAGCAGCGGCAGAATGATGCGCCAGAACATGCTGCCCCAGGATGCGCCACTGATCGCCGCCGACTCTTCCAGTTCCTTGTGGATCTGCAGCATCGATGTCGTGTTGGCGCGTAATCCATAAGGCAGGAAACGCGTGACGTAGGCAATAAGTAAGATCCATATCGTGCCGTAAACGCCGATATCAAAATTCAGGTAAAACACCATGATGGCCAGACCCAGCACCAGGCCCGGGAAGACGATCGGCAGCATAGCCAGGTTGTCCAGCACCCAGCGTCCGGGCAATTTGGTTTTGACCACGATCCAGCAGATCACCGAAGTCACCAGCATGATGATGGTCGCACTGCCGAATGCAAGCAATGCACTGTTCCCCACCGATCTTGCTAAAGTCGGATAGTTGAACATGAACTTGTAGGCAGCAAAGGTCAGGTTCTGCAGCGCAGCCATCGACGGTACGCTGTAGAACTTCTGCAGCGATGACCAGAGCAAGACCAGAAACGGCAATACCACAATGAGTACGAAATAGACGATGAAGATGGCGGCGGTCAGGTAGCGCCACTTGCCCAGATCCAGCGCGCGCGGCCGGAAACCCTTGCCGGTCACGGTCGAGTACTTGCTGCCTTGAGTTGACAGACGCGACTGGAAGTAGACGCCGACCGTCGTGATCAGCAGCAGCGTGACGGCGTAGGACGATGCCAGGCCGATCTTGCTTGGATACTGGTGAATCGCCTGGTAGATCGCCGACGTGAATACCTGTATGCCGACCGGCAACCCCAGCAGCGCAGGCACCTCGAACGCCTCGAGCGCGAGCACAAACAGAATGAGTAAGGTGCCGAAGATGGCCGGCCATGTCAGCTTGAGCGTGATGCGCCACGCAATCTGGGGAATGCTGGCGCCGCTCATCATGGCCGATTCTTCCAGCGACGGATCCATCGAACGGAATGCCGCCGTCATGAGCAGGAAAGCCAGCGGCGAAGAACCCAGAGCGTCAACCCAGATCATGCCCCAGATCGAGTAGACATTGAAAAATACGTAATCGGTGCTGAACCAGTTTTGCAGCACCAGGTTGAGGATGCCGATTTTCGGACTGGCGAGGAAGATCCACGCGACCGTAAACAGGATTCCCGGAATGATCAGCGGAACGATGGAGAGCGCGAAGAACACCGACTTGAACGGGGTATTGGTCCGTTCGTTCATCCATGCCAGCGCAGTGCCTATCACGAACGCAAGTGCGGCGGAACCGACGGCGAAATGGAGCGAGTTACCAAGCAAGCGCAATGTCTCGACGCTGGTGTAGGCGGTGGAATAGTTGTCGAGTGTGAATTTTGCCGCCTTGGTGGCGGTTTGCGGCGTCAAAAAACTCTGCCATATCAGGAAGCCGAGCGGCATCAGCGCCAGATAAGCCACCATTGCAACGCAAATACCAACGATCACCCACTGC